>CAZPUH010000907.1:0-5720 GCA_964589215.1 uncultured Myxococcales bacterium | reverse complement strand
CGCCGAAGATCGACGGGGCCGGCCGCCCGTCGTGCAACAGGTCCGCGTACGCCAGGTCGGAGATCACCCACAGCGATTCGCGCTTGGCCAGCGCGACGACCTTCTCGAAGAAGCCCTGATCGACGACCGCGCTGGTCGGGTTGTGCGGGAAGTTGATGATGAGCCCCTTGGGCTTGCGCGGCGAGCGCGCCAGCGCCGCCTCGATCTCGCCGTACGGGTCCAGCCCGGGGCGCGTCGCCACCGGCACCGGCTCGCCGCCCGCGATGATCACGCCGTAGCGGTGAATCGGGTAGCAGGGGTCCGGTGACAGCACGCAGTCGCCGGGGCCGACGATGGCCAGCAGCAGGTGCGCGAGCCCTTCCTTGGCGCCCAGCGTGACGACCGCCTCCGTCTCGGGGTCGAAGGTCTGACCGTAGCGGCGCTGGTACCAGTCGCAGATCGCGCGCCGCACTTCGGGCAGGCCGCGCGACGGCATGTAGCGCTGGTTGCCGGGGCGCTGCGCTTCGGTCGTCAGCCGGTCAATCACCGCGCGCGGGCTGGGCCCGTCGGGATTGCCGAGGCCGAAGTCGAAGACGTCGTGCCCCTCCGCGCGCAGCCGCGACTTCAGCTCGTCGACGGCCGCGAGGACATACGGGGGAAGCGCGGCCAACCGCGCGAATCGGTTCGAGGAAGGGTCGGGGGGGCCTGCCATGGCAAAAGCCGCGGAACACTACTTGATTGATCGCTCGGGCGCTTGACTGAACATCGGTTCAGGAACAGAGTTCCGGGGTGCGGCCCGTGGCGATCTCCAATCCGCCGAACCCGTGGGCCACGACGGAAGTCGAATACCTCGAGGGCGTTCCAGAGGTGCGGCTCGAGGTGTTCGTCGACGGCACGCGCAACATCCTGTCCAAGAACGACAGCCCGGACGTGGGGTTCACCTGGAGCGTCAATCCGTACCGCGGGTGCTTTCACGCCTGCGCGTATTGCTACGCGCGGCCGTCGCACGAGTACCTCAGCTTCGGCGCCGGGACCGACTTCGATCGGAAGATCATCGTCAAGCCGCAGGCGCCGGCCCTGCTGCGCGCCGCCTTCGCGCGAAAGAGCTGGCGCGGCGAGACGGTCGTCTTCAGCGGCGTCACCGACTGCTACCAGCCGCTGGAGGCGTCGTACCGGCTGACGCGCGGCTGCCTCGAGGTGTGCGTCGAACGCGCCAACCCCGCCGCCATCATCACCAAGTCGGCGCTGGTCGAACGCGACGTCGACGTGCTGGCCAGCCTCGGCGCCGTCGCGTCGGCGCACGTCACGGTCAGCATTCCGTTCTGGGACGCCGAGAAGGCGCGCGCGATCGAGCCGTACGTCCCGGCGCCCGCGCGGCGGCTGCGCGTGATTGAAAAGCTGGCGCGCGCCGGGATCTCCGTCGGCGTGAACGTCGCGCCGATCATCCCCGGCCTCAACGATCAGGACATCCCGCGCATCCTGAAGGCGGCGCACGACGCGGGCGCGCGGTCTGCCGGTCACGTGCTGCTGCGGCTGCCCGGATCGGTGAAGGCGGTGTTCGAGGAGCGCCTGCGCGCGGCGCTGCCGCTCTCGGCCGACCGGGTGCTGCATCGGGTGCGCGAGACGCGCGGCGGCCAGCTTTACGACTCGCGGTTCGGGGTCCGCGGGCGGGGCGAGGGGACCTACGCCCAGGCGATCCAGTCGCTGTTCGAGACGTCCGCCGCGCGACACGGCTTCCTGCCGCACGCCGCGATGGGCGACACCGCCCGGTCGGTGGCCGAGGCGCCCAAGCTTCCGGCGAAGCCGGCGCGCGCGCCCACGGTCGGGCAGCTGGAGCTGCCGCTCAAGTGATCGCGCCGACGCGCAGCTCGATGGGCAAGCCGCCGTTTCGCAGGCGGTGGTGCTCGGGCAGCGTGAGCCGCAGGGCCTCGCCCGCGCCCGGCAGGCGCGCCGGCACGACGACGGCCGCGCGCCAGCCGCGAAAGTGAGCGCGCAGCAGGCGCCCCAGATCGCGGTAGACGCGCACGGCGGCGCGCGGATCGCCCAGCCGCCGCCCGTACGGTGGATTGGCGATCACCAACCCCGCGCGTTCCGAGGCCGGGCGCGCGTCACCGAGGTCCCGGCACGCGAACGCGATCTGTTCCGCCACGCCGGCGCGCGTGGCGTTCCGGATGGCGCTCTCGATGACGGCCGGATCGCGGTCCGACGCGGCGATTGGCGCCGGGGCGCCGGGCCGCACGCGCGCGCGGGCCCGCTCGCGCAGCGCGGCCGCCAGCTCGCCGGTCGCCGCGAACAGCGGCCAGTCCTCCAGCGCGAACTCGCGATCCAGCCCGGGCGCGCGGTCGACCGCCTGCAACGCCGCCTCGATCGCGATCGTGCCGGCGCCGCAGACCGGATCGCACAGCGGTTGACCGGGATCCCACCCCGCCAGCGCGAGCAGGCCGGCCGCCAGCGTCTCGCGCATGGGCGCCGCGCCCACTTCGATGCGCGCGCCGCGCCGGTGCAGCCGTTCCCCCGAGGCGTCGACGCTGAACGTGAAGCGGTCCGCCTCGCCGCGCACCAGGACCGCCGCCGCCGGTTCGTCCTGGTCCTTGGCGGCGACGCGAACGCCCGGCACGGCGTCCGCGATCGCCAGCGCGGCGGTCTCGACCAGCGCGCCGGTGTGGTAGAGGCGCGAGCGCGTCGCGCTGGCGCGGATGCTGACGGTGGCGCCGCGGGCCAGGAACCGATCCCAGGGAAGCCCGGCCGCGCGCCGGCGCAGCTTGCCGAACTCGCGCGCCTCGACGCTGCCGACGCGCGCGACGACCCGCGTGACGGTGCGCAGCCACAGGTTCGCCTCCAACCCGCCCAGCGCCGGCGCCGTCCACTCGACGCCGCCCGGGATCGCGGTGACGTCCTCGACACCTTCCAGCGCGCGCACCTCGCGCTCCGCGGCCGGCTCCAGCCCGGGGGCCACGACGGCGAACCAGCGCAGGGCTTCCGGTCCCGCTGAGGACCGTCGGGTGCGGGGCTGGTGCGGGCGGCGCTCGCCCGGGGCCGGGAGGCGGTCCGAACGCCCCTCGAACGTCAGGTGCGCCAGGATCTCGATCGACCCTTCGCGCCCGGCGACCGGCGAGTCCATGTCGGCGATCAGCCGAAACCCCAGCGCCTCGCCGCGCTTGCGAACCCGATCGACGGCGGCTTGCCGCAGATTCAGGTCACGCACCTCACCGCCTTTGACCTGCCGATCGGGCAGCTCGAACTGCGGCTTCACCAGGACCACGCCCTGGGCGCCGGGGCGTAATCGAAACGCCAGACCCCTCAGCATGTTACGAGCTGAGACGAAGCTCACATCGACCGTGAAGAAGTCGAACGGCCCCTCAGCTTCGTTGAGGGAGAGGTGGCGCCAATCCGTCTCTTCCAGAACGGTGACGCGGGCGTCGGTCCGCAGGGACGGGTGCAGCTGGTCGCGGCCCACGTCGACGGCCAGGACGGACGCTGCGCCGTGCGCGAGCAGGACCTCCGTGAAGCCGCCCGCCGACGCACCGACGTCGACGGCGCGCGCGCCCGCGACCGCGCCGGCCAGGTTCCACTGGCTCAGCGCCGCTTCCAGCTTGGCGCCCGCGCGGCTGACCGGCATCGCGGGCGCTTATACAACGCCCGCGATCCGGACCGATGGAGCGACGTGAAGGATCGGACTGACGGCTAGTCGGCCTGGCGGCGCAGCGCGTTCGCCGAGGTGCGGCCCAGGCAGTCCACGCAGAGGGGAATTCCCCCCGAGCGCGGATCGCGGCGGACCTTGTCGTCCTCGTGATCGGCGCCGCAGGCGCTGCACACCAGCTTGGCCGCGGCGCGCCGCTCCCCGGCGAGCCCGACGGTCGCCAGGGCGTCTCGCGTGACGATGCCGACCAGGAACGCTCCCGTCACGACCGGCAAGCACGACACGTGCTGCTCGACCATGATCTGCGCGGCCTCATCCAGCGTCGTATCAGGTCCGATGCAGAGGACAGGCGAGCTCATGCACTCGCCCACGAACGCCGTCCGCTCGGCCGTTCGCAGGTCTTCGCGACAGACAATCCCGGTCAAGGTCCCGTTGTCGAGCACCAGCAGGTGATCGATTCCGTTCTCGAAGGCCAGCCGCCGCGCTGAAGCCACGACCGTGTCTGGCGTCAGCGTGTACAGCTCGGTCCCCATCACCTCGGCCACGCAGCAGGACCCAACTTCAGCCATGACATCCATGACTGCCCTCCAATTAGAGTTTAGCGGACCGGGAGCCCGCCCGCCCGTCCAGCCGTTAGTAAACAAGTTGCGTGCCAGCCGCGGGGCGGCGTAATCGCGCGGTTTCGGCGCGGCTGAGGTCGCGGGGTGTCACCGGACGCCACACTGACGTTACCGGGCCCGACTGCCGTGTCGCCGGGACCCTGAGGGTTTCTAGGAAGCCCACTGTAAGTGTTGGTGCGCGGCTTGCAATCGTCTCTCGGTCATGGACAGTGTGCAGCGTTCACGCATTTTGCTGGTCGACGACGACGACCTGACGCGTGAGCTGTTGCGCGACTACTTCTCGGACGCAGGGTACGACGTCATGGTCGCGGCGAATGGCCGGTGCGCGTGCGAGGTGCTCGCCACCTTTCCGGCCGACCTCGTGGTCACCGATCTGGAGATGCCGGGCATGGACGGGCTCGAGCTGATTCGCTGGCTGCGCCGCTCCCGCCCCGGCTGCTCGATCCTGCTGGTCACCGCGCGCTCGGATCGCGAATTGCAGCTCCGCCGGCTGGGACGGCAGGCGGGATTCGAATGCATGCGGAAGCCGATCGAGGTCGATCGCCTTGGCCAAACGGTCGAACGACTGACATCGTCGGAATACAGGGCGGCGCATCGAAGGGTGGCGCGCTAGCCCTCTGCACGTTGCCTCGGAACGGCTCGCCGCCGGCTCGCCAGGAGGATGGTCACATGAACGACGCGCGCGGAACGGAAACGGGAATGGACGAATCGGGCCGGGCGACTTCGCGGGCGTCGGCCGGCGGGCAAGCGGGCGTGGTGCACTCGTTCGTCGAGCTCGGTGAGCTGCGGCGGATCATGGGCCGTCTCGCCGCCATCGAGATGCTGCGTCTCATGCTCGACGCGCGTTGACGGAGCTGCTGCTCTCAGCGCGAGAAGAATGACTTCGCCGCAGGCGGCGGCGCCGGCTTGGCCGGCGTGGTCGTCGCCGCGGCGCCGGGCTTGTGCGCCTCCGGCAGCTTCTTCAGCGTCACGCGTAGCGTTTGCGGCGCGAACGCCTCGAAGCGGTAGTGCCGCTCCAGCGGGGCGTAGCCGGGACGGCTGAAGGTCAGGTCGTAGGAGTTTCCCGGCCGCAGCTTCAGCGTCAGCGGCGTCGTTCCGAACTGGTGCCGCCCCGTGGCCACGCGGGATCCTTCCGGGTCGCTCTTGATCAGCACCGGGAACTGCGGCGGTCTCCCCTTGCCGCGCGCGTGACCGCCGGAAGACGTGTCCGCGTCGCCGCCCTGTTCGGAGGGCGGGGTGTCCTCTTCGGGCTCGGGCTCGGCTTCGGCGGTCGTCGTCCCCTTGGCCGGGCCGGTGGGCGGAGCCGCGCCAGACGTCGCCGCATCGACGGTCGCCCCCGCTGGAGCGGCTGGGGCAGGGGCCGCCGCCTTCTCGGTGTTGGCGGCCGGCGGCGGTGAATCGGCCGCAGCCTCTTTGGCGACGTCCGGGGGCGGCGGTGCGGGCGCGGGTGCCGCCGCCGCGGGCGCGGTGGCGACCGGTGG
>CAZPUH010000906.1:0-14036 GCA_964589215.1 uncultured Myxococcales bacterium | reverse complement strand
GCCGCGGCCACGTCGCCACCGACGCGCGCCTCGCTGGGCGCGCGCAGCCAGGCGGCCAGCGCGGCCGCGTCCCGCTGGACCAGGCCGCCGCCGGGCGCCAGAAGCCGCACCCGCGAGCCCGCATAGCCGACGATCGCCAGCAACTGTCCGGCCCCGGGACCCGCGCGCAGCACCGAGGGCACCGGAACCCGCGCCCGTCCGCCCAGCGCCGGGGCGACCGACTCGTACGAGACCTCGAACCGCTCGGAGGGACCCAGGCGGCGGATCCCGGCCGCACGGGCGAGGGCCTGCGTCAGCTCGGCGCCCGCGTCCAGCGGCCAGGCGCAATCCGCGAAGTCGGCAGCCGCGCCCGTCACGCCGACCCGTCCGTCACGCGCCCGTTTTCCACGCGCCATCGGCGCCAGGCCGGGTCCGCCCAGACCGCGTCGCGAACCCGCTGCTCGGCCTCGGCCAGCGCCGTGTAGCGCGAATCGGGCCGCGCGCGCAGCGCGTGTGGCGGCCCGTCCTCGACGACGCGCCCGCCTTCCACGACCAGCACGCGCGCAAAGGCGGCGGTCTCGGCGATGTCGTGCGTGACGCAGAGGAGCGTCGCGTCCCGCCAGCGGTCGCGCGCCCGCTGCATGAGCGAGCCGCGGCGATCGCGCGGCAACCCGCGGAACGGCTCGTCGAGGACGACCAGCCGGGGGGACTTCCGCGCCAGCGCGCGGCCGAAGCGCACGCGCTGCCCCTCACCCCCCGAGACCAGACCGCCCGCCTCGCCCAGGGCGGTCGCCGTCCCCCCTGGCAGCCGCGCCGCGACGCCGCGCAGCTCGGCCGCGTCCAGCAGCGCTTCCAGCTCGCGATCGCCGGCCGCCGGCGCGTCGGCGCGGCCGAAGGTGAGGTTGTCGGCCAGCGACCGATTCCACAGGTACACCGACGGATCGACCCAGGCCGTGCGGTCACGCAGCGCCTGGATGGTTCCCCCGGCCAGCGGCGCGCCGTCGACGCGCACGTCACCCGCGGCGGCACGGTGCCAGCCCAGCAGCAGTCCCACCAGGCTGGACTTGCCGGCTCCCGAGGGGCCGACGATCGCGACGTGCTCGCCGGGCGCGAACGCCAGGTCGTCGACCTGCAGGATCTCGTGCCCGCCCGCCACCACCCGCACGCCCGACAGCTGGATGCGCACGCCGGCCGCGCCGTCCAGCGCCGCGGACGCATCGCCGGCGGCCGCGTCCTCGGGCGCGCCCAGCGGCTCCAGCAGCCGCAGGGTCAGATTGCGCTGCGCCGGCAGCTGCTGGACGGCCGTCGACAGCTCTTGCCCGAGGGCCGGCAACGACAGCGACCAGTAGACGATGAGCAGGATCGTCCCCGGATCCGCCGGCCCCGATGCGCCGCCGGCGCCGCGCGCGAACACCCGCAGCAGCAGCGCCGCACCGCGGCCGACTCCCACCACCGACTGGGTGGTCTCGGCCGCCAGCGCCGCGGCCAGCGCGCCGCGCGCGGCGCGACCCCACTCGAGCAGGCGGTCACGGTGCTCGCGGGCCAGCGCCGCCTCGCCGCGGTGGATGCGCGCCGCGACCAGCCCCAGCAAGCCGTCCAGGTAGAAGCGCCCCAGCGCGCCGGCGTGGTTGCGCATCCGCAAGTCGCGCTCGGCGAGGGCCGGCTGCGCCAGCAGCGGGATGGCGAGCGACGACGCCACCAGCGCCAGCGCCCAGCCCGCACGGTCCAGGACGCACAGCCCGGCGCCGATCACCACGATCTCCAGCGCCACGCGGGCCGCGTCGCCGACCAGCGCCGGCAGCGCGCGCAGCCGGTGCAGGAGGTGGGCGCGCTCGGCCATGTCCGACACGGGCCGCGTTTGAAAGTACCGGTCCGGCAGGCGCGGGATCTTGCGCAGGTAGAGCGCCCGCAGCGCCTCCTCGATGCGTGCGCCGGTGCGGCGCAGGCCGCGCGCCAGCGGCCACTCGACGCCCGCCAGCGCCGCGATCAGGACCAGCAGCGCCAGCAGCGTCGTGACGCCCGGGCCCGCTCCGGCGCGGGAGGGTACGCCGCCGGCGAACGCATCGACCACGCGCCGGAAGAGCAGCCCCTCGGCGACGGCGCCCAGGCCCGCCACGATCAGGCCCCCCACCAGCGCGATCAGGCGCCCGGCACCCGCCGCCCGCGCCACCGACCACAGCTGGCCGGCGACGCGCGGCGGGTGCTCGTCGACGGCCGCCTGCAACTCCAGCGGCAACGCGCGCCGCGCGGCTTCGTCCAGAACGCCGGCGTCCCCGACGTGCAGCAACACGGCACCCTGGACCGCGACCTGCGGCGTGCCGTCCTCCGCCGCCGGGGCAGCCGTGGCGAAGGCGTAGAGTCCCCCGGTGGCATCGGCCGGCGCCGACGACAGCGCCGCGACCAACCCATCGGCCTCGCGACCGCGCGAGACGGCGCCCGATTCGCAGAGCGCGGTCACGGTCCGCGCGGCCCCGTCCAGCGCCGCGATCGCCCGCCAGTCGCCGGCGCCCTTCGCCGCGGCGACCGCCGCGTCGGGGTCGGCCACCCCCAGCGCCCGCAACCGGCGTCCCAGGGGCGTCGTGAAGCCGTCGCTGCTCGCCCACTCGGCGAAAGCGTCGGCGGGGACGATCTGCCGGTGCCGGTAGACGTCGCGCAGGAACGACGCGCGGCGCACCCACCGGCGGCCGCGCGCAGGATCCATCACCTGCACGAAGCCGCCGTGCGCCCGCCAGACCACGACGAAGTGGGTCAGCCCCGACGGCAGGCGGACGACGACGATGGCCGGCAACGCGTTGGCTTCGGGCAACAGCAGGTGATCGACGGGCAGCATGACCTGTTCGGCGTCCAGCCCCAGGGTCTGGGCCAGCACCTCCAGCGTGTCGATCGAGGTTCCGTCGACGGAGGTCTGACACGCCTCGCGCAGGCGGCCGTACGCGACCGGGATGCCGAAGCCCGCCAGCAGGCACTTGAGCGCCGCGGGCCCGCAGTCCATCGCGGAGGTCTGGATCACCTCCGGCGCGAGGAAGGTCCGCTTCGACATCTCACCGCCGACGGTACAATGGCGGGCCGGAGGCAGCCATCCCCCGCACCGACACCGAAACCGTCCTGGCCCGGGCCATCGCCGCGCACGAGCGCGCGATCGTCCACCGCGTCGCGGGGCGCTTTGCCGCCGCCGAACGCGACGGGCGCCGCGCCGTCGCCGGGTTCACGCGCGCCGACGGCGCGCAGAGCCCGGACCTGGCGAACGCGCTGGTCGAGCTGGGCCGCGCGCTGGAGGCGCGCGACCAGCTGACGGAGGCGGCCACCTGCCACCGGCGGGCGCTGGCGATCCTGGCGCGCGCCGGCCGCCACCCCGACTTCACCCGCCTGGCCATCGAGGCCCGTCTGGCGCTGGCCGGCGTCCAGCGCGCGCGGGGCGCGCTGCGCGACGCCGAGCGGCTGAACAAGGCGGCGCTGGCCGCCGCCCGTCGCCTGGGCACGCGCGACCCTCTGGTGGCCACCGCCCTCAACAATCTGGGCGTGCTACGCAAGGCGGAGGGGCGATACGCGGAAGCCGCCGCGCTGTACCAGCAGGCGGCGCCGCTGCTCCCGCGCCGGGACACACAGGCGCGCGCGACGCTGCACCACAACCTGGGCGGCATCGCCCACGCGCGCGGCCGCTTCGCCGAGGCGGAGCCCCACGCGCGCCGGGCCGTCACGCTGCGGGAGGCGGTCCTGGGCGCGGGGCACCCGGTCGTGGCCGCCGACGTCGCCGCGCTGGCGGCGGTGGTCGAAGCGCGCGGCCGCTACGCCGAGGCGGCGCGCCTCTACCGCCGGGCGCTGGCGATCTTCGGCCGGCACCTGGGCCGCGGCAGCCTGGAAGCGGGCCTCGCCGAGGCCGGGCTGGCGGCCGTCGAGCAGCAGCGCGGCCGGGTCGCGGTGGCGGCCCGCCTGTACGCCCACGCGATCCGCGTGCTCGAGCGCAAGCTCGGCCCCGACCACGCCGACCTGGCCCTCACGGTCAACAACCTGGCGGTGTTGCACCAGCAGGCCGGCCGGCTGCGCGAAGCGGCCGCCCTCTTCCGCCGGGCGAGCGGCAGCTTCCAGCGCTCCCTGGGCGCAGGCCACCCGCACACGCGCCTGGCCAAAAACAATTTGAAGAACACGCAGCTGCGGCTCAAGGGGGAACCGACCACCCGCCGATGAACGGGGACCGATGACCGAACGCCGGCTGGACCTGGTGGTGCGCGGCGGCACGGTCGTCACGGCGGAGGGGCGCCAGCGCGTCGACCTGGGGATCTCCGACGGCCGTGTCGTGCAGATCGGCGGGCCGATCACGGCGCCGGCCGCCACCGACATCGATGCGACCGAACGGTTCGTGCTGCCGGGCGGGGTCGACCCGCACGTGCACCTCAACGTCGAGCGCCTGGACCCCAACGAGCCCGACTGGGTCGACGATTACACCAGCGGGTCGGAAGCCGCGCTGGCCGGCGGGATCACGACCGTCGGCAACATGTCGTACGTCCTGCCCTGGGAGACGATCGCCGACCGCGTGCGCGCCGAGTCGGTGCTGGTCGCGCAGCAAGCGATCGCCGACGTCTTCTTCCACGCCGTCATTCTGACGCCGAACGCGCAAATTTTGGCGGAGGTCACGCCGGCCGTGGCGGCGGGGCAGTCGAGCGTGAAGATCTTCATGTGCTTCCCGTCGTTCGAGGCGGGGGCGCGCGACTTCGCGCACATCATGCGCGCCACCGGCCAGGCGGGCGGCATGACGTTGATCCACTGCGAGGACCTGGCGACCATCGAGTGCTGCACGGCGGTCCTCACCGCGCGCGCCCACACGGCGATGGAGCATTTCGCGGAGAGCCGGCCGGTGGCGTCCGAGGCCATCGCCGTCGACCGCGCCATCGCGATGTGCCGCGCCACGGGCGCCCCCACGTACATCGTGCACGTCTCGTCGGCGGCGGCGCTGGCGGCCTGCGCGTCGGCGCGCGCCGAGGGGCTGCCGCTGTTCGTCGAGACGCGCCCGCTTTATCTGTACCTGACCGACGAGAAGTACCGCGGCGCCGACGGACCGCTGTTCGTCGCCCAGCCACCCCTGCGCGCCAGCGCCGACTGCGAGGCGTTGTGGCGCGGCCTTCAGGACGGAACGATCGACACCCTGGCCAGCGACCACGCCCCCTGGACGCGCGCGCTGAAGCTGGATCCGAAGCTGGACGTCGCCCACCCCCGCCCGGGCGTCGCCGAGCTGGACACGATGTTGCCGTTGTTTTTCACGGAGGCGGTCGTGACCGAGCGCCTGTCGCTGGAACGGTTCGTGGCGCTGACGTCCACGAACGCCGCCCGACTCTTCGGCCTGTACCCGCGCAAGGGGACCATCGCCGTCGGCTCCGACGCCGATCTCGTCATCTGGGAGACGGGCGGGCGCCGCACGATCCAGGACGCCGATCTGTTCTCACGCGCCGGCCACACCGTCTACGCCGGGCGCGAGCTGCGGGCCTGGCCGCGCACGACCATCCGCCGCGGCGAGGTCGTCTTCCACGCCGGCCGCATCCTGGGCCGCGCCGGCGGCGGTCACGTCGTCCCGAGAACCGCCAGCGGCGCCCTCCGCTAGCCGCGGGTGCGTTCGTCGAGCCAGCGGTCGATTTCGGCCGCGCGGGCGGCGAAGGTCGGCTTCTGGCCGTAGGCCTTGCCGGCGTCCTCGGCCAGACGCAACGCCCGGTTGCGATCCTGCCCCGCCTCCCAGAGTGCGCGCGCCAGCGCGAAGTTCGTGTCGGCGAGCAGCAGCGGGTCGCTCTCGTGCGCCTCGCGAATGCGCCGCGCCCGCTCCAGCGGAGCGACGGCCTGCGCAGGCTGGTGATCGGAGAGGTAGCTGACGCCGAGCCCCGTCAGCGGGTAGGCCAGGTTCGTGCTTTCGGGGCCGTAGCCGCGCTCCTCGATCGCCAGCGCGCGTCGATACGTGGCGCGCGCCTCCTCGCGGCGCCCCAGCTGGTCCAGGCTCTCGGCTTCGTTGGCCATGAAGGTCGCCGCCAGCGGATGCTCGGCGCCCAGCTCCTGCGTCAGATCGTTCACCGCGCGGTGGAACAGCGCGACCGCCTCCTGCGCGCGCCCCATGTCCTGAAGGATCACCGCCTGATTGTTGAGGCTGCGCGCGATCTCGCCGCGGCTGGCCCCCGAACGCTGCTTCAGCTCCAGCGCCCGGCGGTCGTGCGCCAGCGCCTCCTCGAACCGCCCCTGCAGCCGCCGGTTGACGGCGACGTGCATCTCCAGCCAGGCGCGCATCTGGTCGTGGCCGCCGATCCGCTGCAGCGTGGCGTCGGCCTGCCCCGCCCAGTCGTCGGCTTCCTCGTATCGGCCGCGGCGGCCGGCGGCCAGCACCAGGTACACGAGCGCCTCGGCCTTGACCTCGTCGTAGCGCGCGGCCTCGGCCCGCAGCAGGACCTCCTTGAAGACGCCGTACGCGGTGTCGTTGTCACCGGTCAGCGAGGCGACCTCGCCGAACAGCAGCAGCGCCTCGGCCTCGACGGGGGGATAGTGAACGCGCCGCGCGTCCGCGACCAGCTCGCGCAGCTTGACCAGCGCCAGCCGCTCGACGCCGGCGTCGTGCAGGGCCTTGGCGTCACCGATCCCGGCGCGCAGCTTCGCGACCTGCTCGCGTGTCGCCAGGTCGTCCGGCGGCGGCAGCACGTTGCGCAGCAGCCGCGGGTCCGCGCAACGCTCCAGCGAGGCCAGCGCGCTGGCCGCCGCCACTGCGTTGTCGACGACGGCGCCGTCGGCGTGGGCCAGCAGCTGCGTCAGCGACTTCACGCCGTCCAGTCGCTCGCGCAGGCAACCCATGCGCAGGTCCAGCACCTCTTCGGACTGCTCGCCGCGCACGTGCGTCGCCTCGCACGCCTCCGTGTACATGCCGCCCCAGCGCGCGAGGTAATCCTGCACCAGACGGTCGACGCTCCAGAACGTGTCGGCCGCGTAGGCCTTGCCGGTCTGATCGAACGCCTGCCGGACGCGGGCCTTCGTCTCGATGTCCCAGACGCCGTCGAGGCGCTCGTCCGCCGCCCGGCACAGGCGCGGGCGCTCGGTGAGCTGCACGGCGCGGACGACGCCGACCAGGCACAGCGCCGCCGCGGCGACCGACGCCAGCCGGCGCTGCCGGCGCGCGATGCCGCGGGCCCGCAACCAAACTCGCTGCACCAATCGGCGGGGGCGCGCCCCTTCGGCCGCCGCCAGCCGCCCCGCCGCGACCATGGCCGTCGCGGGTCGCGATGCCGGGTTGGACGCCAGGCAGTCGGCGCACAGGCGAGCCAGCTCCTCTTCGACGGACGACGCCTCGATGGGCAGCGGCCAGCGCATCTTGGCGGCGTCGCCCTCGTGATGAAACGTCGGGCGCGCGCCGAACAGCACCTCGTGCAGGATGACGCCCAGCTGCCAGACGTCGGAGCGCTGATCGCCGCGGGACCCCAGCAGCGTCTCGGGCGGCATGTAGTTCGGGGTGCCGCCGTGAACCGTGGTGTTGGCGGTCATCGGGATCGCCAGGCCGAAGTCCGACAGCACCAGCCGCCCGTCCGCCAGGCGCAGCACGTTGGCCGGCGTGACGTCGCGGTGGATGATCCCGACCGCGTGAATTGCCGCCAGCCCCGCGCAGATCGAGCGCGCGTCGGCCAGCCGCTCCGCCAGCGGCCGCTGGACGGTTTTCTTGTCGTCCAGCAGATCGCGCAGCGTACCGCCGGCGCCCAGCTCCATCGTCAGGAACCAATGTCCGTCGGCGTGGCCCAGCTCGAAGATGCGGCAGACGTTGGGGTGGCGGATCACCCGCGCCAGCTTCACCTCGCGCGCCAGGCGCTTGATCCAGCTCCGCTCGGCGGCCCGGTCGGGGCGTAACACCTTGACGGCAATGGCTTCTCCAAGGACCCGATCCCATGCGCGGTAGACCGTGCCCGAGCCACCCTGTCCCAAGGTGGCCTCGATCTGATACCGTCCGCCCAGCACCGCGCCGGGGTGCAGCTCGACGAACTGAACGGCTCGGCTGGTGCTGGAGGTCAGCCGGGTATGCTCCACCTCGCGCTTCTGCTCCTCGACCTCGGTGTCCTCAGGGGCACCTCGCGCTTCGTCCTGTCTCACGCCGCATCCCTCAACTGACCACGCCCGTTGTATACCTTCCTGTTTCCGGACCTGTAGGTTTATCCGCGATGCCGCCCGAAAACAACGTGGTCACGAGGACCGCCCCCTACCGCAGCGCGGCCGCGCGCGAGATCATGCGGATCGGCGCCGTCGTCGTGGTCGGGGACGGGGCGTCGCCCGACACCCTGCGGCGCCCGCGCATCCAGCCTGTCGCGGATCTGACGCTGGACATCGGCCGCCGGGCGGGCAGCGGGATGCGCCCCACTTTGACGCTGCCGGACGGCACCGTGTCCGGGCAGCACGCGCGAATCCAGCGGGCCACCGATCGTCCGGACCTGTTCGTGGTCGAGGACCTGGGGAGCACCAACGGGACCTTCGTGAACGGGCAGCGCATCACGACGCCCACGCCGCTGCGCGACGGCGCGATCCTGTTCCTGGGCTCGCACGTTCTGGTCTTTCGCCTGTACACGGCGCCCGAGCTGGAGGCGGTCGAGGAGGACGCGCAAAAACCGCTGACTCCCGTCCCGACGCTGTCGCCGCTGATGGCGGCCACGAACTCGCGGCTGCGGCGGCTGGCCAGGTCCGGCGCAGAGATCCTGCTGGTCGGCGAGACGGGCGTGGGAAAGGAAGTTTACGCGGGGGCCATTCACGACCTGTCCGGCCGCGCGGGCCCGCTGGTGGCCGTGAACTGCGCGGCCATCCCGCGCGAGCTGGTCGAGAGCGAGCTCTTCGGCTACGAGAAGGGCGCGCACTCGACGGCGCAGGCGCGCAAGGTGGGTCTGGTCGAGGCGGCCGCCGGCGGAACGCTGTTCCTGGACGAGATCGGCGACATGCCCATCGAGCTGCAGGCCAAGCTGCTGCGCTTCCTGCAGGACAAGCGGTTCTCGCCGCTCGGCTCCACCCGCGTCGTCGAGGCCGACGTGCGCATCGTGGCGGCGACCAGCCGGGTCGCGCTGGACAAGGGCGGACACGTGCAAGAGGCGCTGCTCGGCCGGCTGGGCGCGCAGCCGATCCGGCTGCTGCCGCTGCGCGAGCGCATCGAGGACCTGGGGCGTCTCTGCGCGCACTTCCTGCGCGACGTCACCGACGGGCGCAGCTTCGACGCCGACGCGTTCAAGGCCATGATGTTGTACGACTGGCCGCTGAACGTGCGCGAGCTGGTGAAGGTGATCACCGAGGCCGAGGTGCTGTCGCGCAGCTCGCCGACCATCGGCTTCGACCATCTGCCGCCGGCCATCGCCGGGCAGGTGCAGCCGGAGGGGCAGCGCTTCGACGACACCATCGTCGATCACGAGCCGCCGGCCGAGCTGAACGGCGAGACCGGTCGCGTGCGCGTGCCGATGTCCGCCGGCGGGACCGCCCGCACGCGGCGCCCGGCCCCGACCCGGGAAGAGCTGGAGACGGAGCTGGCCGAGTGCGGCGGCAGCGTCGCGGAGGTCGCGCGGCGCCTGAAGCGGCAGTACGCGGTGGTGTGGCGCTGCATCCAGCGCTATGGCATCGACGCCAACGTCTACCGGCGAAACGGAAACGACTGATGCCTACAGCGAGAGTGGTTCTTCGGCAGGGCCGGGCGCGGCCCTTGTGGTTCGGACACCCGTGGGTGTACGCGAACGGCGTCGATCGCGTGGAGGGCAAGCCCGAGCCGGGTGACGTCGTGGCGCTGGTCGATCACGACGGACGGTTCATCGGGCGCGGGTTCTACAACCCGCGGTCGCAGATCCCGGTCCGGCTGTGCACGCGCGCAGACGAGGCCGTCGACGCCGCGTTCTTCCGGGCGCGCGTCGCGCGGGCCCGGGCGGTGCGCGCCCGGCTGGGGCTCCCGTCGGAGCGCACCAACGTCTACCGGCTCATCAACAGCGAGGGGGACGATCTGCCCGGGCTGGTCGTCGACGTCTTCGCGGACACGGCGGTCGCGCAGATCACGACGCTGGGGATCTCGGCGAACCGAAACTTCATCTACGACGCGCTGGAGGCCGAGCTGGGCGTGACGACGATCTTCGAGATCGCGCCCGCCTCCTACGCCGAGCTGGAGGGGTTCGCCGCCGGCTCGCGCGTCGCGCGCGGGCAGTCGCGCGGGACCGTCGAGGTGCGCGAGGACGGCATCGCGCTGGACGTCGAGCCGCTGTCTGGACAGAAGACCGGCATGTTCATCGACCAGCGCGAGACGCGGGCGCGCGTGGGGGCGCTGGCGCGCGGCGCGCGCGTGCTGGATCTGTACGCCTACGCCGGCGGCTTCTCGCTGGCGGCCGCGCGCGGCGGGGCGGCGTCGGTGACGGCCGTCGACAGCTCGGCGCGCGCGGTGGCGCGCACGCTGGCGCACGCCGAGAAGAACGGTGTCACGATCGAGGCCGTCGAGGCGGACGCCTTCCGCTTCCTCGAGACGGCGACGCCACGCTCGTTCGACCTGCTCGTCGTCGACCCGCCCAAGTTCGCGCGCGCCCGCAAGGACCTGGACGCCGCCCGAAAAGGCTACGAGCGCCTCAACGCGCTGGCGATGCAGGCGGCCGCACCGGGCGCGATCCTGGTGACCTGCTCCTGCTCGCAGAACGTCGACGCGGAGACCTTCGAACGCATCGTCGCCGCCGGCGCCAAGCAGTCGGGCCGCGAGGTCCGGGTCTTCGAACGCCGCGGCCCGGCCTCGGACCATCTGTTGCCCCCCGGCTTCGGCGAAGGCCAGTACCTCAAGGTTCTGCTCTGCTACGTCGTCTGAATCCCCCCGCCACGACCACGTCCCTACCAACGCCCAAACGTGTACGTGGTCGTAGACGTGATCGCGAACGTAGTCGTGTTCGTGTTCGCTGACGTTGTCGCGGACGTACACGTCCGCCTCCGCCTCCGACTCACGGCGCCGGGCGCACGCCGGTCGGACTGCCGTGCAGGACCGCCAGGTAATAGACCAGCATCGCGATGATGGTGGCCAGCGAGATCCACTCGAACGGGATCCGCCCGAACAGCTTCCACCTCGGCGCGAAGAAGCGCCCGCGCGACCGGCGGTAGATCTGCTGTTTGACGTCGCTCAGCAACGTGGGCGGCGCCGTCAGCTTGAGGCGGCCCAGCGACCCCAGCGTCTGCTTGAACTTGGCCAGCTCGGTCCGGCACTGGATGCACACGGCCAGGTGCTGCTCGAGCTCGACGCGCGCCGCCTCGGGCAGCGTCCCCTCGACGTAGCCGGAAAAATCGTCCTGCGCCTGTCCGTGGTCCATGAGGTCTCGATCGGGGCTGCTGCCGTCCTCAGCGCGTGTGCCGGTCCAGCACTTCTTTGATGGCCATCCGCGCCCGATGGAGGCGCGACTTGATCGTGCCTTCCGGCAACCCGGTGATCTCGCCTATCTCTTGATACGACAGCTCTTCGACGTCACGCAAAATCACCAGCAGCCGGTGCTCCTCGTCCAGGCTGGCGATGGCCTTCTGCATCAGCGACTCCAGCTCGGCCGCTTCCATCAGGATGTCGGGGCCGTCGATCTGGCCGTGCGCGATGGGACCCGGCGTCCCGGCCACGCCCGGCGGCGGCCCCCCCGCCTCGTCGATCTCCGCGCTGTCGGTCGGCCGGCGCGACAGGTACTTGATCCGGTTCTTGCTCTGGTTGGCGGCGATCCGCAGCAACCAGGTCGTGAACTTCGCCTCGCCCCGGAAGGTGTCGACCGTCTTGAAGACGGTGATGAACACCTCCTGCGTGATGTCCTCGGCCTCGTGCCGATTGCCGAGCATCCGGTAGACCAGGTTGAACACCTTGTCCCCGTAGCGACGCACGATCTCCTCGAACGCCGACGGATCGCGCTCTTTCAGGCGACCGATGAGGAGGCGTTCGGCCAGGCTCATCTCGTACGGAACCCGCGAACGCGCCCGCGCGCGACCCAGGCGGAGAGCCGCTTCCACGGGATTACGGACACCGGCCGAGCTGAAAGGTTCCCAATCAGACAGGAACCCTGGGAGGGTTCCTTGGACCTCCCGCGACGACTCCGCTGGGCCAAGCCCAGCTCCGTCAACGCGGTCACTGCTGTTGCTCGTTGGCGAAAGAGGACGGGTCCTGGTTGGTCTGGGAGGCCGGAATGAACAGCCGCAAGCTGAGTCCAACCACCGTCTCGCGCGGCCGCAAAACGCCGGCGTCGTCCTGGCTGCGGAACAGGTCCTGGCGCACGCCGCCGTCCAGCGCCCCGATGTCGGAGATTGCCGACAACCCCAGGGTCGCATAGCCGTTCCCCGTGGCGGCGTCGTACCCGCCGCCGGCGCGGATGCCCATCTTGCCGAACAGCGTATAGGACGCCCCCACCATCGCGGAGGTCCCTTTGCGGCCGGTCTGGTTGTCGGCCGTGAAGCGGGTGAGGCCGTCGGCCGCCAGCACCAGCGCCGGCGTGGGCAGAAGCGCCACGCCGTAGCCGACCGTCTGGGGCACCTGGCCGTTGTCGAGGCTGCGGATGTTGTTGCCCACGACCGCCACCGACAGCACGGGCATCGGCCGCACGGTGATGCCGAGATCGAACGTGACGCCGCCGTCGTTCCCGCCGGGGGCGTCACCGCCCGCCAGGTTGAAATACTTCAACGTCGCGCCGATGGCGACGTAGTTGCCGAACGGGAAGGCCAGCGCTAGCCCGGCCTCGTGTCCGTGCCCCGAGACGCCGCCCGACGGATCCATCGAGTGGTACGTGTAGTAAACGCCGCCGGCCAGGTTGTAAGACGACGTGTTGTCGACGACGGAGGCGTGCAGGAACTGGTCGTCCTGGCGGGTGCCGTAGCCGTAGGTCCCCTCCAGCGTGTACGCCTTCACCAGCGTCATCCCCGACGGGTTCAGCAACGGACCGGCGTCCCCCGTGGCCCACGCGCGCGAGGCCCCCCCCATTCCCAGCGGCAGGGTGGGCGTGAACTCCTCGAACGCGCGCGCGGCCGGCGCGACGGCGGCCGTGACCGTGGCGGCCAGCACCAGCGATAACCAAGTCAAACGCACGGGCGGAGTCTAAGGCCGGCGGGCGCTACCTCCAATTGCGCTCGGCGAGGCTGGTGTACCCCTCCCACCCGACGACCACGTGATCCAGCACCGGAATGCCGCATAGCTCGCCGACCTCGCGCAGCCGCGCCGTGAGCTCGACGTCGGCGCGCGACGGCGCGGGATCGCCCGACGGGTGGTTGTGGCAGAAGATCACGGCGGCCGTCGCCTGTCGAATGAGCGGGCGGAAAACGTCGCGCGGGTGGATCTCGACGCCGGTCAGCGAGCCGCGCGCCAGGCAGTGCTCGCTCTGCACGCGGTGCCGAACGTCCAGGCCCAGCGCCCAGAACTCCTCGACCGGCAGCGGCGCCAGCCGGCTGCGCAGATATGTCCAGACTTCGGACGCCCCGGCCAGCCGCTGGCCACGCGCCGGCGCGCCGGCCATGGCCCGCCGCCCCAGCTCCAGCGCGGCGAGGATCAGCGACGCGCGCGCCGGGCCGATCCCCGTGAACGCCGCCAGCTCGGTGGGCGTAGCGCGCAGCAGAGCAGGCAAACCGCCCATGCCCCGCAGCACCGCGGCGGCCACCTCGATCGCGCTGGCACCGCGCGTTCCCGCGCCGAGAACGAGAGCCAGCAGCTCCCCATCCGTGAGGTGTTCCGCGCCGCGCGAGGTCAACCGCTCGCGCGGGCGGGCGTCCGGTTCCAAAGCCGCCATCCGCGTCATTCCCGATGACATCGCAACGGTCGTGCCACGAGCGCCTCACGGCCGTTCCACGCGCATGAGGCAAAGGTGTGAACCGAAACTATTACTTTGGACTTGGCTGGGAGGCGTGCTAGCTTGACCTCCAACGCTAGCGTTTGCGGCAAAAGGCCGCACCGGCGTCGAGTGGGCCGAGAGTGGTTGGTTGCGGCCCCCGGAAGGGTTTGTACACAGGGTGCATGAGGGTCTGGTGGGTCTGACTGGTGAGGCGGATGCCACCCGTAATTTCCACAGGAGTTGAGACTGAGTTCCGAAGACGAAGCGCCGGCCGGCGCGAGC
>CAZPUH010000905.1:0-28772 GCA_964589215.1 uncultured Myxococcales bacterium | reverse complement strand
CGGCCAGCGCGGCCAGAGCCTCGCTGCTCGCCCCGGCCAGCACGCTGGGGATCCCGCGGCGCTGCGCCTCGGCGACGATGGCCGCCGCCTCGCCGTCGGCGAGCCGCTCGGTCCAGCGCGCACGCGGCAGGGCGCCGCCGGCGGCTGGTCGGGCGCTGGGCGCGGTCTTCTGATCGGCCGGCGGGGCCGCGTCGGACGGCGCCGCTTCGGTCGCGGCTGCGGCGGCCGGCGCCGGCTCGGCCGCGGAAGACGTCGGTGACGCCAGCGCCACCATGCGTGACCCTTCCGCCCGCACGGACAGCGACTGCCCCGCCTTCAGCGTCACGGTGTCGCTGGCCCGGGGGCCGTCGACGGAGACGACGCCGCTCTCCATCTGGACGTCGAGCCGCGCCTGATTGGCGTGCCACTCGACGAAGAACGCCGTGCCGTGCACGTGGATCACGAACGGCCCCGCCTGGACCTGCCAGTCCGCTCCCGGCCGGTGGGCGACGTGCACGTGCGCGCGCCCGTCCTCCAGCATCACCCGGGCGCCGCGCCGTCCGACGTCGAGCACGCGCGCGCGCGCCTGCGGCATCATGTGGATGGCGGTGCCGTCGGAGAACGCGAGCTCGGGCGCGCGCGCCGGCGACGGCCGCACGTAACCGTCGGCCGGCGGCGCGACGCCGTCGACGGTGTAGCTCAGCGCCGCCGGCGGGCGGTTGGCGACCGTCCAGGCGATCAGCCCCGCCGCCGCGCACGCCCCCAGCGCACCGGTGGCGCCGAAGGTGCGACGGACACGCTGGCGGCGCGCCTCGCGCGCGCGCGCCGCCAACAAAATCTGCACGGCTTTCCCGTCCGCCTGCTCGCGCGGCGCGGGCGCCTGCACCTCTCCCGCGACGAAAGCCGCCAGGCTGGCCGCCCGCGCGTCGAGGTCTTGCTGCTGCCGAAACTTATCCTCTGACATTGGCTTTGGTGCTCTTGTGTTCGTTGATCCCCGCGCCCACCTGCGGCCGATCTGCCGCATTGCGCCCCTGGTCGAAAAAATTGCGCAGCCCCTCGTCGCTGCCGACGTGCTTGCTCACGCGCTCGGTGGCCCGGTTGACCAGCCGCTTGGCGGTGCTCAGCGAGACGCCCAGGCCGCTCGCCACTTCGTCCAGCGTTCGCTCTTCCATGTAGCGAAGGACGAAGGCGGCACGCTCGCGTGCGCCCAGCTTGTCGAGGATCGCGTAGCACCTCGCGAGCGCTTCGCGCGCTTCGGGGTCGGCGCTGGGCGCTTCGATCTCCGGCACGGAACCGCTGTCCGACAGATGAACGCGGCGCCGGACCCAGCGGCGGCGCAGCTCCTGCTTCAGCACGTTGACCGCGACGGTCAGGACGAAATCGCGCAAGGCAGCCGCGTCGCGCAGGCCGCCGATGCGCGAGAAGACGCGCATGAACGCCTCTTGCGTCAGATCCTCGACCTCCGGCCGCGGGCCCAGCGCGCGGGCGATCAGGCGGCGGACGCCGGCCGCGTGGCGATCCCAGACCTCCTGGGCCGCCCACGGTTCCCCCCGCGACAGCGCGGCGACCAGCTCGATCTCTTGCGGGCTGGGCTTGGGCTGCCCCTCGCCACCGGCCGCCGGCATGGCCGTCCCGGCGGGGCTGGCCTCCTGGCTGGCGCGTGCGGGGTCCACGGGTGCCGGGATGACTCGCATTCCCTGCGCCGCAGTATGGCACGGAAGAACCGGGCCCTCGATCGAGACAGCTGCGGTCACCCCTAGGAAGACCCGCCATCCCGAAAAACCGGGTCAAAAAAGGGCAGCGCTGACGCGGGTGGGCAGGTGTCAGATGAACGGGCCGATGCGCAGCGCCATTCCTGCGAACAACAGCACGCCGAGGCCGATGCCGACGCACGCGAAGTAGAAGGTGAACCCGGGGCGGGCGCCCTCCAGCTCGCGCAGCGTGCGCAGGTACTGGATCGTTCCCGCCACCAGCGCCACGGTTCCCATCGCCGTGAGGACGATGCCCAGCCGGCGCGGGCTCGCGGTCTTGTTGCCCGGCAGCGCCGCCATGAACTTGTGGATGCTGAACCCGAAGCTGATGAGCCCCAGCGCGGTCCGGATCCAGGACATCAGCGTTCGTTCGCCGGAGAGCCCGGTCCTGAGCTCCGACAGCTCGTTCGAGGTGAGCACCTTGCGTTCCACCGGCGGAGGCATCGTTCGGTCCATCGCGCTCACCGGGCCCGCGAGGGGGAGGGGTCGATGGCGGCGCTCGCACGGTCACGGCGGTCCGCGGAGCCCGTCGCGCCGGCGCCCAGCGTCAGCGCCAGCCCGGCCAGGATCAGCGCGACGCCGCTCGCGCCGCCGAAGACGGTCCGCAGGCCCAGCCCCGCAGCGCTGTGGAGGGGCGCGATGCCGAACGCCGCCAGGCCGTACCCGAATTGATAGCCGGCGACCAGATGCCCGGTTGGCGCGTCGGACTGGCCCAGGCTGATCGTCAGCGGCAGCAGCGCAGAGCAGCCCAGCCCGGCCAGCGCGAAGATGAGAACGCCCAGCGTCGGCGCGGACGCGGGCACCAGCGACAGCGCGACGAACGCCGCGGCGATCACCCAGGGCAGCAGGCGAAACGTCGTGCGCGCGGGCAGCCAGCGATCGACGGCGGCGAACAGGATTCGACCGATTGTGGCCGCCGCCCAGAAGGCGGTCAGCGCGACGGCGGCCAGGGCGGCCGGCGCCTTCAAGACGCCCTCCATGAACAGGATCGCCCAGTTGCCGTTCAGGGTCTCGACGACGCCGTACCCGATCGCGAAGGCGACGAAGAGCCAGAAGCGCCGCGAGCGGGCAGCGCTGGTCGCCGGCGCGGCGGCGGCGTCGAGCGGCAGCGGCAGCGTCGACACGAGCAGCGCGGCGAGCAGGGCGCCGACCGCCAGCGGCAAGCCCCACCACGCGCCGAGGCCCACGAACACCGCGACCAGCAGCGGTGCCAGCGCCGTCCCCAGGCCCAGGAGCGCGTTGAGCGCCAGGACCGCCACGTCGACCCGCCGCGGAAACAGTGCGCCCGCCAGCCGGTTCAGCGCGGGGACCGTCAGCCCGAAGCCGGCGCCCATCAGCGCCGTCGCGAACAGCAGCAGCGTGACGGCCACGGGGCGCGCGCCCAGCGCGAAGCGACTGGCGACCAGCAGCGCCATCGAGCCGAGGTTGGCCGAGAGGCCGGCCAGCAAGATTCGCTTCTCGCCCCACCGCCGCTCGATGCGCGCGCCCAGCAAGGCCGTCGAGATCCCCATGACGGTCTGGGGCAAGAACATGAACCCGTACTGCCCGCTGGTCAGGTCGTAGGCGGCGCGGCTGGTGAACACCGAGCTCGCCGCCGGAAACGTCACCAGCGCCAGCCCTTGCAGCAGCCCCGCCCCGTAGACGGCGGCGACCTGCCGCCCCGTGTGAGGCGATTCCTGGGCCGTGGGTTGCGTGCGCTCTTCCATCGCGACACGTGTGAAATGCCCATCGGCGGAAACGCGCGCAAGGCGGCGGCGCCCCAATCGGTCTGCCGCCGCCGGCGCCGCGAGCGAATGCGGCGGAGGCGCATCTCCCGTCGGTGGCGCGGTGCCCCAGCTTGGTGCCGCGCGGTGGTCCGACCTGGGGCGGCCCTCCGACGGGAGGTCGGCATATGTTCCACGGGCATCGTCACGCGAATCGTCTCGGGTGGTGCGTCTTCGCGCTCCTTTGCGCGCCGGCGATGGCCCGGCCGGAGGTTTCACCGACGCCGTCGTTCTTCGACGTCAACAAGTACCGGGCCGACCCCGGCAACCCGGGCGCGATCTCGATCCCCGGCACGAACGTGGCGCTTTACGTGGGCGGGTTCGCCCAGCTCGACGTCATCGACGACTTCGAGGTCATCGGGAGCTCGGATCAGTTCCAGGTCGCCTCCATCCCGGTCGGGGGCGGCACCGGCGACACCGGCTTCGCGCTGAGCGCGCGGCAGTCGCGCGTCTTCATCGAGACCGACGCGCCGTGGGAGGTGGCGCCGCTGCTCGCCTACGTCGAGCTGGACTTCTTCGACCCGCAGAACCAGTCGGACTTTCACCTGCGGCACGCGTTCGGCGCCATCGGCCGCGCGGGCCAGCTGCGCCTGGTCGTCGGGCAGACCTTCACGACGTTCATGGATGCGACGGTGATCCCGAACCAGCTCGACTACGCGGGCCCCAGCGGGCTCGCCAACGTGATCCAGGCCCAGGCGCGCCTCATGGTGCCGTTCGCGCGGCACACGACGGCGGACGGCGCGAGCCTGGGGCTCGAGTGGGACCTCGCGATCGAGGCCCCCGACGCGCAGTTCACGGTGCCGATGGGGACCCAGGCGACCAGCTACTCGCGCTGGCCGGACCTGGTCACGGCGCTCCGCTGGGATCACGCCCACGGGCACATGCTGGTGAGCGGCGTCTTCCGGCAGCTCGGCATCTTTCCGGCGGGCGGCGATCGAACCGCCGCGCTGGGCTACGGCGGCAACTTCACCGGCACCATCAGCCACTTCTGGGGCCAGGATCATCTTCTGTGGGCGATCGGCGGCGGGCGTGGCGTCTCCAGCTACTTCGCCGGCTCGAACGGCCAGAACCTGGACGCCTTCTTGACTGCCACGGGCACCGTCTCCACCACGGCGATCCTGGGCGCGATGGGCTCCTACTCGCACTTCTTCTGGAGCGACCGCTTCGCGATCACCGCGACGTACAGCATCCTGCGGCTGTTCGACCTCGAGGCGGGCGGCGACGCGACGCTGGACCGGCTGCAATATGCGGCCGGCATGCTGCAGTACTTCCCGAACAAGCGCTTCATGACGGGCGTGCAGGTTCTGTTCGGCCAGCGCCGGGATCGCAACGGTGAGTCGGCCTCGGACGACCGCCTCCAGCTCTCCGCGCAGATCCGGTTCTGAGTCCGCTTCCCACTCAGGTCGACGACCGCGGGTGCGGCGGCCGCGTGAACCGCGCGCTGTAGGCCAGCTGGCTGCGCCCGCGCGCGAGGAGCGTGCGCGTCCAGTGCAGCAGCGCCGCGAAGCGATTGGCGAACCCGGTCAGGAACGTGATGTGCACGAGGCCCCAGGTCAGCCAGCCGAACACGCCGTGCAGGCGCAGGCCGTGCACGCTGACGACGGCCCGGAAGCGCCCGATGGTCGCCATGCTTCCGAGGTCGCGGTACTTGAACGGAGGCATGTCGTGGCGGCCGGCCACGCGCCGGCGAATGGTCTTCGCCGCGTAGAGCCCCTGCTGCATCGCGACCTCCGCGACGCCGGGCAACCCGTTCAGGCTGGCCATGTCGCCGATCGCGAACACGTCGGGGTGGTCGGGCAGGGTGCAGTCCGGCCCGATCTGGATGCGCCCGGCGCGATCGCAGGCCGCGCCCGAGGCCGTGGCCAGCATCGCGGCCAGCGGCGAGGCGTGCACACCCGCCGCCCAGACCACGGTGCGCGCCGCGATCCGCTCGGAGCCGGACGGACCCTGGATGTCCAGCCCCTCGGCGTCGACGCTGGTCACCTTGACGCCCATGCGCAGCTCGACGCCGAGCTGCTCGAGCTCGCGCGCCGCGATCTCCGAGAGCCGGTCTCCGAACTGGTGCAGCGGCTCGCTGCCGGCATCGACCAGCAGCACCCGCACGCGGTGCGCGTCGATGCGGCGGAAGCTCTCGCCCAGCGTGCGGCTCGCGAGGCCCCGGATCTGCCCGGCGATCTCGACCCCGGTCGGGCCGGCGCCCACCACGGCCACGGTCAACCAGCCGACCTGCTGCTGCGGGTCCTCGGTCATCTCGGCCATCTCCAGCGCCTGCAGCAGCCGGCTCCGCAGGCGGAGCGCGTCGTCCAGCGTCTTCATGCCGGGCGCGTGCTCGGCGAGCTCGTCGTGGCCGAAGTAGGAGCTGCCCGCGCCCGCCGCCACGATGAGGCTGTCGTAGGGGACGGCGATCGGCGTGCCGTCGGGGCGGCGGGCCTCCACCGTCCGCGCCTGCAGGTCGAACCCGGTCACCTCCGCCAGCAGCACGGCGGCGTTCCGTTGAAACCGCATGATCTGGCGGAGCGGGGGAGCGATCTCGCCCTCCGACACCATGCCCGTCGCCACCTGGTACAGCATCGGCTGGAACAGGTGGTGCGGCTCGCGATCGATCAGCGTGACGTCGACCGGGGAAAAGCCCAGCGCGCGCGCCGCGAAGAGGCCGCCGAAGCCGCCCCCCACGATGACGACCCGATGCCGGGCGTCGCCGGCCTCGCCGTCGACGTCGACCCCCTGCTGCAGCCGGCTGCGCTGAACCAGCACGAACAGCAGCACCAGCGCCGGGAAGGCGGTGACGCCCGCAATCAGCGTCATCGCCACGACCCAGCCCAGCGTGCGCGGCGCGCCGGCGCCGTCCGCCACGGTCAGTGACGTGGGTAGAAGATACGGCGCCTGCGCGACGGCCCAGCCGGCCAGCATGAACACGACCGCGCCGACGGCCAGCGCCCGGGTGCCGCGCAGCATGCCGCGGGCCACCAGGGCGATGACCGCGACGCCGCACGCGCCCGAGACGACCGCCAGCGGCAAGCCCCGGTGTGTGAGCCCATCGAAGACGTACGGCGCGTCGCCGTGCATCACGTACAACCCGAACAGCGCCAGGGCGCCCGTGACGGCGCCGCTGGCGATCGCCCGCCGGGCGAAGGAGCGCTCCAGCGGCTCGTCCAGCGTGCGGCGCGCGTCGAAGACCAGGAACACGGAGGCCAGGAAGACGGCGCACGACACGGCCAGCACGCCCACCACCAGCGGCGTCGGCGCCAGCCAGGCGTCCAGCGGACCGACGGCCGCGTCGCCGGGGCGCACGCGGCCGGAGGCGATGGCCCCGAAGCTGGCGCCCAGGAAGAACGGCGTCACGATGGACGAGATCGTGAACAGCGCGCCGAACACGCGGCGCGCCTTCAGCGCCTGCGTCGCCTCGCGAAAAGCGAACCCGCATCCGCGCAGCACGATCCCCACGGCGGCGAGGCCCAGCGGCAGGTACAGCGCAGACGTGATGGCGCCGAACGCCCGCGGGAAGCCGGTCCACAGGACGACCAGCGCGAAGATCAGCCAGACGTTGTTGGCCTCCCAGACGGGCGCCATCGCGTGGTTGATGAGCGCGCGCGCCCGCGCCCCGTTCTTGCCGCCGCCCGCCGTCAGATCCCAGAACCCGGCGCCGTAGTCAGCGCCCCCGAAGACCGCATAGGCCGTGACGGCCACCCACAGGATCAGCGCGACCATCGTGCTCATGACACCCTCGCTTCCGCAGTGCCCGGCGCGGGGCCGGGCAGAACCAGCGGCCCCCGCGGCGCGTAGGGCCCGGGCAGCGCGACGCCGTCACCGGCACGCCAGCGACGCGACATCGCGCGCAGCACCGCGATCGCCGAGATGCCGACCGCCGCGTAGATCGCGACGGCCACGGCGAAGGAGACCCAGAGGCGCGGCGCGTGGGTCACCGCCGCCGCCGTGCGCAGGACGCCGTAGACGATCCACGGCTGCCGCCCCACCTCCGTCAGGACCCAGCCGGCCTCCAGCGCCGCGAAGGCCAGAATCCCCGCAGGCGCGCAGGCGCGCAGGAACCAGCGCGAGCGCGGCAGGTCCCGGCGCCGCAGCCAGGAGAACAGGAACCACACCGACAGCAGCGCCAGCGCGCTGGCCGCCCCCACCATCACGTCGAACGCCAGGTGGATGATCGTGGCCGGCGGGCGGTCCGCCGCCGGCACGGTGTCCAGCCCGACGATGCGCGTGTCGGCGTGGAAGCCGGTCAGGAAGGACGCCAGGTCCGGGATCGGAACGCCCCCCGTCGGCACCCCGTCGCGCATCCGGCCGCCCAGACGCTCCGGCACGTGGCCGGCGGTTCTGGGCACCATCTCCATCGCGGCGAACTTGATCGGCTGCAGCTTGACGATCTCGCGCACGGCCGTGTCACCCACCAGCATCTGCAGCGGCGTCGCGACGGCGGCGACGCTGAACGGGATCAGAAAGCCCAGGCGGTGCAGCCGGTCGCGCCGCCCGCGCAGCATGCCCACCGCGTAGATCGACGCCACGGCGAACCCCGCGCACAGCAGCGCGGCCAGGATGAAGTGAGCCAGCTCGTGGCGCAGCGCCGGGTTGAAGATCGCCGCCCAGGGATGGACGTCGAACGGCCGTCCGTCCGGGCCCAGCTGGAACCCGCGCGGCGTGTTCATCCACGCGTTGGCCGAGATGATCGAGAACGCCCCCAGCAGCGCGAAGAACGGCAGCGGCGCGCCCAGCCACAGGTGCAGGCGCGGCGGCAAGCGGTCCCACCCGAAGATGTAGATGGCGATGAAGATCGCCTCCAGAAAGAAGGCGATGCCTTCGATGGCGAACGGCAACCCGAAGACGTCGCCGAAGCGCCCCAGCATCCCCGGCCAGAGGATGCCCAGCTCGAACGAGAGCACGGTGCCGGTGACGGCGCCGACGGCGAAGAGGACGCCCATGGCCTGCGACCAGCGCCGGGCCAGGCGCAGCGCGTCCCGGTCGTCGTGGCGCAGCCCGCGCGCGTTGGCGATCAGAGCGAACAGCGGCAAGCACAGGCCGAACGGCACGAGGAGGATGTGGAATCCCAAGGTGAAGGCCATTTGGCTGCGGGCAGCCAGCAAGGTGTTCGTGAGCATGGACGTCCTTTGTGACCGCGCATGAGCGATGATCCGAACCTGTCCATCAAACGCGCGGGGAAAAACCGGATCATCCGGCGGCGCGATCTCATAGGGCGAGGCCTGATTCGCCGCGCGCATCTGGCAGGCGACACAACCGAACGCAATCTTGACGTCGCCAAGCGCCGGCGCGCGCGACGACGCGAACGCGGCGAGAAGGAGCTTCCCATTCCATCCTCCAGCGTCTTCCAGAATGTGCTTCACCAGATCACCTCCGGTTCGACGCTGCCGTTCGCGCTGCTGGTGCTGACGGTGGTGCTGGCGCCGCGCATCGCGGAGACGTTGCGGCTGCCGGGCATGGTGGGGCTGGTTCTGATCGGCATGGCGCTGGGGCCGCACGGCCTGCACCTGCTGGCCACCAAGGAGATCGCGCTGCAGTCGCTGGGAAACTTCGGCCTGCTCTACCTCATGTTTAGCGCCGGCCTCGAGCTGGACCTGAAGCTGTTCGTGAAGATGAAGCGGGCGGCGATCACCTTCGCGGTGCTCTCCTTCGCGTTCCCTTTCACGCTGGGCGTCGTCAGCGCCAAGCTGCTCCACTACAACTGGGCGGCGTCGGTGCTCATGGGGTCGAACTGGGGCTCACACACCCTGGTCACGTACTCGCTGCTCCGGTCGATGGGCCTCGCCCGCAATCGCGCGGTGTCGACGGTGGTGGGCGCCACCGCGGTGACCGACACGTCCGCGCTGCTGGTGCTGTCGGTCGTGTCGGGGACCGTGAAACCGACCGGCTCGATGGCGATGCAGCTCGTGATGATCGCCGTCGACCTGGCCGTGCTGGTCTCGTGGTCGCTGCTGGCCCTGCCGGTCGTCGCGCGCTGGTTCTTCGCGCGCGTGGGCCCCGATCGCTCTTACCGCTTCGTCTTCGGGATCGCGGCGTTCCTGGTGGGCGGCGTCATCGCCGAAGCAGGCGGGATCGACGCCATCGTGGGCGCGTTCTTCGCCGGCCTCGGGCTGAACCGGGCGATCCCCGAGGAGAGCCCGCTCATGGACCGCCTGCAGTTCATGGGCTCGACCCTCTTCATCCCCATCTTCCTGATCTCCGTCGGCGTGCTGCTGGAGCCGAAGGTGATGGTCGACCCCAAGACGCTGCTCATCGCCCTGGTGTTCACGGTGGCCGTGCTGGGCGGCAAGGCGCTGGCGGCCGTCGTGGCGGGGCGCGCCTTCCGCTTCACCTGGCCCGAGATCGGCGTGATGTCGGGGCTCTCCGGCTCGCAGGCGGCGGCCACGCTGGCGACCACCCTGGTCGGCGCCAAGCTGGGGTTGTTCGACAAGGAGACCATCAACGCGGTGCTGGTCGTGATCCTCGCGTCGCTGGTGGTCACGCCCGCGATGGTGAGCTTCTTCGGCAAGCGGGTCACGTCCGTCACCGAAGAGGCCAAGGCGCTGGGCAAGGTCGTGCTGGTGCCCGTGTGGGGCGAGTCGTCACGCCAGGTGCTCTCGCTGGCCGGCCGACTCGCGACCGCCGACGGCGGCATCGTGGTGGCCGCCAGCTTCGTCAGCGACAGCGCGCCCAAGGCCGAGGTCGACGCGCGTCGCACGCTCACGCGCCAGGCGGAGGAGTGGCTGGCCAAGGAAGGTTTCGAATCCAAGACCCTGTTCCGCGTGGCCCCGTCCGTGCCGCGCGGCCTGAGCGAGACGGCGCTGGGCGAGGAGGCCACGCTGGTGATCGGCGAGTGGCGCGACCCGCTGCGCGACCCGCACGGCAGCGAGGCGGCCGATGCGCTGGCGCACGCGCCCGTGCCGGTGCTGATCGTGCGCGGAGACGTCTCGCGGTTCGATCGGGTGGTCGTGATCGCCGGTCCCGACGTGTCGACGCCGACCGGACGTCTCGACATGACGTCGGCGGCGTGGCTGGCCATGCAGCTCCCGCGGACAGCCGCCCTGGTCGCGGTGGCCACCGCTCCCGATTCGCTGCGCAGCCTGTTCCCGGGCAAGAGGCCCGTGGAGTGGATCGAAGCCCGCGACCCCGTCGGCTGGAGCGCCGCCAACCTGCGCGAAAGCGACCTTCCCGTGTTCGTCGGAACGAACACGGCCTACGAGGCCTTGCGGCAAACGCCCGCGCTGCTGGAGCGGCGCTTCCTGATCGTCCAGGGGGAGCACCTGGAAGCCGCGCTGCCGAAGCCCGAGCCCGTCAACGGCCCCGTGGTGAACGGGCGCAGCCTCACTGCCCGTCACGCCTGACTTCCGGAATGAACAACACCCAGCCATCAGCGAGGTCTCCATGCGAGCGGTAGCGATGTTCCCGGCCGAGAAGAAGATCCGTTTGGTCGAGCGCCCAACGCCCGCGTTGAAGGAGCCCGACCAGGTTCGGCTGCGCATGCTGCAAGTCGGTGTGTGCGGGACCGACCACGAGATTGCGCGCTTCGAATACGGGACGCCGCCCGCGGGCGAGCCGTACCTGGTGATCGGGCACGAGTCGCTCGGGCAGGTCGTGGAGGTCGGCGGCGACGTCACCGACATCAAGCCCGGCGACCTGATCGTGACCACGGTGCGCCGCCCGTGCGACAGCCCGGGGTGCCGCCCCTGCCAGCACCGGCGTCCAGATTTCTGTCTGACGGGGACGTACAGCGAGCGCGGCATCAAAGGGCTGCACGGCTTCATGACCGACGAGGTCGTCGACCGCGCCGAGAACATGCACGTGGTCCCGCCCCGCATCGCCGACATCGCTGTTCTGACCGAGCCGCTGACGATCGCCGAGAAGGCGCTGAACGAGCTGGAGCCCGTGCTGACCCGCATGCCCTGGGTCGACCCGACGAAGGAGGAGAAGCGCGGCCTCAACGCGGTGGTGCTGGGCGCGGGGCCGGTCGGCCTGCTGGGCGCGCTGGCGCTGCTGGTGCGCGGCTTCGACACCTGGGTCTACTCGCGTGAGGACGCCAAGAGCTCGCGCGCCGCCTGGATCGAGAGCGTCGGCGGCCACTACATCCAGTCGTCGTTGCTCCCGGTGGGCCAGCTGAGCAAGCAGGTCGGCAACGTCGATCTGATCCTCGAGGCGACCGGCTCGGCCGCCCTGTCGACGGCGGCGCTGCCGGCCATCGGCGCGAACGGCGTGATGATCCTGACCGGCGTCCCGGGCGGCGTCGCCGAGGTGAACATCGACGCGCAGCGGATCATGCGCGACCTGGTGCTGGAGAATCAGCTGATCTACGGCACCGTCAACGCCGGGCCGCTCGCCTTCAAGCACGCCATCGAGGACCTGGCGAAGTTCGAGGCCCGCTGGCCCAAGCAGGTGCGCGCCCTCATCACGGGGCGCTTTCCACCCGAGAACATCGGGGACGTCCTGGCGGGCAAGGACGCCATCAAGAGCGTCATCAAGTTCGCCGACGCGTCGCTGGGGGGCCGCCGTGGATAACCTGTTCGACGTCGTCATCATCGGAACGGGCGCCGGCGGCGGCACGCTGGCGGCCCAGCTGGCGCCCACGGGGAAGCGCATCTTGTTGCTGGAGCGCGGCGGCTGGCTGCCGCGCGAGCGGGCGAACTGGAACGTCGAGGACGTGTTCGTCGATAACCGCTACGTGTCGAAGGACACCTGGTACGACAAGAACGGAAAGCCGTTCCAGCCGGGCGTCCACTACTTCGTGGGAGGCGCCACCAAGATGTACGGCGCGGCCCTTTACCGGATGCGCGAACGCGACTTCGGCGAGGTGAAGCACCACGACGGCATCTCGCCGGCCTGGCCGATCTCGTACGCCGACATGGAGCCGTACTACCTGCGCGCCGAGAACATGTATCAGGTGCACGGCGCGCGCGGCGAGGACCCGACCGAGGGCCCGGCGAGCGGTCCGTACCCGCACCCGCCGGTCTCGCACGAGCCGCGGATCCAGCAGCTGTCGGACGATCTGGCGCGCGCCGGCTACCGCCCGTTTCACACGCCTTGCGGGATCATGCTGAACGAGGCCGACGCGCAGGCGTCTGCGTGCATCCGCTGCCGCGACTGCGACGGCTTCCCGTGCCTGGTCTACGCCAAGTCCGACGCCGAGACGCTGGGCGTGCGGCCGGCGCTGCGGCAATCGAACGTCACGCTGGTGACCAACGCCCGCGCGCTGCAGCTGAAGACCGACCCGTCCGGCAAGTCGGTGACCGAGGTCGTCGTCGAGCGCGACGGCCAGCAGAACAAACGGGAGAGCTACCGCGGTCAGATCGTCGTCGTGTCGTGCGGGGCCGCCAACTCGGCCGCGCTGTTGCTGGCCTCCGCCAGCGACAAGCACCCGCGCGGCCTGGCCAACGGCTCGGATCAGGTGGGGCGGAACTACATGGCCCACAACAACCAGGCGGTCCTGGCGGTCTCGAAGGAGCCGAACCCCACCAAGTATCAGAAGACGCTGGGCATCAACGACTTCTACTTTGGCGCGCCGGACTTCGACTTCCCCGTCGGCAACATCCAGATGGTCGGCAAGTCGCAGGCGGCGATGTTCCGGGGCGAGAAGCACATCGCCAAGCTGGCCCCGCTGTTCGGCCTGGAGAAGCTGGCCGAGCACGCGGTCGACTTCTGGCTGTGCACGGAGGACCTCCCGCGACCCGACAACCGCGTCACGCTGGAGAGCGACGGCAGCGTCCGCCTGACGTATACGAAGAACAACCAGGTGCCGACCAAGCGCCTCTACGATCTGCTGAAGTCGATGCTGGGCAAGCTGGGCATGCACCCCGACCACCTGCTGCCGCGCAACCTCTATCTGAAGAACGAGATGGACGTCGCCGCGGTCGCGCACCAGGTCGGCACGTGCCGGTTCGGGACGGATCCCGCGACGTCGGTGCTGGACGTGAACTGCAAGGCGCACGAGCTGGACAACCTGTACGTCGTCGACACCAGCTTCTTCCCCAGCGTCTCCGCCGTGAACCCGGGCCTGACCGCCATCGCGAACGCCATCCGCGTCGCCGACCACCTGCGCGAGCGCCTGGCGTAGCGCGCGTCGAGCGGAGTCGCGGCTATCGCCGTTTGCGCCGTCGCCGGGCGACCACGCCCAGACAGACACCGAGCGCCGCGGCCACCCACGGAGCGGGGCCGGCTGCGTCCGTCGCGGGCGCGAGCGCGCACCCACCGCCCGAGGACTGCGTGCCGCCACCGGAGCCGGTGCCGGGCGCGCCGCCGCCGGGAGGCGTCCCGCCCGCGCCGGAACCGCCCGCGCCGCGAGAGCCGCCGGAAGATCCCGGGCCGGCGCCGCTGCCGGAGACGCACTGGGTCCCCGAGCAGACCATCCCCGCCGGACAGGCGCCGTTGTCGAGCTCGCCGTCGCAATCGTCGTCGAACGAGTTGCAAGTCTCGGTCGTGGGCGGGCCGGGCACGCAATCCGCCAGGTTGCAGGTCGGGCTGTAGCGGGCGCACCAGCCGACGCCACAGACCGGGCGTACGCGCTCGTCGACCTCACCGTCGCAGTTGTCGTCCTTGAGGTTGCAGACCTCCGTCGCGCCCGGATGGATCGCCGGGTCGTGATCGTTGCAGTCGCCGCCCTTCGCGGCGTAGCCCGGGATGCTCCCGCAGCCGATCTTGGGCGTGCCGCTCTGGAAGGGGTAGTAGCCGTCGCCGTCGGCGTCCGGCCACATCATGACCGGCTGGGCGTTCTCGTCGATCTGCCCGTTGCAGTCGTCGTCTTTCCCGTTGCAGACCTCGGTCGCGCCCGGGTGCACCGTCTGGTCGTTCTCGTCGCAGTCGCCGTCGAGCGCCGCGTAACCCGTCGGCGGCGCGTCCCCGGCGCAGCCGAGACGCGTCCCCCACGACTTCGACCCGTACCCGTCTCGATCCAGATCCGCGTAGAAGATCGCCGCCGTGCAGCCGTACACCCACTGAAAGTCGCCGCTGCCCGGTGAGTCTCCGCTGGTCGCGTTGTTCCCGTTGCCCGCCAGAACCGCGACGTGCACGTCGACGGCGCCCGGCTTCGTCGGGGACTGCCAGCCGAACTTGAACGTGACGGCGCCGTTGACCGCCGGCTTCGGCGACGTGTGGGTGAGCCCCTGGGCGTTCACCGCCAGACCCTCGCCGGACAGCGCCTGCAGCGTGCCGATGCCGCCCGTCGTGATGTACGCGCCGCCGACCTTGATGGACGGGGCGCTGATCGTCAGCGTGAAGGTCACGTCGTCACCCGGATTCGGCGCGGCGGGGTTCGCCGTGACGGAAACGTCGGGCGGGGTGCCCATCGCCGACCCGTGGCAGCCGTCGCAGGTGTCGGACACGATGCCGTTGGCGCGGGCGTTCGCCGAGGGGGCCCGCGCCAGCATCGCCGCCAGCGTCAGGACAACGATCGGCGCCGCCCTCAGGATCGGCAGACACCCAGGCCGATACCGGTGTGGCATCGCCAGGAAGATACCCCATCTCGGGCCCGGGCCGGGCGCGGCTACTGAATGTCGAGCAGCTCGACCTCGAACAGCAGCGTCGCGTTGGCGGGGATGACGCCGCCGGCGCCGCGCGCCCCGTAGCCGAGCTCCGGCGGGATCAGCAGCGTGCGCTTGCCGCCCTGCTTCATGCTGGCGACCCCCTCGTCCCAGCCCTTGATGACGCGCCCCTGTCCCAGCGGAAACGAGAACGGACGCCCGCGATCGACGGAGCTGTCGAACTTCGCGCCTTTGGCGCCGTCGACCCAGAGCCAGCCGGTGTAGTGCATGACGCAGGTCTGCCCCTTGGCCGGCGAGGCGCCGGTCCCGGGCTGGGTGTCTTCGTACTGGAGTCCGCTGGACGTGGTGGTCATGGCCATGCGCGACAGCATAAGGCCTCTCGCGCGCCGCTGTCTGATATCGTTGCGGGCTCTCCAGCGCGCGTGTCGGCAGTCATGACCAACGGTCCCCAGAGTCGCGAAGTCCTGCCCCCGGGCACCGTGCTGGGCGGAACCTATCGGTTGACGCGCCTCCTCGGCGAAGGCGGGATGGGCGCCGTCTACGAGGCGTATCACGCCAGCGCCGGCAAGCGCGTCGCCGTGAAGGTCATGCACCGGGGGCTGCTGGCCTATCCCGAGCTGTCGGCGCGGTTCCGGCGTGAGGCCAAGGTCACGAGCGAGCTCAACCATCCGAACGTCGTGAAGGTGTACGACCTGGGGTTCGGGGCCGCGGGCGAGCCATACCTGGTGATGGAGTTCCTGGAGGGCGAGGACCTGCAGACCCGCCTCGAGAGGGGCGGGCCGATGCCGCTCCCGACGGTCGTCCAGATCGTGAATCAGGTCGCCGCCGCGCTGGCCGAGGCCCACACCGCCAGCATCGTTCACCGCGATCTGAAGCCAGACAACGTGTTCCTGGTGGCGGAGCCCGACGCGGCGGTGTTCGCCAAGGTCGTCGACTTCGGCATCTCGAAGGTGTTGAAGGTGTCCGCGACCAAGCTGACCGTCGCGCGCGCGCTGATCGGAACGCCCGAGTTCATGGCGCCCGAGCAGGCCGAGGGGCGCCACGACCAGATCGACCACCGCACCGATCAGTGGTCGCTGGCGTGCGTCGCGTGGGTGGCGCTGACCGGGTGCCTGCCGTTCTCGGGACCGGACGCGAACGCGACGTTGAATCAGGTGATCTCCGGGGTGCCGACACCTCCGGCGGCGGGCGCGCCGCGGATCCCGCCCGAGGTCGAAGCCGTCTTGCGGCGGGCCATGTCGCGGCGATCCCTCGATCGATTTCCGACGATCCGTGCATTCGCGCGCTACTTCGAGGGCGCCGCAGCTCAGGTCCAGGCCGTCCCGCCCGCGGTCGCCGTCCCGGTCCCCGACGCGCGGGCGGCAGCTGCCGAGCCCGGTCGCGAGCGGCCGGCCCCGCGCCGGCGCCGCGTGAGTGTGGCGCTGGCGACCGTCGTGGCGGTGGCGCTGCCCATCCTGGCCGGTGCGGCCTGGTTCCTGCGCGACCGGCCGCCCGTCTCGACGTACCTGCAGAACGCGCGCGCCCTCCTCCAGGGCCGCTGATCGCGCGCCGAGCGCCCCCTCGAAATTGAGCCTGGAAAATCATTCAACCTTATGGTTGAATGATGGCGTGAACGACGAGCTGAGCACGGTTCTGGGGGCGGTCTCGCATCCGGCGCGCCGCGCGATCCTGTCGCGCCTGGCCAGCGGTCCGGCCCGCGTCACCGAGATTGCGGAGCCGTTCGATCTGTCGCTGAACGCGGTGTCGAAGCACCTCAAGGTGCTCGAGGACGCGGGGCTCATCGCGCGCGAGAAGGTCGGCCGCGAGCACATTCTCCGGTTCCGCGGCGCGCCGCTGCGGAAGGTGTCGGTCTGGGTCCACGAATACGAGCGGTTCTGGAACGAGCGCCTCGACAAGTTCGAGGCGTTTTTCAAGGAGAAGAGGAGACGATCATGATCCCGAGCTACAAGATGATGACCATCACGTTGAACCGGACCATCCCCGCCGCCCCGAAGGAGGTCTACGACGCCTGGCTCGATCCGGCGACGCCCGGCACGCCGTGGGACAGGTCCGAGTGCGAGAAGGTGATCGTCGACGCGAAGATCGACGGGCTGTACTACTTCAAGCGGGTCAGCCCGGACCACGTCGACTTTCCGCACTACGGGCTCTTCGTGACGCTGGAACCCGCGAAGAAGATCGCCTACACGTGGATGTCGCCGTTCACGCACGGCCTCGAATCGCTGGTCACCGTCGAGCTGGAACGAAAAGGCGAGGACACGCTGCTCCAGCTTCGCCACTCGAACCTGCCCGACGACGAGCTGGGGCGGCTGCACGAGGCGGGGTGGGCCGACCGCATCGGATCGCTGGTCGAGCGCCTGCAGTCGCGCCGGGCGCGGTAGTATCTCCGGGCCGGGTCGCCGGCGCCAGGTGGAGTTCAGCGCGAGCCGAGACGGTGCCGAAAACGATTTTCACCGCGATCCGGCTGGCGGTCGTGGCCACGCTGCTCGCCGTCGCCTGTGGGTCCAGCGAGCCCGACCACCGCCCCGTCGCCGCCACGGTGACCGTGAATCGCGCCGTGGTCACAGGGCAGCTGGGACCGCGGTTCGTCGGTCTCAGCTTCGAGAAGACCCATCTGACGGACGGATTCTTCACGGCGCAGCACGCGCCGCTGGTCGCGCTGCTCGAGCTGCTCGGCCCCGGCACTCTGCGCATCGGGGGCAACGACGTCGACCGTTCGGTCTGGACTCCGTCCGCGACGTTCGTGGCGCCGGGAACGACCTCGGCAGACGTGGGGACCGCCGAGGTCGACGCGCTGGCCGATTTCCTCGACGCCACCGGGTGGAACGTGATCTACGGCGTCGACATGAAGAACGGCACGCCCGCCGCCGCTGCCGCCGAAGCGGCCTACGCGGCGTCGAAGCTCGGCGCCTCGCTGGCGGCGGTCGAGATCGGAAACGAGATCAACTTCTTCGGCTCGTTCGCGGCGGTGGACCCCACGTGGGAGTCGTTCGCGACGGAGATCTTGCGGACGACGCCCGGCTTGCCGCTGGCCGGACCCGCCAGCGGCTCCGATGCCAGCTTCGACGTTCCGTTCGCGGCGGCCAGCGCGGGGCGCGTCGTGCTGCTGACGCACCACTATTACCGCGCGGGGGCCGGCAGCGCCGGGGCCACGATGGCGAACCTGCTCGCGCCGGACCCAGGGGTGCTGACCCAGGGGCGCACCGTCTCGATGGCGGCGATCGGCAACCAGATCCGCGACGGCTGGCGCTGGGGCGAGATGAACTCGTTCTGGGGGCACGGGCAGGCGGGCGTCAGCGACGCGTACGGCGCTGCGTTGTGGAGCATCGACTTCATGATGACGTCGGCTCAGATCGCCGCGTGCTCCGGCGTCAATTTCCACGGCGGCGGTCAGAACCAGGACGGCAACGTGTGCCCCGCCGGTCCGGCCTCCTGTTCGAAGCCATTCCGGTATTCCCCGATCGTCGAGGTCGACAGCCGCGCCACGGGTGCGGCTCCCCTGTTCTATGGCCTCCTGATGGTCGCGCGCGCCGGGACCGGCAGCGTTCTGCAGACGCGCACCACGGGAGGAACGGACCATTTCACCGCGTACACCGTCGCGCCTGCCGACGGATCGACCAGCGTGGTGCTCGTCAACAAGGACGCGGCCAGAGCCGTGAACGCCACCGTCGACGTCGGCCTCCCGCCCAGCACCGCGAGCGCCCTGTTCCTGCGCGGACCGTCGCTGGACGCCCGGAGCGGCATCACGCTCGGCGACGCCAGCATCAGCGACGCCGGCGTGTGGACCCCCGGCGCGCCCCACGAGCTGCCGGTCGAGGGCAGCCTCGTCTCGGTGGTGGTCCCCCCGGCGTCCGCGGTGCTGGTCCGCGCGCAGTAGTCCAGCCTTCTGGCGCCTTTGCGAAAGCCGGGCGAGTCGGGCAGCGTAGGGGACGAGGCCAGCGCGTGCCCCCCAAATCAACAGAGAATCCGCTCGCGATGGGGCGCGCCGCGTACCAGCGACGCGCCTGGCGCCAGGCGTACGCGCTCCTGAGCGCGTGTCACGAGGAGGCGCCTCTCGGTCCCGACGATCTCGAGCGCCTGGCCTGGGCCGCCGAGCTGGCCGGCGAGCTGGAAGCCTTCATGAAGGGGATGGAGCGCCTTTACGAGCTGCACCTGGCGGCGGGCGAGTCGCGGCGCGCCGCGCGCGCGGCGTTCTGGGTCGGCCTGAGGGCGCAGGTGATCGGTGAGGCCGGCCGGTCCAACGCGTGGCTCGTGCGCGCGCAACGCCTGGTCGAGGCGGAGGTCGTCGACTGCGCCGAGCAGGGCCTCTTGCTGCTGCCCGTCGCTTTTCGACATCACATGCTGGGTGAGCTCGAATCCTGCCAGGCGGTCGCCGCCCGCGCGGCCGCGATCGGCGACCGCTTCGGCGACCCGGATCTGTCCGCGCTCGCCCGCAACGTCGAGGGCCGGGCTCTGATTCGACAGGGGAACATCGACCGCGGAATGGCGCTGCTCGACGAGAGCATGCTGGCGGCGATGGCGGGACATGTCTCACCGGTCATCACCGGCCTGGTCTATTGCGGCGTCATCGCGAGCTGCCAGCGCATCTACGCGATCGACCGCGCGCGCGAATGGACAGCGGCGCTGTCGGATTGGTGCGAGGGCCAGGAGGGGCTGATCCCCTTTCGCGGGCCGTGCCTGATTCATCGCGCCGAGCTCCTTCAGGTCGCGGGCGCCTGGCCCGAAGCTCTGGACGAGGCGCGCAACGCGTGCGGCGTCTTCGGCCCGGGCGAACGACAATTCTTGGCCGACGCGCACTACCAGCAGGGCGAGATCCACCGGCTGCGCGGCGAGTTCGAGCTGGCCGAGCAGGCGTACAAGGCCGCGAACGTTCACGGCGGCGAGCCGCAGCCGGGGTTGGCGTTGATGCGCCTCACGCAGGGGCGGGCGGACGTGGCGGCGAGCGCCATTCACCGAGTGGTTGCCGAGGCGCGCGAGCCGCTGGCGCGCGCCGCCGTTCTTCCGGCGGCCGTCGAGATCGCCATCGCGACCGGCGACCTCGCGACGGCGCGCGCGGCCTGCCGTTCGCTCGACGAGATCGCGGCGACGTTCGCGACGGAGGTGCTGGAGGCGCTGGCGGCGCACGCCCGCGCCCGCCTTCACCTCGCGGAGGGAGATGCGCAGGCCGCGCTGGGTCCTTTGCGTCGCGCGCTCTGGGTCTGGCAGAAGACCGGCGCGCCGTACCCGACGGCGCGCGTGCGCGTGGACCTGGCGCGGGCCTGCCAGGCGCTGGGCGACCACGAAGGGGCCCGCCTCGAGCGCGAGATCGCCCGGGCGGTGTTCGACGAGCTGGGCGCCGCCCCCGACGCCGCCGCCCTGAGCGCGGCGGCCGGCCCGGGCGAGCCGGCCGCCAGGCCGGCGCACGGCCTGTCGCAACGCGAGCTCCAGGTGCTGCGCCTGGTGGCGACGGGCAAGACGAACAAGGTCATCGCGCGCGAGCTGTTCCTCAGCGAGAAGACCATCGATCGCCATCTCAGCAACATGTTCAACAAGCTGAACGTCGATTCGCGGACCGCCGCCACGGCCTGGGCCTACGAGCACCACCTCGTCTGAGCGGCGCGCGTGGGTGAAATCACCCATTCGCGCGCGTCGCGAAAATGGGGAGCTTGGCCGACGCGGCAGCCAGCGCTCCCCGCTAGCTTGGCCCTCAGGAGGCCAACATGAGTGCAGCGACGACCGGAACGGGGTTCGACGCAATCGTCATCGGCGGCGGGCAGGCGGGGCTGTCGGTGGGGTATCACCTGGCGCGGCGCGGACTGCGCTTCGTGATTCTCGACGCGCATCTGCGCGTGGGCGACGCCTGGCGGCAGCGCTGGGACTCGCTCCGCTTGTTCTCACCGGCGCGCCTGGACGGCCTGGACGGCATGCCTTTCCCGGGCCCGCCCAGCGCGTTCCCGACGAAGGAGCAGATGGCCGCGTATCTCGAAGCGTACGCCGCGCGATTCGAGCTGCCCGTGCTGACCGGCGTCCGCGTGACGCGGCTGGCGCGACAGGGCCAGGGATTCATCGTCGAAGCCGGCGCGAGGCGGTTCGAGGCGGCGCAGGTCGTCGTCGCGATGTCTGACTATCAGCGGCCGCGTGTCCCGCAGTTTGCGCGCGAGCTGAACCCCGACATCGTCCAGCTGCACTCCGCCGACTACCGGAACCCCGGGCAGTTGCGCCCGGGCGGCGTGCTGCTGGTCGGGGCCGCGAACTCGGGCGCCGAGATCGGCGTCGAGCTGGCGCGGGACCGGCGCGTGTGGCTGTCGGGCCGCTTTCCCGGACAGATCCCTTTTCGCTCCGAAGGGCTGCTGGCGAGGCTCTTTCTGCTGCGTTTCGTCTTCCGCGTGTTGTTCCACCGCGTTCTGTCCGTGCGGACGCCCATCGGGCGCAGGGCGCGCGCGAAGGCCGTCGCGGGCACCGCTCCGCTCATCCGACAGCGTTCCAAGGAGCTCGCGGCCGCCGGCGTGACATCGGTCGCCCGCACCGTCGGCGTCTGCGACGGCCGACCCGTGCTCGAGGACGGCCGCACGATGGACGTGGCGAACGTGATCTGGTGTACCGGGTTCCACGCAGGCTTCTCCTGGATCGACCTGCCGATCTTCGACGAGGCCGGCCTGCCGCGGCACACCAGCGGCATCGCGAGCGACGTCCCCGGACTCTACTTCGTGGGCCTGCACTTCCTGCACGCGTTCTCGTCGTCGATGATTCACGGGGTGGGCCGGGATGCCGCGCGCATCAGTGACGCGGTGGCCGCGCACGCCGCGCAGCTCCCGTCGCGCCCCGGACCGACCGTCGGGCCGCCGCAATCTAGTCACCCGATCGGCCCCCGACCAGATCCGGGCGCTCCCCGGATCGGGACTTAGATCCCCTTTGAGGGGAGGGCTGACGATGAAACGTTTGCTGCTGGGAGCGGTCTTGGTGTTGACGGGCGCGTCCGGGATCTCTGGCTGTGTCGTGCGCGAGCGCGCCGTCGCGCGGCCGGAGGGCTGTCGCGGCGGGACGGTGTGGGTCGAAGGCCACCGCGGGTACCACGGCGAGTGGCACCCGGGCCACTGGCGGTGCCGCGGGCCCGGGTATTACTAGCCAGTCGCGACCGGCCGCCGCTCGGCGGGGGGCGTGTGACGCCGCCCGCCGATTGCGTATGCTCCGGTGCGACGGCCATGAACAAGGGACGGCTCGAGGCGTTCAGCGACGGCGTGCTCGCCATCATCATCACGATCATGGTCCTCGAGTTGAAGGTGCCGCACGGGGACAGCCTGCAGGCGCTGGCCCCACTGGGCCCCGTGCTGGTCGCCTACGTCCTGAGCTTCGTTTACGTCGGCATCTACTGGAACAACCACCACCACCTGCTTCACACGGCCACCCGGGTGACGGGCGGGATCATGTGGGCCAATCTGCACCTGCTGTTCTGGCTGTCGCTGCTGCCGGCCGTGACGGCCTGGGCGGGGGAGTACCCAACCTCCGCGTGGCCGGCGGCGCTCTACGGCGTCGTGCTGCTGGCCGCCGCGTTTGCCTGGCTCATCTTGCAGCGCTCGTTGATCCGGGCCGGCAGCCCGCTGGGGCGGATCATCGGCTCCGACCTGAAAGGACACATCTCGCCCCTGCTCTATGCCGCCGGCATCGCGCTCGCGTTCGTGCGCCCCTGGGTGTCCGAGCTGCTGTACGCGATCGTGGCCGCCTTGTGGGTCGTGCCGGACCGCCGGGTCGAGCGCGCCCTCACGCCGGGCGCGTGAGCCGGAAGCGGACGCCCCCGTCGGGCGTGTTGGCGGCCGAGGCGTCCAGGCCCAGCACCGCGCAGACGCCCCTGACCAGCGCCAGGCCGATGCCACAATTGACGCCGCCCGAGCGCGCGGCGTCGCCGCGCGAGAAACGGTCGAAGACGCGCGGCAGCAGGTCCTCCGGAATGGGCGGGCCGCTGTCGGCCACCTCCAGCAGAGTCTCCGCGCTGCCGCCGCGCACGGTGATCGATCCGCCCGGCACCGTGTAGGCCGTCGCGTTGGCGAGCAGGTTGGTCACCACGATCCGCAGCTTCTCGGGATCGCTGACCACGGCACAGTCGGCGGGCAACTGGATGCTCAGACGCAGCCGCCGCTCGCCGGCTTCGGCCTCGAATGGCCGCCAGCAGTCCTCGACCAGCCTGCGCAGGTCCACCGGCTCCGCGGCGACGGGGATCTGCCGGGCGTCCAGGCGCGCCAGCAGCAACAAGTTGCCGATCAGCGCCTGCATCTGGACGGCCAGCGCCGTCGCGTCGGCGATCGCCGCCCTGTAGGCCGCGGCCGGGCGATCCTGGGCGGCGGCGACCTCCAGCGTCGTGCGCAGGGCGGACAGCGGCGTCCGCAGCTCGTGACTGACGTCGGCGGTGAACCGGCGCTCGCGCGCGAACGAAGCGGCCAGTCGCGCCAGCAGCTCGTTCAGCTTGCTCACGATGGGCGCGAGCTCCGTCGGGAGCCCGGTGGTCGGGATCGGGTCGCCGATGACCGCCGCGTCCAGCGCGTCGAGCTGCGCGGCCACGGCGCGCGCGGGTCGAAGGCCGCGCCGCACCAGCACCAGCGTCGCCAGCGCCGCCGTCGAGAACGCAGCCGCGCTCAGGATCCACAGCCAGCGCGAGGCGGCCGCCAGCGTGTCGCGCGCGTCCTCCGTCCCCATCGCCGCCACGACCGTCACGAACCGCCTCGACGGCGCGGCGCCGGGCCGCGCGTCCTCGATCCGCAGCGGCTGCCGGATCTGGATGGCCCGACCGGCGCGCCCGTCCGGCAACCGCAGGTCGGCGTGCGCCGGCTCCGGCCCGTCGCCGCCCAGCCGGGGCAGATCGCGCGCGCCCAGCGACGGCGACCGGGCCAGGACGCGCCCGCCCTCGACCCACACCTCGAAGTAGCCCGGGCGGGCGGCCCGCTCGAACTCGGGCAGGGACTCGGCTTCGAACTCGGGTTCCGCGGGCTCGTCCTCGGCCATGCCGGCGATCGCGGCGGCGCTGCCCGCCAGCCGCAGGTCGAGCTGTCTGACCAGCGCGCGGTCCAGCACCAGATGCATCACGACCGCGAAGCCCGCCAGCACGGCGGCCAGCACCAGCACCACGGCGGCCGTCAGCCGGAAGCCGAGGGAGCGGATCACGCCGGAGTCCCGAGCGAGTAGCCGAGCCCGCGGTGCGTGTGGATGAGCCGCTGTCCGTGCCCATCGTCGACCTTCTTGCGCAGGTAGCCGACGTAGACGTCGACCACGTTGCTGGCCGGCTCGGCGGCGAAGTCGTAGACGTGCTCGCGAATCTCCGCGCGAGTGACGACCTGATCGCGGCGCATCGCCAGGTACTCGAGCAGCGCGTACTCCAGCGCCGAGAGCGCGATGGGCCGTCCGGCGCGCCGGACGGAACGCGCGGCGACGTCGATCTCCAGGTCGGCCACGCAGACCAGGTTGCTGGGCGCCAGGTAGCGGCGGCGGATCACCGCGCGCAGGCGGGCCAGAAGCTCCTCGAACGCGAACGGCTTGACCAGGTAGTCGTCCGCGCCCAGGTCCAGGCCCGCCACGCGGTCCGGCAGCTGGTCGCGCGCGCTCAGCACCAGCACGCCGGTCTTCGCGCCGCGCGCCCGCAAGCGCCGCAGGACCGCGAAGCCGTCGAGCTTGGGGAGCATGACGTCGAGCAGGATCGCGTCGTAGGGATTCCCTTCGGCCAGGGCCAGCCCCTCTTCGCCGTCCGCGGAGGTGTCGACCGCGTAGCCCGCCTCTCGCAACCCCTGCGCCAGGGAGCGGGCCAGCGGTTCGAAGTCCTCGATCAGGAGCACCCGCACCGCTTCAGTATGCCGCGGGTCGAGGGCGGGCGAGCTCTCATCGGATTCTCATGTTGGCGGACTATGAATGAGGCGTGCGCCCCGCCGCGATACCCGAGCCGGCCCCCAGCTTCGCCGTGCCCGGCCTCGCGATTTTCGGCCTGTCGTTTTTCGGCCTGTCGTTTTTCGGCCTGTTGTTTTTCGGCCTGTCGGGGTGGGGGCTGTCGCTGTTTGCGTCGGTGGCGCGGGCGGAGACGCCCGGTGCTCGGCGGGTGACGTTCGCGGCCGCGCGGGCCGCCGGTGAATCGGCCGCCCCCGACGTGGCGCTGGCCGCTGGCCGGGACGCGGTGACCCGCGCCCAGATCGGCGTGGCGGGCGCGCTGGCCAACCCCACGCTGGGCGTCACGACGGCGCGCGAGACGGCCCGCCTGGGCGTCTCCGCCAGCCTGCCGCTGCCGGTGTTCGGGCAGCGCGGGGCGGCGCTGGCGGCGGCCCGGTCGGACGCGGACGCCGCGGCCCTGGACGTCGAAGCGGCGCGCGCCGAGGGGCGCTTCGCCGCCAGCGTCGCCTGGCTGGACCTGTGGGAGGCCGAGGGGCGGGCGCGTCTCTTCGCGGAGGCCGCCGCCGACGCCGCGCGCGTGGCGGCCATCGCCGACGAAAAATTCAAGGCGGGCTCGGCGCCGCGGGTGGACGTCTTGCGGACGGCTGCCGATCGCGCCCGGGCGCGCGCCGACGCCGACTTCGCGGCCGCGGCGGTGCCGGCCGCGTCCGCGCGGCTCGCCATCGCGATGGGCGACCCGACCCTCGACCGCGCCCGCGCCAGCGCCAGCGCCGAAGGGGCGGCGGATCTGGAGCTGGGGCTGGCATCGGGGCACGATCAGCTGGCGGACCTCCTGAGTCTGTTGCCCGCGCACCCGGCCGCGCGGCGGGATCGCGCGCGCGCCGAGGCCGCTGCGGCGCATGTGCGCGCCGAGCAGCGCCTGCGCTGGCCGATCGTCAACGCCGAGCTGGCCGTCAACTGGCGCGACCCCACGCTGCCGGCGACCGACGTCATCGGCGGCCTGGCGTTCGAGGCGCCGGTCCTGAGCCTGCGCGGCGGCGCCATCGCGCGCGCCCGAGCCGAACAGGCGCTGGAGGAGACCACCGCCGCGCTGGAGCTGCGCCGCCTGCAGTCCGAGCTGACCGACGCTTACGCGCGCGCGCAGGGGGCCGGCGCCCGGGCACGGTCGCTGCGCAGCGACGTGCTACCAGCGCTGGAAGAGGTGCGACGCATGACGGAAGAGGGGTATCGCGACGGACGGGTCGATCTGTTGCGGCTCCTCGACGCGCAGCGCGCCCGCCTGGACAGCCGGCTGGCCCAGGTCGAGGCGCAGGCCGCCTGGGAGCGCGCCCTGGCCGAGGTCGAGCGCGCCGTCGGGCGGCGATTGGACGGGCGAACGCGCGATGGGCTCTGAGGCCACGATCGTGACGGCGGCGCTGCTGGTGGTGCTGGGCGCCGGATGCCACGGGCACGAAGAAGCGGAGCCCTCGGCCGGCAAGCGCCCCGTCCGCTGCGCGCCCGTCGAGACGGCGACCGTGGAGGACACGATCGAGCTGCGCGGGACCGTGGCGCCGCTGCCGGACCGAGACGCCGAGGTGGCGCCGCAGGTGGCCGGTCGCATCGCCAAAGTCCTGGTGCGCGAGGGCGATCGTGTCGCGGCCGGGCAACCCGTGGCCCGCATCGACGCCCCGGGGCTGGCCGACCAGGCCGACGAGGCGGCCGCCGCCGTCGCCAGGGCCGAGGCCGAGCGCCGCAACGCGGAGGCGACCCGCGCCCGTACCCAGCGCGTGTTCGAGCACGGCATCGCCGCCCGGCAAGAGGTGGACGACGCCGCCACGCGCGCCGACACGGCGGCCGCGTCCGAGCGGGAGGCGCGGGCCGCGGCCGCCCGGATTCGCCGGCAGGTCGAGCGCGCGACGGTGCGCAGCCCCCTGGCCGGCGTCGTCGTGCGGATCTTCCGGCGGTCGGGCGAGCTGGTCGACGGCACCCCCGCCACCCCGGTCGTCGAGGTCGCGGATCCGAGCCGCCTCGAGCTGGCCGCCGAGGCGACGGCCTCCGACCTCGTGCGGCTGTCCTCCGGCGCGCCGGCCGAGATCACCGCCGCGGCGCTGCCCGGCGCGCGCTGGTCCGGGGCCGTCTCGGTCGTTTCGCCGGCCGTCGACCGGGCGACCGGCCTGGGCAAGGTGCGCGTCGGGATCGAGCTGGGCGCGGGCGCCCGGCCGCCCATCGGCATCCTGGGCGCCGCGCGCGTCCGCCTGGGGCGGCCGCGCTCCGTCCCGGTCGTCCCCAGGGCGGCCTTGCGCAACGGCGCCGGGGCCGAGGTCGAGGTCGTGATCTGCGGTCAGGACGGGGCGGCGCACGTGCGGCGCGCGCAGCGCGGCGTCTCGACCGGCGACCGCGTCGAGGTGGGCGGGCTCGGCGCGGGCGAGAGCGTGGCCCTGGACCCCGTCGGGATCTCCGACGGCGAGGCGATCGAGCTCCGGCGATGACCGGCTGGCTGGCTCGCCGCCGCGCGCTGGTCTGGGTCGTCGCGATCGGTCTGGCCGCCAGCGGCGGGCTGGTGGCGACGCACCTGCCGAGCGGCATCTACCCCGAGGTCGATTTTCCGCGGATCGTCGTGGTCGCCCGGGGCGGCGACGCGCCGCCGCCGCTGACCCAGGTCGCGCTGGCGCGCCCGCTGGAGGCGGCGCTGGCGACCGTGCTGGGCGTCGAGCGCATCCGCTCCCGCACGATCCGCGGCTCCGTCGAGCTGTCGCTGCAGTTCTCGCCGGGGAGCGACATGTGGCGCGCGCTGCAGCTGGTCGAGTCGCGCGTCGGCGACGCGCGCGCGGCGCTGCCGGCGGGGACCGAGATCGTCGTCGAGCGGCTCACGACGACGTCGTTCCCCGTCGTCACCTTCAACCTGACGGGCGCCGTCGACGCGCGGCGGTTGCGCGATTTGGGCGAGCTGGTGCTGCGCCCGGCGATCTCGCGCGTGCGCGGGGTGGGGCGGGTCGAGGTCCTGGGCGGCGACGTGCGCGAGCTGGAGGTGATCCTCGACCCCGCCAAGACGGCCGCCCTGCGGCTCACGCCCGCCAAGGTGGCCGAGAAGGTGCGCGCGGCCACCGTGCTGGACGCCGTGGGGCGCTTCGACGACGCGCACGCGCTGGTGACGGTCCTCGCCTCCGGCGAGCCGCGCGACGCCGCCGACGTGGCCGCGCTTCCGGTGGCCGTCGGTCCGGACGGCAGCCCGGTCCCGCTGTCGGCGATCGCCACCGTGGTCGAGGGCGCCGAGGACCGGCTCGTGCGCGTCTCGGGACCCGGCGGCGAGACGGTCCTGGTGAGCGTCAGCCGGCTGCCAGGCGCCAGCACGCCCGACGTCGTCGCGCGCGTGCGCGCCGCCGTGGCCGACGCGGTGACCAGCTTCCCGGCGGGCGTGCGGGTGACCCCGGTCTACGACCAGGCGGCGCTGGTCGACGAGTCGATGCATTCGGTGCGCGACGCGATCCTGCTGGGGATCGCGCTCTGCGTGGTGGTCATCGCCCTCTTCCTGCGCGACCTGCGGGCCGGGCTGGTGGCGGCCCTGGCCGTCCCGCTCACGCTGGGCATCACGTTCCTGCCGCTGGCTGCCGCCGGCCAGAGCCTGAACCTCATGTCGATGGGCGGTCTGGCGGTCGCCATCGGTCTGGTCATCGACGACGCGATCGTGGTCGTCGAGGCGATCCGGCGGCGCCTCGAGCAGGGAGAGCCCGCCGCGCAGGCGGCCGGCGCGGGCGCGCGCGACCTGCTGGCGGCGCTGGTGGGGACGACGGTCACGACGGTCATCGTGTTCCTGCCGCTGGCGTCGCTGCAGGGGGTGGTCGGACGATTCTTCGCGGCGCTGGCTGTCACCGTGTCGGCGGCGGTGCTGCTGTCGCTGGCCGTCGCGGTGGCCGTCGTCCCGCTGGCCGCGGCCGGCTGGCTGGTTCCGCGGCGCGCGACGGCGGCCGGCCCGGCGTGGTACGTGCGCGCCT
>CAZPUH010000904.1:0-1901 GCA_964589215.1 uncultured Myxococcales bacterium | reverse complement strand
CCTGCTGGCCTGCGTGGTCGGCTGGCACATCATCTGGAACGTGACGCCGGCCCTGCACACGCCGCTCATGAGCGTCACCAACGCCATCAGCGGCATCATCATCATCGGCGGCATGCTGGCGCTGTTCGGCGGCGGCTCGGGGGCGCTGGTGCTGGGCGGGATCGCCATCCTCGTCGCCTCGATCAACGTCGCGGGCGGCTTCCTGGTCACGCAGCGGATGCTCCGGATGTTCCGCAAATGATCGTCACCTTCCGTTCGCTCGCCTACCTGGCCGCCAGCCTCCTCTTCATCCTGAGCTTGCGCGGCCTGTCGACGCAGGAGACCGCCCGCCGCGGCAACCGCTTCGGCCTCATCGGCATGGTGGTGGCGGTCGTCGTCACCGCCATCGCGCTGCTGGTCCCGGGCGAGCCGGGCGCGGCGACGGCCGGCGCCCCGGAGGGGACGGTCGTGGGCGTGCTGGCCGGGGCGCTGGGCCTCGGCTGTGTCATCGGCGCGTTCCTCGCGACGCGCGGCGCGATGGCGTCGAAGCCCGCGCTGGTCGCGATCCTGCACAGCTTCGTGGGCGCCGCCGCCGTCCTGGTCGGCATCGCCACTTACCTGCAGCCGGCCGGCGTCGACGCCGCGGACCGCGCCGCCCACCTGGGCGAGATCTACGTCGGCGTGCTGGTCGGCGCCGTGACGTTCAGCGGGTCGCTGATCGCGTTCGGCAAGCTGCGCGGCAAGATCGGCAGCAAGCCGCTGCTGCTGCCGGGCCGCCACGTGCTGAACGTCCTGATCCTGACCCTGTGCGTGGCGGGCGGCGTGATCTTCCTGAACGCCGACACGGCCTGGCCGGCCGACGGGGCGGGGCTGTTCGACGCCGGCATGCCGGCCCTGTTGATCATGACCTTCCTGGCGCTGCTGCTGGGCATTCACCTGGTCATGGCCATCGGCGGCGGCGACATGCCCGTCGTCGTGTCGCTGCTGAACAGCTACTCCGGGTGGGCCGCCGCGGCCGCCGGCTTCATGCTGTCCAACGACCTCCTGATCATCACGGGTGCGCTGGTCGGTAGCTCGGGCGCGATCCTCAGCTACATCATGTGCCGGGCCATGAACCGCTCGATCTGGAGCGTCGTCCTCGGCGGCTTCGGCGCGGACAGCGGGGCCAAGCCGGCGGGCGGCGCCGCCGCCGGCCCCGCGGGGAAGGTCAACGAGGCGACGGTCGACCAGGTCGCCGAGCTGCTGCTGGCCGCCCGCAGCGTCATCATCGTGCCCGGCTACGGCATGGCCGTCGCGCAGGCGCAGCACCCCGTGAAGGAGATCTCCTCGCTGCTGATCGAGAAGGGGATCAAGTGCCGCTACGCCATCCACCCGGTGGCCGGCCGTCTGCCTGGCCACATGAACGTGCTGCTGGCCGAGGCCGACGTCTCGTACGACATCGTCAAGGAGATGGACGAGATCAACGAGGACTTCCCTTCGACGGACGTGGTGATGGTCATCGGCGCCAACGACATCGTGAACCCGTCCGCCGAGGAGGACACCTCGAGCCCCATCTACGGGATGCCCGTGCTGCAGGTCTGGAAGGCGGCGCGGGTCGTGATGCTCAAGCGAGGCATGGCGGCTGGCTACGCGGGCGTCGACAACCCGCTGGTCTACAACGACAACACCCTCATGCTGTTCGGCGACGCCCGCCAGAGCGTCACGAAGCTGCTCACCGCGCTGCGCTCGGGCAGCTAGACCGCTAACGCCCGGCGCCCAGCCGCGTCAGCTCCGCGTGGGCGCGCGCGGCGGCGGGGTGGGCGGGCGCCAGCGCCAGGAAGGCCTCGAACGCGGCGGCGGCGTCTGCGGGGCGGCCCAGCGTCTCCAGCGCGAAGCCGAGCGCCAGCTGCGCCTCGGGCTGGCGCGGATCGGCGGCCAGCGCG
>CAZPUH010000903.1:0-1786 GCA_964589215.1 uncultured Myxococcales bacterium | reverse complement strand
ACGGCATCGGCGTGATCCTCGACTGGACGCCCGCGCACTTTCCGACGGACGAGCACGGCCTGATCTACTTCGACGGCACGCACCTCTACGAGCACGCGGACCCGCGGCGCGGCCTGCACGCGGAGTGGGGGAGCGCGGTCTTCAACTACGGCCGCAACGAGGTGCGCGCCTTCCTGCTGTCGAACGCCGTGTTCTGGCTGGACCGCTACCACATCGATGGCCTGCGCGTCGACGCGGTCGCGTCGATGCTGTACCTGGACTACGGCCGCAAGGCGGGGGAGTGGATCCCCAACCAGTACGGCGGCAACGAGGACCTGGACGCCGTCGAGTTCCTGAAGACCTTCAACACGACCGTCTACCGCGAGGCGCCCGACACGCAGACGATCGCCGAGGAGTCGACCGCCTGGCCGATGGTGTCGCGGCCGACGTACCTGGGCGGCCTGGGCTTCGGGATGAAGTGGGACATGGGCTGGATGCACGACACGCTGGCCTACTTCGCCAACGATCCGGTCTACCGGCGCTATCACCACAACAAGCTGACGTTCCGCGGGCTGTATCTGTTCAGCGAGAACTTCGTGCTGCCGCTGTCGCACGACGAGGTCGTGTACGGCAAGCGGTCGTTGCTGAACAAGATGCCCGGCGACGACTGGCAGAAGTTCGCGAACCTGCGGTTGCTGTACGCGTACATGTGGGGGCAGCCCGGCAAGAAGCTGCTGTTCATGGGCGGTGAGTTCGGGCAGTGGAACGAGTGGAACCACGACGTGAGCCTGGACTGGCACCTCTTGCGCGAGGGGACGTTGCACGGCCAGCTGCAGCTGCTGGTGGGCGAGCTCAATCGCCTCTATCGGAGCGAGCCCGGCCTGCACCGGCGCGACGCCGACCCGCGCGGCTTCGAGTGGGTGGCCGCCGACGACGTCGAGAACAGCGTCTACGCCTTCCTGCGCAAGGGCGACGAAGGTCAGCCGCCGATCCTGTGCGTCTACAACTGCACGCCGATCCCGCGCTTCAACTATCGCATCGGCGTTCCGGGCGAGGGCGTCTGGTCGGAGATCCTGAACAGCGACGCCGCGGCGTTCGGCGGCAGCAACCACGGCAACATCGGCGGCGTCGAGGCGACGCCGGTTCCGTCGCACGGGCGCCCCTACTCGCTGAACCTGACGCTGCCGCCGCTGGGCGCGCTGTATCTGAAGCTGACGACGGCCGGCGGCGGCTAAAGAGCCAGAGCGCGGTCTGCGTCCCCACGCCCACGGGCGGCACCTGCCCGGAGGGGTTCTCGCTGGGGCAGTCCTCGGAAGGGCCGGTCTGCCTCTGACGTGATCTTCGAGCGCACTCGCCGGCGCGTTCGCGTCACGCTGGCGCGCGGTCTTCGCGGCGCGTGGCGTTCGGCGGTGCCTCCGCCCGACGCGCCCGCCGCTCTGCCTCCGCCACCCAGGCGGCCAGCAGCGCCAATCCAAAGACGAACAAGATCGCCCCCGCGGGGATCCACATGATGAGGCCCGCCAGCGTCTGGTCGGACAGCGGATCGCCGCCCAGGCCGCGCACGCGCGCGTCGTAGATCGGGTACCAGGGGTGGCGGGCGAACGTCAGCAGCACGCCCAGCAGGCCCGTGTGCAGGCCGGTCGCGAACACGAACAGCACCGCCACGCCGTAACCGGCGCGCCCGTAGCGGCCGGCCAGCAACGACCACCAGAAGAGCGCCGCCGTCGCGAAGAACATGAGGTGCTGCACGGCGTGCAGCGGCTCGCTGCGCATGGCGGCCTCGAACAGAAACGGGACGTGCCACGCC
>CAZPUH010000902.1:0-2338 GCA_964589215.1 uncultured Myxococcales bacterium | reverse complement strand
CGTGGCCAGGCGCGCGACGCCCAGGCGTCGAGCAGCGCGGGCGCCAGCGGCAGCGCCAGCACCAGCCCCATGACCCACCCGGCGGGCGACGTCACGACGCACGCCACGGCCGCGCCCCAGAACAGCCAGTCCGCGCGCCCCGCGACCCGCGCGCAGCGCCGGGCGCAGGCGGCCAGCAGCGCGAACCCGAGCGCGAAGGGTAGCCACGCGCCGAACCCGTTCGGGCCCTCGGGCGCCAGCAGGCGGGGCAGGCTGGCGGCGGCCGGCAGGTCCCACAGCGCCGTGCGGTAGGCCCGACCGTCGCGCGCGGTCACCCCGTCATCGGCAGCGGGCGGCAGCGCGTCGTCCGGAAGCAGCATCGCCTCGGTCCCCCCTTCGCCATAAAGCGCGGCGCGCGGCGCCACCTGGGTCAGGTACTCCCGCAACCGCGGCGCGCCGTCGACCGCGATCGTCAGTCCGGCCAGCAGCAGCAGCGCGGTCGCCGCCGCCGCGGCCACGCGCAGGTGGCCCAGGGCGGCGACGATCAGCGCCACCCCGGCCAGCGCCGGCTTCACCGCGATCGCGACGCCCAGCGCCAGCCCCGCCGGCCACGCCTGCCGCCGCAACCGCCACGCGATCGCCAGCAGCAGCAGCAGGAACAGATCGATCTGCCCCCGCTCGAGGTGCCGCCACAACGGGAAGAACAGCGCGCCCGCCAGCAGGAACGCCCCGCGGCGGTCCGGCATCAGCGCGGCCACGCCCAGCCAGACCGCGACGAGCAGCAGCGTGAAGACGGCCTTGGCGACCAGGTACGGAACCGCCGCCGCCGGCCGGAAGAGGTCCGCGACCAGCGGCGGGTACAGGAACCGGCTGTGCCGGAACGTCGCCAGCCCGTCCCAGAGCCGGGCCGACCCGCGCGCGACGACCTGGTTCACGTACGGGTCTCGACCCGCCCGCCGCGCGGCGCCCGCCGCGTCGTAGGCGGCGAAGTCCTGCTGCAACGACAGGGCCGCGCAGGCGGCGCCGATCCCCAGCACCGCGGCGACCGCGAGCGCCGGAAGGGTCCGACCCAAGCTGGTTCTCAGCGCGAGACGCCGAAGGCGGCCAGCGCCGCCTGATCGTCGCGCTCGAACGCGGCCTCGGCTGCCAGGCTCACGCTGTCGCGGCCCACCGTCGCGACCGCCAGGGTGCGCCCCTGCAGCCGGTAGGCGACCGTGGCGTCACGCGCGTCCAGGCTGCCGGCCACGTCGATGCGATCCCACCGCTCGGCGTGGCCGACGTAGCTGACGGTGACGTCCCACTGCGTGGTCCAGAAGAAGGGCGGCGACGAGAACGCCGTGTCGCGCCCCAGGATGTTCAGCGCGGCGACCTTGCCCATGCGCTGCGCCACGGCCCAGTGCTCGATGCGCACGGACTCGCCGGTCGGCGCGTACGGGAAGCGCGCGATGTCGCCGGCCGCGAAGACGCCGGGCGCGCTGGTCCGCAAGCGATCGTCGACGACGACGCCGCGGTCGACGTTCAGGCCGGCGGCCTGCGCCAGGCCGATGGCCGGCCGGACGCCGACGCCCAGCACGATCAGGTCCGCGGGCAGGCGCGCGCCGCCGGCCAGGCGAACGCCGTCGTCCTCGATCGCCGCCACGCCTTCGCCCAGGTGGAAGACGACGCCGTTCTTCTCGTGCGCGCTCTTCAGCAACCCGCCGATCTCCGGTCCCATCGTACGCGCGAACGGGACGGCCTCGGGCGCCACGACGTGGACCTCGAGGTTGCGGGCGCGCAGCGAGGCCGCGACCTCCATGCCGATGAAGCTGGCCCCGATGACCACGGCCCGCTTCGCGCGCGCGGCCGCCGCGATGATGCCCCGGCAGTCGCCCAGCGTGCGCAGCGTGTGGACCTGCGGCTTGTCGGCGCCTGGAATCGGCGGGCGAATCGGGTCGGCGCCCGTCGCCAGCAGCAGCGCGTCCCAGGCGACGTCGCGCCCGTCGGCCAGCGTGAGCCGCTTGGCGGCGGGGTCGATCGCGGTCACCCGCGCCCCCAGCGTCATCGCGATCTTCTGCTCGCCGAAGAAGGACGGCTGCCGCAGCGGAATCCAATCCTCGGGGGCGTTGCCGGCCAGGTAGTCCTTCGACAGGTTCGGGCGATCGACGGGCGGCGCGTCGTCCGCGCCGAACAGCAGGATCTCGCCGTCGTAGCCCTCGCGCCGCAGCGTCTCGGCGGCCGATTCGCCGGCGGCGCCCGCGCCCACGATGGCCACCGTCCGCACGGCGTACTCCCGCCGCAGCGACAGCGGGTCGCCACGCCGCGCGCCGACCCGGATGCGTCCGTCCGCGCGCTCGACGTCGTAGCAGGGCAGGGGATTGAG
>CAZPUH010000901.1:0-6681 GCA_964589215.1 uncultured Myxococcales bacterium | reverse complement strand
CTACCGGTCCGGCCACCCCCGCTGGCGCCGGCGACGCCCGAGCCGCCGGTGCTCACGACGATCTGACCGCCGGTGCCGCCGCCGGTTCCGGGCGAGCCGCCGGTGCTGCCGCCGGTCGCGGTCTGGCCCCCGGTCGCGGGGTTGCCCCCGGTCGCGGAGCCGCCGCTGCCCCCTTCGCCCCCGTCCTGCCCGGCGCCGGCGCAGGCGCCCAGCACCAGGGCGGCCACTGCCAAGGCCGCGATTCGTCGAAAGACCCGTTCCGAATGACGCATCTGGTCCCTCCAAGGGTGTGGGCGGCGCGGATTGGCCGGCGCGCCGTCCACGTGAACGGCCCGCCGTTCACGCTCCCCGGATTGAACTGTCAGCTGCCGGATCGGGTTGTTAAGAAGCCATCTCTCGTTTGTGACGGCCCGGCAACGGCGATTACTGGAGATTGATTTTTTGAACGTCCCGGTCGCCGCCGGCCAGGAAAAGGACGTCATCCTGGCGCGACACACCGTTGGCCCCCCCCCGGCGCCAGCGTCGCCGCGCCGGCCATGGGACCGATCCCTGGCGCAGGTCGGCCGCCAGCCGGCGGAAGAAACGGCCCCCGGCCCGTTGTGTTCGAGAGGATGCGCGGCAGCAGCGGGCATCCTCGCTGACGGGAGGCCGACGATGACCACGTACCGGTTCGGGAAGCATCCGCCCAAGCACGACTACCGCACGCTGCGGCTGAAGGACTACCTGAAGTCCACGCTCGAACCGCCGCCGGCCGCCTACGACGTGCTGCCGCACGTCTACGACAAGCTGAAGATCTCGCAACCCACGGAGCTCTTCCCGATCGACGCCAACGACCGGCTTGGCGATTGCACGATCGCGGCGCTCGCGCACGCGTCGACCGTGTACCACGGGCTGGTCGGCAAGAAGAGCATCTGGTCCGAGAAGAGCGTCGTGAAGCTCTACTATCACCTGACGGGTGGCGTCGACTCGGGGCTGAACGAGCTGGACGTTTTGAACTACTGGCGCAAGAACAGCGCCGCCCAGGACAAGATCCTCGCGTACGCATCCATCGACGTGAAGAACCACACGCACCTGCAACAGGCGATCAAGATGTTCGGGGGCGTCTACCTGGGGTTCCAGGTGCAACAGAAGTGCCTCGACGAGTTCAACGCCGGCCAGCCCTGGACACCCGGCCGGCTGACGAACGAGGGTCACGCGGTGTATGCCGTCGCGTACGACGCTCACGGCGTCACCGTGCTGACCTGGGGCAAGACGCAGAAGGCGACCTGGGCCTGGTGGGACGAGTGCGTCGACGAGGCCTACGCCATCCTGCCGGCCGAGGCCAAGGCCGAAGCCTTCTCGGGCATCGCCTTCACCGAGCTGCAGTCCGACCTGGACGCCATCGCGACCTGAGGCCGGGACGCGGCCGCCGCCGGGCGGCGGGAACGGCGAAACCCCGAGCGGCCGTGGGCCGCCCGGGGCGAGGTGACGCCGTCGCCGCGAGGCGGCTACGTTCCGCCGAGCACGATCAGCTGGTCGATGTCCGAGGCGTCTGCGTTGCTGGTGGTGCCGTAGCGAATCTGGAGGACGCCGCCCGAGAAGAAACGGGACAGCGGGGTCGGGACCGCGAACGTGTGCGCCGTCCAGGTCCAGTCACCGGCGAAGGTGTTGTCCCCGAGCGGCGTCCAGGCGCCGGTCGTCCCGTCGAGGACCTCGAACGTCCACGGCTGCGACGCGATCGTCGGGCCCCGGTAGTTCACCTGCACCGCCAGCGATCTCACCGCGCTGGCGCTGACGCTGGACGGCAGCGTGTAGTTGCAGACGATTCGCGTGGCCGGTGACAGCTCGACGTAGTCCGTCCACACGTCGGTGGTGCCGCTCAGCTCCGCGGTGGTCAGCGCCGACGCCGTCTGGCCGGCGCCGATCTGGCCGGTCAACACCGACAGCGACCCGCAGGGCATCGAGAACCCGGCCCCCGTGCTGCCGCCCGTGCCGGTGGAGCCGCCCGTCCCCGAGCTCCCGCCGCTTCCGCGGCTGCCGCCGCTCCCGGAGCTCCCACCGCTGCCCGTGCCGCTGCCGCCGATGGTGCCGCGGATCAGCAGCTGATCGACGTCAGACGAGTCGGCCGTGCTGGTGGTGCCGTAGCGGATCTGCAGCGTCCCCGACGAGAAGAACCGCGCGGACGGCGTCGGCAGCGCGAACGTGTGCGGCGTCCAGACCCAGCCCGTCGCGAACGTGTTGTCGCCCAGCGAGGTCCAGGCTCCTGTCGTCGGGTCCAGCACCTCGAACGTCCAGGTCATCGTGCTCTTGCTGGGTCCCCGGTAGTTGACGTCCAGCGACAGCGACGTCACCGACGACGGGCTGATGTTGGACGGCAGCACGTAGTTGCACACGATGCGCGACGCGGGCGAGAGCTCGACGTAGTCCGCCCAGACGTCGGTCGTGCCGGTCAGCTCGGCGGTGGTCAGCGCCGACGCCGTCTGCCCGGCGCCGATCTGCCCGGCCGCGACCGAGAGGCTGGCGCACGACAGGGAGAACGTTCCGCCGGTGCTGCCGCCGCTGCCCGTGCTGCCGCCGCTGCCCGTGCTGCCGCCGCTACCGGTCGAGCCGCCGGTTCCGCTGCTGCCGCCCGTGCCGGTGCTGCCGCCCGTGCCGGAGCTGCCGCCGGTCCCGCCGCCGCCGCTGCACGAGGCGCCGGTCGCGAGCGCCAGCGTCGCGGATCCGCCCGCGGGCAAGGCCACCGACGAGATGGCCTGGCCGGCGTAGCTCTCGGTGCTGCCGCCGCAGGCGCCGGTCACCGGCACGGTGGCCGCCCGCGTGACGTGCACGGTGATGGTGCGGGCGTTGGGGTCGATCGTCGCCGACGCGCCCGCGCCGTCGTACTGCATCCGGTTCGCGACCAGCTGGCCCAGCGCGTCCATCGTCGGTGCGACCAGCGGCGTGGTGACGCGGCCGCTGTACTTGGCGAACGTCTGGTCCAGCAGATCGCCGAGCATGCTCTTGCCCGAGCCGTAGATGTGCAGGTCCGGCTGGTGGAACATCCAGGGGTCGTTCTCCCCCTTCAGCAGGTACTGGGCCAGGACGTCGCTCTCGTGGTCCACGATCTCCGTGTACGACAGATCGCGCCCCCAGAACGACCGGTAGATGTCGTTGTACTCGGCCACCCACTGGTCGGGCGTCGACACGTTGTAAAAGAGGTTGGTCGGCCGCCGCGGGATCATGAGGATCGATGGCTGCAACGGGTTGTAGATGCCGGTGTTGGGCGTCGGGTTGTCGTAGCCCGACACCGACGAGTCGCCGACGACGTAGCGGACGCCCGTGTCGTACATCGCCTGCATCGGGTCGGACGACGTCAGCCCGCTGTAGCTGGGCGGCACCAGCGTCGCGATCGTGAACGGCTTCAGGCCGTACTGGTCGGAGATGGCGGCGTTCTTGGTCAGCTCCGTCACGACGTCGGCGTACGCCAGCGGATCCAGCGTCGCGTGATCGTACGTGTGGCTGATCCAGTAGAAGCTGCTCCCGATCTGCTGGGCCTTGGTCGCGAGCGCGTCGGGCGCGTACTCCACCGTCCCGAACCCGTTGAAGGCCATGTTGAAGCGGAACGCGGCGGTGACCGCCTGCCCGCGCTTCGCCGTCTGGTAGTCGAGCGTCGCCTGCAGGTCGCTGGCGCTCATGCGAAACGTGCCGCCCGTGTAGATGTCGTCCGCCAGGAACAGGTCGTCGACCTGGACGCCGATGTAGGCGTGATGCTGGCCCAGGAACACGCCGCGGGTCGCCCAGCTGACGGCCCCGCGCAGCAGCTGCAGCGAATGAAAGAGGCTGGGCGCCTGCGAGAAATTCAGCGACATGGCCTCGCGTCCGTCGCCGTACGCGCGGGTCGCGGCCAGCGCCCGTCCCGATGAATTGATCAACAACGGCACCGTCGTCGAATCCGACGGCGTGCCGAGGTACGCGAACGCGCCGCTGATCGTCACCCCGGACCCACAGTTCACGTAGGGGAACGCCGCCTGGCCCGCCGCCGTGCAGCTGGCGACCAGCGGGATCGAGGACGTGTCCTGCGTCGTCGACCCCGAGTAGCCGTAGCTCGCGTCCGGCGACGTGTAGAGCGACACGCGCCGCACCTGGAACGTCGCCTCGTAGTTGGCCAGCGTCTGGAACTCGGCGGTGGAGAACCCGCTGCTGCCGTTCGACAACACCAGGTTGCCGCGCGTGAGGATGATGGCGTTGTACTTGCCGTGCGTTCCGGAGGCCAGCTGGCTGGCCGACAGCGAGGTCTGGCTGGCGATCAGCACGTCGTAGGGCACGCCCATGTAGTCCAGCGTCTGTCGGATGGCGTCCAGCTCCGAGTCGCTGCCGTCACCGGAGATGACCAGCACGCGCGCGTCGACCAGCGTGCCCGCCGCGGGGGCCGCGATCAGCGCCACCGGTGACGCGTCGACGGCGTCCAGCGCCATCGGCATCGGCGCGGCCGGCGCCGGCGCCGGCTGCACGGGGGCGCGGGACACGACGTGCCGTGCGGCAGCGGGCGGTGCCGCGTCCTTGCCGCAGCCGAGCGCGAATGCCCCCACCAGCACCGCCGCCAACCACCCGCCGCCGCCCCGCGATTGCCAACTGTTCTTTTCCAAGCCGCACCTCCGCTTCGAGATCCGCGGCGGACGCCATGCGCGTCCTCCGCCCGAGCAACGACGGCGAACGTAAAGCGGGGGGAAGACGGCACCTATGAGCCGAAACCTGGAACGCGCAGGCCGTTCACACGCCGCGGACGGGCGGTCGTTCCTGGATGCCGCGCTCGCCGGATCGGACCACGGCGCGACGCCCGTTCCCGGATGCGGGTCCGGCATCAGTTCGCGGCCCTCGTGCCCTTATCGGACGAACCCCGCACCAGGCCGGGCCGCAACCCGGTGAAAGGGACCTCGTCACAAATGGATCCGCGTACGGCCAGCGCTGCTCCCCGCGAGGAGACGACCATGTCCAGGCCCCCGCTCCGCGCCACGCTGCTCGCGGCGCTGCTGGGGGTGGCGGCCGCCTGGTCCGGCCCCGTCGCCCGCGCCGCCCAGACGACCATCACGATCTCGATGGCGACGGCGCCCGCTCAGCCGCGCATCCAGCCGCCGCTGGTCGTCGGCGCCCGGCCGGGAGCGCCGTTCCTGTACGCGATTCCGGCCACGGGTCAGGCGCCTTTGACGTTCACCGCGGCCGGGCTGCCGGCGGGGCTGGCGCTGGACGCCGCGACGGGCATCATCTCGGGGACGGCGCCCGCGGCCGGGTCGTATCCGGTGATCGTGAGCGCCGCGAACGGGATCGAGAGCGCCTCGGCGGCGCTGACGATCCTGTCCGGCACCATGCTGCGGCCGACGCCACCGATGGGCTGGAACAGCTACGATTCGTACGGCGCCAGCATCAGGGAGAGCGAGGTCGTCGCGCAGGCTCAGGCCATGAAAGCGCGGCTGCAGCCGTTCGGGTGGAACACCGTCGTCATCGACTACCGCTGGTACGAGCCCGAGAACAAGCTGGACGCGAACGGCCGCTATCTCCCGTCACCATCCAAGTACCCGTCGGCCACCGGAACGACGGGGTTCAAGTCGCTGGCCGCGCAGGTCCACGCCATGGGTCTGAGCTTCGGCATCCACATCATGCGCGGCATCCCACGCACGGCCGTGACGGCCAACCCCGCGATCGCCAGTTCGACGTATCACGCGTCGGACGCGGCCAACACCAGCGACGTCTGCCCGTGGGACGCCCATATGTACGGCGTGCGGGGTGAAACCGCCGCGGGCCAGGCCTGGTACGACGCCCTCTTCGCGCAGTACGCGTCGTGGGACCTCGACTTCATCAAGATCGACGACATGCTGAACAACGACACCAAGACCTACCATCGGGCGGAGGCGGACGCGATCCGCAAGGCGGTCGACAAGACGGGCCGGGCGATGGTGGTCAGCTTGTCGCCGGGCCCCGACGATCCGTCGTGGCTGCCGGCCTCCGTCGCCGACCTCAACGCGGACGCCGACATGTGGCGCGTCGTCGACGACTTCTGGGACGTCGACGCCATCACCGACCTGCCCGGCGTCTTCAAGGCCGTCGGCACCTGGCAGGCCGCGGCCGGCCTGGCGCGCGGTCACTGGCCCGACGCCGACATGCTGCCGGTCGGATACCTGGGGCCGCGCAACGAATGGCACGCCAGCGGCGAGACGGCGTTCACACGCAACGAGCAGGTCACCATCCTGTCGCTGTGGAGCATTCTCCCCTCCCCGCTCATTTTCGGCGGCAACGTGCAGTCGCTCACGACCGACACGACGACGGGACCGTGGACGCTGGCGCTGCTGACGAACGAGGAGGTCCTCGCCGTCAACCAGGACCCGCTTGGCGACCACGCCAAGCGCATCGCCCAGCAGGGGTCGACGGAGGTCTGGGCGCGCGACCTCTCTGGCGGGCGCAAGGCCGTCGCGCTCTTCAATCGCGGCTCCCAGGACGCGACCGTCGGCGTCACCTTCGCGCAGCTCGGCGTCACCGGAACCCCGCTCGTGCGCGACCTGTGGCGGCGCGCCGACGCCAGCGGAATGACCTCCGGCATCTCCGTCAACGTCCCCTACGGGGGCGCGGTGATGTACACGCTTTCGCCCCTGGGCGCGGGCGGCGGCTCGGCGGGCGCCGGCGGGAACGGCGGCGCGGCGGTGATGGGCGGCAGCGCGGGCCGAGGCGCCT
>CAZPUH010000900.1:0-4127 GCA_964589215.1 uncultured Myxococcales bacterium | reverse complement strand
TTAGCGAGGTTGAGCATCACCGGGGAGGTCATCATGCAGCTGCGTCACATCAGTCCGCGTTCGATTGATTGGATGGATGCGATGGACGAGGATGCCGGCGGGAGAGGGTGGGAGAGGTTGGCACCCGAGGAGCAAGCGAAGCTGCTCCGAGATCGGCGGGAGAGCTCAGAGGGGGTGGTCAGCGGATTCGGAGAGCGGAGGCCAGCACGGCCGTCGGGCTATTTCGCGACGGGCTCGCCTTCCAGATAGGCGACCAGGATCTCCGCGATCCGGTCCTGCGCCCGCCGCGCGTCGTTGGGGTTGGCGACGTCGTTGACGAGGATCGAAAAGACCAGCGGGAGATGCCCTGGCGATCCGGCGAAGCCTGACAGGCAAGACACGTTAGCCAGCGTACCCGTCTTGGCGCGGACGTATCGCTCGGCCAGCGTGGCGCCCATCCGGTGGGCAATCGTTCCGTCGGTCCCGGCGATCGCCAGTGACGCCAGGAACTCGGCGGAGATGCGGAAGTCGTGCGACGCGGCGCGCAGGATGGTGGCGATCTGCATGGCCGAGAAGCGGTTCGAGTCGTAGAGGCCCGACCCGTTGTTCATCTGATAGGTGCCGGCCTTGATGCCGATGCCGTTCAGGTAACGCGCGACGGCCTTGAGGCCCTTGTCCCAGCTGCCGGGGCGGCCGCCGATCTCTGCGCCCATCGTGCGCAGCAGCTGCTCGGCGGCGAAGTTGTTCGATCGCTTGTTGAGGTCCTGGACGACGACGGCCAGGGGGGCGGAGTCGTGTGCCGCCAGCACGCGCAACCCTTGCGCGGGCGCAGTCCCGACGCGGACGCCGCCCGCCACGGTGATGCCGCGCCGATCGAGCATCTGGCGCAGCGTCTGGCCGAGGAACAGCGACGGGTTTGCGACCCGCCTGTAAATCGTGCGCGGGTCGGCGCCCAGCCGGACCCGGCCGGCGACGTTGACGCGCGTGTGGGCGCCGTCCTCCTTGGTGTCGACGGCCGGCGCCGCCGGACCGCCCGCGGCGGTGACGACCCGTCCCGCGATCGTGAAGTACGGCGACGGCGGATCCACGACGATGCGCGCGGCGGAGCCCGCCGCCGGCCCGGGGATCACGGTGACCCCGACGACGTTGCCGTCCAGTGAAGCCGCCGACGACGCCGTTCGCGAGGCGGTCGAGTCGTTCTTTTGCTCGTAGGCGGGCGGAACGTAGCCGCCGTCGAACAGGCTGTCGTCGATGACCAGCGAGCCGCGCACCTTGTGCAGCCCCAGCCCGACCAGCTCGCCGACGATGGTGCTCAGGTCCTCGGTCGACAGGGTCGGGTCGCCCGAGCCACGGAAGTAGAGGTCGCCGCTCACCTCGCCACCGGCCGGCAACGGTGGCCCGCTGGCGGGCCCCACGGCCGCGACGGTCGTGCGCCAGCGATACTCCGGCCCCAGCAGCGACAGCGCGGCGGAGGTGGTGACGATCTTGACGTTGGACGCCGCGTTCAGAGGCGTCTTGTCGTCGCGGGCGTACAGCGTCTTGCCGCTGTCGGACTCCAGCACGACCGCCGAGATCTTGGCCTTGGCCAGAGCGGGCGCCTTGAACACCCCGTCGATCTCGGACTGCAGCCAGGCGTGCCGTTCGGCCGGATCGCGCGGCCCCTTCACGGGCTCGCCGCTGGTACCTGGCCGCGGCGCCAACCCCATCAGGGGGCGACCGCCCGGGCGCGGGGGCGGCGGCGTGTCAGGCTCAGCCGCGGGCGCCGTCGGGGCCGCTGTGGCCGGCGGCTCGGCCGGCTTGGCGCGGGCGCCCGAGCCGATCGCGGCCAGGCTCACGGCCAGGCTCGACAGCAGGAACAGTCGATGGAGCGCAGGCCGGGGCAAGGCCTGCACCGTAACATCGGGGCGCGCCTGCTTCTACTTCGACCGCGCGAGCGCCGGCTGGCGGGCGGCACGGCGTCGGCCTGGTTCGCTACCTCACCGTTGCCTTACGGCGACGCCCTTCTAGACTGGGCCCATGGACCTGTTCGCGCGGGCGGCCGCGAAGGACCGGCGCGGGCAACCGCTGGCGGAACGGATGCGTCCGCGCACGCTGGCCGAGGTGGTCGGGCAGGCGCACCTCCTCGGCCCCGGCAAGCTCTTGCGGCGCGCGCTGGACTCCCGCGACCTGCCGTCGATCATCCTGTGGGGGCCGCCCGGAACGGGGAAGACGACGCTGGCGCGCCTGCTGGCGGCCGAGGCGCAGGCCCGGTTCGTGTCGGTCTCGGCCGTCATGGCCGGGGTCAAGGAGCTGCGGGAGGCGATCGCCGAGGCGGCGACACGGCGCGACCAGCAGGGCGAGCGCACGGTGCTCTTCGTCGACGAGATCCATCGTTTCAACAAGGCGCAGCAGGATGCGTTGTTGCCGCACGTCGAGGCCGGGACGGTGGTGCTGATCGGCGCCACCACGGAGAACCCGTCGTTCGAGGTGAACGCCGCTCTGCTGTCGCGCACGAAGGTGGTCCGCCTGCAGAGCCTGTCGCCGCAGGACATCCGGACGCTGGTCGACCGCGCGCTGGAGGATGGGCAGCGCGGGCTGGGCGGGCGCGGGCTGGTCGTCGGAGAGGACGTCCGCGACCTCATCGCGCGCGAGGCGGGGGGCGACGCGCGCCGGGCGCTGGCCACGCTGGAGGCGGCGGCCGCCGTGGCGGTGCCGGACGCGGCCGGGCAGGCGGCGATCACGGCCGCCGTCGTCGAGGAGGCGGCCCAGAAGAAGACGCTGCTCTACGACAAGGCCGGCGACGAGCACTACGGCGTCATCAGCGTCTTCATCAAGAGCCTGCGCGGCAGCGACCCGGACGCGGCGGTGTACTGGATGGCGCGCATGCTGGAGTCGGGCGAGGACCCGCTGTTCGTGCTGCGGCGGATGGTGATCTTCGCGGCGGAGGACATCGGCGTCGCCGATCCACGGGCGCTGTCGGTGGCGACCGCCGCGGTCGACGCGTTCCGGTTCGTGGGCATGCCGGAAGGCGTGCTGCCCATGACCCAGGCGGCGATCTTCCTGGCAACCGCGCCCAAGAGCAACACGGCGCTGACGACGTTCGCCGCCGCCAAGGAAGACGTGACCGCGCACGGCGCGCTGCCCGTCCCGCCGCAGTTCCGCAGCAGCGGCGGCAGCGCGGGCAAGGCGCTCGGGTGGGGGACCGGCTACCAGTACCCCCACGACTTCGAAGGGCACTACGTCTACCAGGAGTACCTGCCCGACGCGCTCCGCGGGCGCCGCTACTACACGCCGTCCGATTCGGGCGCCGAGCGGGCGATCGCCGAGCGCCTGGCCAAGCTGCGCGCGCCCAAGGAGTGACGGCGGTGGCGGACTTCGTGGCGCTGCTGCGCGGCGTGAACGTGGGCGGCAAGGTCGCCAAGATGGAGGCGGTGCGCGCCTCGTTCGAGGCGCTCGGGCTGGACCAGGTCCGCACCTACGTCCAGAGCGGCAACGTCCTGTTCGCGGCGAAGGCGGGGACGCCCGCGGCGCTGGCCAGGAGGATCGCGGCGCAGCTGGAGAAGGACATCGGGTTTCGCATCGCCGTGCTCGTGCTGTCGGCCCGGGACCTCGCGCGCGTCGTGGCAGGCAACCCGTTCCTGAAACAGAAGGGGATCGACCCGAAGAAGCTGCACGTCACGTTCCTGGACGCCGCGCCGCCCGCCGCCGGTCTGAAGAAGATGGCGGCCGTCGCGTCGGGCGACGACCGGTTCGTGGCGCGCGGCACGACGATCTATCTGCACTGCCCCGACGGGTACGGCCGCAGCAAGCTGGTCAACAACGCCTTCGAACGGGCGCTGAAGGTCGGCGCCACGACGCGCAACTGGAACACGGTCACCACGCTGGCGTCGATGCTGGCGGCGCCCTCCGCCGGCGCCTGACTCGCGCTGTCGGCCGGCGCCAAGGGCTGTCTGGCCCCTCGATCCGCACCAGGATCGCAGCGGGACCAGGAGGCGTGGACCATGAAGTCGTGGGTTTGGTTGGGCGGCGTGGCGCTGTGGGCCGTCGCGTGCAGCAGCAGCAGCGGCTCATCGGCGGGCAGTGGCGGCGGTTCAGGGACAATCGGCCGGGGCGGTGCGGCCGGCGGGCCTGCCGCGGGCGGGGGCGCGGGCCCGCCCGCGACAGGCGCA
>CAZPUH010000899.1:0-1802 GCA_964589215.1 uncultured Myxococcales bacterium | reverse complement strand
TGCGGCAAGGCGCCCGAGGCCAAGGCCTACATGGACCGGATCGCGCAGATCAAGTCGTCGGTGAAGACGACCATCATCACCAAGCGGCTCCAGCTCTCCATGGAGAACGAGGAGAAGGGGACGCACAAAGAGCTGGTGATGTGCCAGTCGGGCCCGGGCGGCATCGCCCTGGTCACGGGCGTCGCCACCCCGCAGAAGGCGAAGCCGGGTGAGAAGCAGGCCGCCCAGCCGGCTCAGGGCCCCAGCAAGATCTCGACGGAGCTGGACGTCGGGCTGGCGCTGGACCTCATCGACGTCGTCAACGCGAACCCCAAGGACCCGGGCGCGCCGACCGCGCTGAACAACGCCTGCGTCATCTACGAGAAGCTCTATCAGTTCGGCCAGGCGACGAAGTGCTACGAGCGCCTGTACCACGACTACCCGGACTCGGAGTGGGGCAAGGAAGCGCTCTGGAACTCCTCGCGCAACCACTATCGCTTCTTCGAGTTCGACCAGGCCGTGAAGGGCTACCTGACGGTGGCGCAGGACCCGAAGTTCGCCGGCTCCGAGCACAAGAAAGAGGCGCTGGGCCTGGCCGCGTCGCTGCTGGACAACGATCAGCAGTACGGCCGCGCCGCGGAGCTCTACAAGAAATACTCGGAGGCGATCGCCGACAAGCCACAAGACAGCGCGCAGGCCTACTTCTTCGCGTGCGGCGCCTACGAGAAGGCCAAGGACACCACCAAGCAGGTCGCCTGCCTGAAGGACTTCATCAAGAAGTACGACAAGCAGCAGCAGGCGGGCGAGTACGTCGTCCAGGCCTACATGAAGCTGGCGGTGGTCGCCGAGGCGACGGCCAAGAACCGGAACGACGTCCTGGCGGCCTACAAGCGCGTGCGCGACGAGTTCATCAACCGCAAGCTGCCGGGCGCGACGCCGGCCGCCGGCTTCGCGGCCAAGGCCGACTTCATGATCATGGAGGAGAAGTTCAAGGCCTTCCAGAAGAAGGAGCTGAAGTTCGGGAGCAAGCCGGACCAGATCAAGAAGACCTTCGACTCGTTCACCGCCGAGGCCAAGCAGCTGAACGAGGATTACCAGAAGATCTGGAACTACAAGGACGCGACCTGGACGCTGGCGTCGTTCCTGCGGACGGGCGACGTCTACTACGAGTTCGCGCAGAAGCTGATCAAGGCGGCGGACAACCCGCCGGACGACCTCAAGAAGCTCGCCAAGCAGGCGTGCAAGCTGAACCCGGACGACTGCGGCGTCGTCGAGGGGCAGTACAAGGACGCCATCTACCAGTTCGTGACGCCGATCGAAGACGAGGCCAAGAAGCGATGGAAGGACACGCTGTCCCGGGCGTCGCAGCTGGGCGTCACGAACGAGTACGTCAAGAAGGCGCGCGAGAACCTGTCGAAGTACCTCCCGGACGAGTTCCCGTTCGTCAAGGACGAGCGCATCGCGGTCGAGTACCCATGACGATGGCCAACAAGGGCAGGGCGCGCGGGGCGATGCGGCGCTGGGTCGGGGCCGGCCTGGTCGTCACCCTGCTGCTGGGCGCGGGCGGGGCGCAGGCGCGGCGCGAGCCGCCGCCCGCCGTGATCCCGACCGCGGAGACCCAGCAGGCCGAGCAGCTGTACAAGGCGGGGCGCTACCAGGACGCGGTGGCCGCCGCCAAGGAGGCGCTCACCAAGAACGAGCGCTACACGCCGGCGATGCTGGTGATGGCGAAGTCCTTCTTCAAGCTCCACAAGTTCGAGTGGATGAAGAAGCTCTGGGAGATGATGCAGGCCAACGGGGCCTCGAACGCCGAGAAGGCGGAG
>CAZPUH010000898.1:0-6760 GCA_964589215.1 uncultured Myxococcales bacterium | reverse complement strand
CCTGCGCCGAGTCGCTGGGCGGCGTCGAGTCGCTGGCCGAGCACCCCGCCCTCATGACCCACGCCTCGATCCCCCCCGACCGCCGCCGGGCCCTCGGGATCAGCGACGGCCTCGTGCGCCTGTCCGTCGGCATCGAGCACGCCGACGACCTGATCGCCGACCTCGATCAGGCCATGCGGGCCTGATCCGCGGACGCGCCGGCCACCGCCGCGCGGAGCGCCTCGATCGCGCCCCGGAGCACGCCGGCGATCGCGGGGCGCGCGAGGATCGTCTCCACGTCCAGCCGGTCGCCCGCCATCGCGGCCGGCAGCGCCGCCTCCAGCGTCAGGCCGCCCATCACGCGGACCGTCTCCAGCAGCGCCGGGTGCGCGAAGGCCGAGCGCGGCGAGGCGTTCAGCAGCAGCGTCGGTTTTCCCTCCAGCTCGCCGCTGCCGACCAGCCAGTCCAGCGCGTTCTTCATGACGCCCGACACGCCGTGCGCGTACTCCGGGCTGCAGATCATCAGCCCGTCGGCCTCGCGCAGCGCGCGCCGGAACGCCACCACGGCCGCGGGCGCCCGTCCCGCGTCCAGGTCGTCGAGGTCGGGGTTGAACGGGGGCACGTCGCCCAGCGCTTCGTACAGCGTCAGCTCGACGCCGGCGGGCGCCAGCCGCACCGCCGCCCGCAGCAGCGTCGTGTTCTTCGAGCTGCCGCGCAGGCTGCCCGAGATGGCCAGGATTCGCAGGCCCATGGTCAGGGCGGAAAGCCTGACCCGCCCCGTCCCGGCTCGCAACCCGACTGTACCTGCAGCTTGCCGCCGTCGGCGTAGGCGTCGCAGGCCGCCCCATGCAGTCGCAGACGCCCGCCGCTGGAGCTGAGCGTCCAACCCGCGCTGGCGTCGTACGAGTAGCTCTTGCCCCCGACGGTGACCTGCAACGACCCCGGCACCGGCCCGGTCAACGTCACCTCGCAGATCGCGTAGGTCATGATGTCGGTGACGGCCTTGCTGAGGCTGGTGTAATCCGGTGCCTGGTAGTACGCGGGCGAGTTCGGCCCGCCGGCGATGTAGAACAGGCAGTCGCCGCCGGTGGAGCCGCCGATCCGCAGCACGACCGGCTGATGGCTGGTGTCCTTGGCCAGGGTCATGGCCTGCTGTTCGGCGTTCGTGCAGTCGTCGTACATCTTCACGCAGTTCCCCGACGGCGGGCCGTCGGTGACCAGAACCACGTAACGGCCACCCGTCCCCGTCAGGCCCGCAGCCCACTGGTCCGCCTTGGTGAGGGCCGCCGCCATCGGGCGGTGATCGCTGCTCACGCAGGCGGCCGTCGGCTGGCTGCACATGAACGCGTCGGTGGCGAAGTCCTGGAATCCGTAGATCCGCGAGACGTCCGTCGTGCAGCAACCGGTCTGCGCGGTGCACCCGCTGCTGGTCTCGGGGAAGTTCAGGAACGAGAAATTGACGGTCGGCCGCGTCGCCTTGGTTCCCCCGGCGGGGGCGCTGTACATGCCGACGGCCTGGCTGAGCGTCTGGGCGGCGGCCTGGAACTGCGTGTTGTTGTCGTTGGTGCTGCTGTTGTCGAACGGCTGGTTCATGTTGGTCGAGCGGTCCAGCGCGATCAGCATCTGCGGCGGATCCGCCGTGAACGCCACCGGGGTCGCCGGCCCGGCGCAGCGGCCGTCGGGCGGTCCGCCGTCGGTCATGCCCCCCGTGCCGGATCGGCCGCCGCCGGCCCCGGCGCCGCCCGTGGTACCTCCCGCGGCTGCGACGCTTCCGGCGCCGCCGCCGCGGCTCCCTGCGTCCGGCACCGCCTGATAGAGGTGCAGCGTCTGCTCGCAGCCGGCCGCCAGCGCGACCGCCGCCGCTCCCACCAGCCAGGCGCGGCCCACGTGCCGCATGAGCTCAGGGGCGCGAGGCGCCGCCGGCCAGCGCCTCGGCTTCGCTGCGGAATCGCCCGCCGGGGTACGCCCGCAGGTACCCGCGCGCGGCCTCGGCGGCACCCGAGTCGCCCAGCGTCGACAGGCACTCGGCGCGATGGAACGCGGCCGCCTCGACCGCGTCGCGCGGGCGAGAGGCGCCCGCCGCGACCTGGTACATCCCCACCGCGTGCCGGCAGTCGCCGCGCGCCCGATAGAGGTCGCCGGCCAGCCGCGCGATCTCGGCCCGCCGCTCGCTGTCCGGGCGGCGGCGCAGGAATTCGTTGGCCTCGACCAGCGCGCCGTCCGCGTCGCCCGACCGGGCGAGCGTTTCGATGATCGAGACGTCCGCTTCGACCCGCAGGATGCCGTCCGGATACGTCGCGCGGTATCGGCGCCAGGCCGACACGGCCGCCGCCGGCTGTCCCATCTTCTCGTTCAGGACCTTGCCGATCTCGTAGGCGGCGTTCTCCGCGCCGGGGCCGGTCCCCTGGGCGGCCAGCGCGCGATAGAGCTGCAACGCGCGCGGCGCATCGCCGGCCGCGACGGCGGCCCTGGCCGCGATCGCCGGGTCTCGCGGGTCGGACGCGGCCGGCGCGCCGCTGTCCCCGGAACCGCCGGGCGACGACAGCGCGACGCTGCGGTGGTGGGCGTGGCGCGAGTGCGCGATGAACGACGGCACGACGAACGACGGCGCCGCGGCAGGGGCGGCCGCGGCGGTCACCGGCGCAGCAGGCGGGACCGGCGCATTGGCGGGACCGGCCACGGGAGCCGGCGTGACGTTCGCGTCGGCTTTCGGCGCCGCGGTGGCGCTGTCGTGGCTTGCTTCACGCGGCGGGCTCTGCCAGCTCTCGCCCGGTGTCAGCCGGGCCAGCGGGCGCTGCGTGGCCGATTCCCAGACCTCGACGATCCCCTCTTCGACGTCGACCAGCACGCCCGTGTCCTGCACCGAAATGCCGAACCGGGTGCCGACCACGACCACCCGGTACCCCTCGGCGCGGACGACGAACGGGTGGCCGGGCTGCCGGTGCGGGACGCTGAAACGCACCTCGCCGGCCTCGACGCGAGGGGCGCCGTCGTCGATGCGCATCACGCCCGAGCGGCCGATGATGGTCTCGACGCCGCCTTCCAACGTCAGGTGCCGGGCTCCGGGACCGGCCACGCTCTCCGCGTGCGCCGCGACCCGCGAGCGCGCCGACGGCACTCGCTCGGCGGCGCGCGGCCACAGCCAGACGGCCGCCACGATCCCCAGCACCGCGGTGCTGGCCACCCCGCCGGCAAACCAGAAGCTGCGGTGAGGGCTCTCGGGCTCGGGCGGATTGGAGACTGCGGCCCATCCCCGGCGCAGCGTCATGTCGTCCGGACCGCGCAGAGCCGCCTGGTCCAGCGCGCGTCGCAGCTCGGTCGAGACGCGGTCCGAACCCTCCGGCCAGTGACGCTGGGTCACTTGATCCTCCGCTTGGCCATCGCCATCAGCTCGGCGCGGGCATAGTGCAGGCGCGACCAGGCGGTGTTTTCCGGACAGCCGGCGATCTTCGAGATCTCCTCGATGGGGATCCCCTCGATCTCGAACAGGACCAGGACCAGCCGCTTTTTCGGCGAGAGCTTGCCGATCATCTCGTCCAGGATCTGAAGGCGCTCGCTTCGTTCGGACGGATCCGGCGCGGGCGGCGGCAGCGGCTCGCGAACCAGCAGGGTCGACAGCAGGCCTCGAACCCGGCGGCGCCGCGCGATGCGCCCGGCGTGCCGCGCGGCGATTCGATAGATCCAGGTCGACAGCCGCGCTTCGCCGCGGAAGCGGCCCAGGCTGCGGTACACGGCGACGAAGACCTCTTGCGCTGCATCTTCGCGGTCTTCGGTCGGTACGCCGAAGGCCGACAGGAACCGGTGTACGACCGGCGCGTACCGATCGTACAACCCACGCCACGCCGCCGCGTCGCCACGGCGGCAGCGGGTCACCAACTCGAGATCGCCGTTGGGGCCGCTGCTGCCGGACGGAACCGCACGAATCAGGCCTGGGGTGTTCACTGTGCCTCTGAACCCATTAGTGACCCGACCCCCCTTAATTCATCAGTGGAACCAAACGCCCAATTCTAGCCCAAGCTCCCCGTGAAACCGCGGTGTTTCCACCAGGACCTGGGGAGGCGCGTCATTGGGGGAACGAAAATTGTCATTCACCGTCAGGTACGAGACGCCGACGCCCCCGACCGCCCGGGCCCGCAGGAAGACGTCATGCGGCAGCGGGACGGTCCAGGCCAGCAGCGCGTCAGCCTCCGGCGACGCCGTCAGCCCGGAATCCGGGACGTTGCCCCGCGTGGAGGTCACGAAGATGACGTTGAGAGCGACCCCGACCCCCGGCTCCAGCCGTCCCAGGCCGATCGGGATCGCGAGATAGGCGTCCATGGCGACGGGGAACTGCCAGAGGGTCGCCCGGGCGGCCGGCATCGTGGGGGTCGCCGGCCACACCCCGGTCTCCGGATAGCGCCCGCTGGCCGAAAAGCGGAGACCGAGTCGGTGTCCCAGCGCGGCCCTTTCGACCGCGATGGCCAGGGAGGCTCGCGGGCGCGCTTGCCCCTTGTCACCGGCGTCCCCGGCGATCCCGCCTGCCAGCCACCAGGTCGGGGGCCGAAGCGGCGCGCGCGGGCGCTCGCGCGGCTGCTCGGATTGGCGCGCCGGCGGCGGTTCTTTGCCGCGGTCGGGCTCCGCGGGTTCCGCAGCCCGCTCGGCCGGCTCGGGCGCGGTGGGCTCGGGGACCGGCGGCGGCTCGACGGGAGGCTTCGGCTCGACCGGCGGTTTGGGCGGCGGCGGCTTCGGCGCGACGACCGGCGCGGCAGGCGGCACCTCGTACCCGACCTCGTGCCAGTAGCGATCGACGATCAGCGCGGCGGTCTCGGCCAGCGCCACGCACTCGGCCGCCTTCGACCGCGCCGGCGACTCGGGCGCGACCCGCCGCCGCAGCAGCGGGCCACCCTCCGGATCGCTCAGGTCGACGCGCAGCGTGCCGCTGCCGTCGGTCGTGACGGACAGCCGCAAGGCGCTGGGCCCGGGCGCCCGACCGAGTGGCTGCACCACCCCGGGCAGGTGCGCGGACACGGCGTCGCTGACCTGGCGCGGCGACGGGCAGCCGTCGTCCGGGCCCGCCGGCAGCAGGATCGCGATCGCGGTCGCGGACGCGAGGGCGACGAGCACGGCCCCATTATCTCAAGGACGCGTCGATATGCGAGACAACGCGTGCGATGCCCGTCGCGAACGCCTCCGGCGCCGGCAACAAGCTGACCACCACGAAGGTTCCACCTCGCATGTCGAAGAAGTAGCCTGGATGCACCAGAACCGACGTCTCGCGCGCCAGGCTGACGGCCCAATCTCCGTCGGTGGGGTGCGCCGGAACCCGCAAGATCGCCGACCATCCCCCCTCGGCGTCCAGCGGCGAGCACGCCGACCGTTCCGGCAGCGCCGCGCGCAGCGCCGCCAGGTTCTGAGCCACCCGCGCCGCGATCACCCGCCGGATCTCGGCCCCGGTCACCAGCAGCTGGGGCAGCGCCCGCTGCACGGGGGAAGACACCGAGAGGTACGTGTCGGCGATCAGCTCCAGCGCCGCCAGCGCGCGGTCCGCGTCGCCGCCGCCCACCGCGATCCACCCCAGCTTGAGGTGGGGCAGCCCGCAGGCTTTCGACAGGCCGCCCAGGCTGAACACGGCCGGCGCGCTGGTGGCCTCCGGCGCGGCGGCGGCGCACATCACTCGGTCCGCGGCCGGTCGGAACGGGTAGGGCGCGAACACCTCGTCGGATACCAGCGCCAGCTCCCGCGCCCGACAGAACGCCGCCAGCCGCTCCAGCTCGCGCCGCTTCAGATACGAGCCCGTGGGGTTGTTGGGGTTGACCACCACGACGGCGCGCGGCCGCGGGCCGCGAGACGCCGCTTCCTCGAGGCTGGCGAAGTCGACGTGCCACTCGCCGTCGAACGCCAGTCGATAACCGAGGGTGGTGACCCCCTCGAGCCGCGCCAGATACTCGAACAGCGGATAGCTGGGTTCGGGGACCAGCACCGCGTCGCCTGGATCGCAGCAGAGCTTGAACAGGAAGCTGTACGATTCGCTGGAGCTGGCCGTCAACACCAGCTGCCCGGCGCCGACGGCGACACCGGTCCGCGCGTAGTCGTCGGCGACCGCCTGTCGCGCCTCGGGGAGACCGAGCGGGGCCGGCTGGTAGGGCGCGGCGGCGCCGCGCGCCAGCGCCTCCACCACCGCCGCGGTCGGATACGGCAGCCCGACGCGCGTGGGGTTGCTCTCTGTCAAATCGATCAGGTCGCCGCGGCCGGCCGCCTCACGGGCAGCCGCCGCCAGCTCGTTTTCCTTCGTGTCCCAGGACAGCCGTGAGGAACGCAGGGCTGCAGTATCACTGACCTTCTTTGGTGTGGCACTGGAAACAGCCGAAGCCCGTCTTGGTCTGCGGCGTGAACTCCGGCATCCCCAGCAGGTGCGCCATCTGCGGCTTGACCTTGGTGGCCATGAACTGCATGACGGCCGGCTTCTCCGACATGAGCTTCTGAAAGCCCTCGGGCGACGACGGCAACTTGGGCAGCTTGGGATTGGGCATCGTGAACCGCCCCTGCATGACGCCGTCGCCGTGACAGGTCACGCAGGTCATCGATTTGTACCGGTCGCCGTTGAACGCCGCGAACGTCTGCTTCATCTGCGGCATGACCACGGTCTTCATGTACTGCTTGCGCTGCTCCTTGCTCATCGCGGCCCAGTCGGCGGTCGGTTCGCCGGACGGGGCCGGCGCTGCTTCGGCCGGCGTGGGGGCGGGCGTCGCGGCGGGCGCAGGCGACGGAGAGGCGGCCGGTGCGGGCGCGGGTGCCGCGGCCG
>CAZPUH010000897.1:0-4996 GCA_964589215.1 uncultured Myxococcales bacterium | reverse complement strand
CAGCAGAAGCTCGCCGCCCGCCAGCGCCGACGCGTTCTCGACGTAGTGCAGGATCGTGGCGTTCGCGCCCGCGCCGACGATCGTGCCGTAGCCCGGGCCCGTGCCGCCCCGCCGCCGGAAGGTGTAGTCGATCAAGGCCTCGATCTCGCGCTCGCTGCCGCCCGGCCGCGCCGCCCGCATGGCGGCCGTGTGCGCCTCGGCCGTGATCTCCGCCGCCCGGCGCAACACCTCGACTTCGTCCGGCGACTTGATGAGCCGCATCTCGTGCAGCGTCACGCGCGCGTCGCACAGGCGCACGGGCGCGCGCCGGCCGCGCCGCTCGGCCGCGCGCAGGCGCCCCAGCAGCCGGGCCACGGCGGCGTCCATCTCGGGATCGCGGCCAAACGGGTAGTGGATCTCGTCGACGCCCATCACCAGCTCGGCCAGCTTCTCTTCCAGCTGCTCCGCCGGGTGTGCGACGTCGGCGCCGAAGGTGGCGACCGCCCCCTCGACGCCGGCCCGCCGCCCCGTCCAGGTCTCGGCCGCCGGGTCGCGCGGCCGCACGAACAGCGCGAACGGCGTCGCGTGACCGGCGCGCAGCAGCACCGCCGCGCCCGGCTCGGCGAACCCCGTCAGGTACAGGATGTCGCTGTCCTGCCGGTACTTGTAGGTCGCGTCGCCGTTGCGGAGGCGCTCCGGCGGCGACATGAGCAGCAACACCGCGTTCGGCCCCAGCCGCTCCATCAAGCGTGCCCGGCGCGCGGCGTAGCGATCGGACTGGGCGGGAGCAGCGACGACGGACGCGACGGCCATGCCGCAATTTTAGCCTATGATGCGCGCCCAACCGATGAAGGACGCTGTGGCAGTCGCGGTGGTCAGCGCTCGCGGTGCCACCCGCATCCGGGCCGGCGCCCCCTGGGTGTACCGGACCGACCTGGTCCGGGGCCCCGCCACGGACGCCCGGGACGGCGGTCCGGCCGTCTTGACCGTCGAGGACCCGCGCGGCAAGCGGCTCGGCACCGCGACCTGGGGCGCGCGCGGCCCGATCGCGCTGCGCGTCCTGGACCGCGACCCCGGCGCCGCCCCCCGCCCGCTGCCCCAGCTGGTCGCCGAGCGTCTGGAGCCCGCGCTGGCCGCCCGCCTGGCGATGAGCTTGCCGCGCGACGCCTACCGCGTCGTCCACGCCGAGAGCGACCGCCTTCCGGGCTTGATCGTCGATCGGTATGCCGACGCGGTCGTCGTCCAGACGACGTCGGCCGCGATGCACGCCGTCCGCGACGAGGTCGTGGAGGTGATCCGGGCGCGGCTTCGGCCCCGGGTCGTGGTGGTGCGGGACGACGGCTCGGCCCGCGACTTCGAGGAGCTTCCACGCTTCGCCGGGGTCATGGCCGGCACCGATGCGCGCGTCACGTACCGGCTGGGCGAGAATCAGCTGGAGGCCGACCTGCTGACCGACGGCAAGACCGGCGGCTTCCTGGACCAGGCGGACAACCAGGCCGCCGTCGCGGCGCTGGCGCCGGCCGGAGCGCGCGCGCTGGACGCGTTCACCTTCCACGGCGGCTTCGCGCTTGCGCTGGCCCGCCGGGGCGGCGCGGTGCTGGCGCTGGATGAGAACCCGGCGGCGGTCGAGCGCGCAACGGCCAACGCGCGCCGCAACGGCCTCGACAACCTGACCGTCGAGCGCGCCAACGCCTTCGACCGCCTCCGCGCGCTGGAGTCCGCGCGCGCCAGCTTCGACGTGGTGGTCGTCGACCCGCCGGCGCTGGCCAAGCGCGGCGGCGGCGCGGCCGGCCTGGCGACCGCCACGCGCGCCTACAAAGAGCTGGTCCTCCGCGGCGCGCGGCTGTGCGAGCCGGGCGGCCTGCTGGTCGCGTGCTCCTGCTCTGGACGGATGAGCCGCGCCCTGTGGGAGGAGATCTGCGTCGACGCCCTGGCGGACGCCGGCCGCCCGGCGCAGGTGCTCAGCCGCGCCGGCGCCGGCCGCGACCACCCCGAGCTGGCGGGCGTCCCCGAGACCGGACATCTGAAAGCCTGGACCTTCCGGCTGTTGTGACCCGGCCGGATCGTGCCCAGGTTGACATCATGGAAAAGCGAGCTGGAGGTGCCGCGGCTCTCTTCGCCGTGGTGTTGGTGACCGCCTGGATGTTCGCGGTCGGGTACAACGAAACGAACTGGCTGTCCTGGGTCGACCTGTCGGTCGGCATCGTCGTGCTCGGCGGCCTCGGCACGACGACCAGCTGGGACATGCAGGGGACGGCGACCTGGCCGGTGGCCGGGTTCCTGCTGATCGGCGCCTGGCTGTTCGCGCTGGCGGCCGGCAGCCCGCACTGGCTCACCTGGCTCACGTTCGGCGTCGGGCTCGCGTTCGTGCTGCTGACCTTCGGGTGGCTGATCGCCACGGCCGAGGGGCCGGCCTGGCACCGGCGCCACGCGCACGTCTGACCGCAGCGTTTTTCAGGACCGAACGAGCCGGGACAGACCGGCGGTGATTCCCGCCCAGGCGGGGGCGAAGAACGCGATCCACCGCCCGTTGTCCTGGTGCTCGACGATCCCGACCTTCACCAGCAGCGCCGCGATTGTGGCCGCCAGCGCAGCGGCCGCCAGCGTGCGGGCCGCGCGCGTGCCCCCGCGCCAGCCCGCCGCGACGCCGATGCCCAGCACCAGCAGGGCCAGCGACCAGGGCGCGCAGACCAGCAGGTTCTGGTTGCGGTGCGCGACGGCATGATCCGTCCAGCCCCACACGTAGACCAGAAAGCACCCGACGAACCCCACCACCAGCCCCCAGACCGCGAGGCCGGCACCCATCGCGATCCGCGCCGTCAGCCGCACCGCTCGCGCCAGCCCGTCGGAGGCGGCCGAGCGCCCCAGCAGCCAGAAGAGCGCGCCCACGAGTAGCCCGACGCCGAAGAAGGCGCCGCGCAGCGGCGGCGGCGTGCGCGGCGGAGGCGTGCGCGCCGCCGCGAAGAGCAGCTGCGCGGGCAGCGCCAGCGGCGCGGGAGCTTCCGCGCCGCCCCGCGGGATTCGCACCTCGTCCACCGCGTCCGAGAGCTCTTGCGGGATGAACATCTCCGCCCACCGGTCGATGCGGCGATCGGCCGCGGGCCCCAGCACCAGATCGATGGCGATGTAGAGCGGCAGGTAGCTGACCGTCATGCGCAGGGCCTGGTCGCGCAACGACAGTCGCGCCGGCGAACGACCCAGCTCGCGCAGGCGCCCGCCGGCCGCCCAATCGATGGCGTCGCGCACCCGCGTCGCGCAGTTGTCGAGGAAGTAGTCGTACTTGTACGCGCGGTTCTGGGGCTGCGCGTTGACCTCCAGACGTTCCTTCAGCCGGCGCTTCACCTCCGGATCCAGCTGCAGCTCCTGAACCCGGATCGACCGGTTCTCGTGCTCGTAGGCCGCCAGCGTCGACGAGAGGCCGGACACCGACAGCCAGTAGGTCATTCGCCCGTGCAGGAAGTCGAAGATCAGCCGGGGCGAATCGAAGCTGAACGTGCCGAAGTTGTAGACGCGGTCGCTCTCGTCAGCGTCGTCGTGAATCCAGAGCGCGTCATGGCCAAACTTGAAGAACGGATGATCGCCGGGGCCGAACGTGAGGACGGAGATCTTCAGCGAGTCCGGGGGGCCTCCCGCCACCGGCAGCAACGGCTCGGCGTGGGCGCGCGTGGGGCCGGCGGCGAGGGCGGCGCTCAGCAGCGCGACGCAGGCGAGCCGGCGGGCTTGCATGCGTTGAGGCTATCACCGCACCCGGCGCAGCACCGCCGCGAAGAATCCGTCGGTGTCGTGACGTTGCGGCAACAGCCGCAGCACGGTCCCGTCGCCCACCTGCTCCGCGCGCTCGCGCCCCCAGATCTCTTTGACCGGAACCTGCACGAAGTCGTCCCGCTCGGCCAGGAAGCGCGCGACGACGCCGTCGTTCTCCATCCGGGCCACCGTACAGGTGGCGTAGATCAACCGGCCGCCGACCGCGCACAGCGGCGCGTAGTCGACCAGCAGCGCCAGCTGCCGGGCGGGAAACGCCTCGACCGCCGCCCGGGTCAGCCGCCAGCGGGCCTCGGGGTTGCGGCGCAGGGTGCCCAGCCCCGAGCAAGGCGCGTCGACGAGCACCCGGTCGAAGGCGCCGGCGCGCAAGGGGGACGTTTGGCCCGCCGGTCTGCCCGCCTGGTCCACCTGCCGCGCTTCCAGGTTGGTCAGGCCGGCCCGCCGGGCGCGGCGCCGCAGCTCCTCGAGCTTCTTGCCGTCGGTGTCCAGGGCCAGGATCCGCCCCTTGCCCCCGAGCCGCGCGCCAATCGCCAGCGTCTTGCCGCCCGCCCCCGCGCAGGCGTCGGCGACCCGGCCGCCCGGCGGTGGGGCCACCAGCTCGGCCACCAGCTGGCTCCCTTCGTCCATGACCTCGAAGAGGCCGTCGCGGAACGCCTCCAGCGCGAACGCGTTCACGCGCGTGTCGAAGATGAGCCCGTCCGGCGACAGGGGCGTGGCGTGAGTCGCCACCTGCTCGTCGGCCAGGCGCAGCGCCAGCTGGTCGCGCGGGATGCGCCCCGTGTTGGCCCGCACCGCCATGGGCGCCCGGTGGTTCATCGCCTCGGCCAGCGCCAGCGCCTCGTCCGGGCCCAGGTCGGCGGCGAAGAGCTCGACGAGCCAGGTCGGATACGACAGCCGGACCGCTTCCCGGTCCAGCCCACGCCGATCCCCCAGCCCGGCGTCCTCGGCGGCCGCGCGCTCCAGGTCGACCGGCGCGCCACCCGGGCGGATGGCCGACCCGACGCGCCGGGCCTCGGCGGCGAGCGCGCCGGCCGGAATCCCGGACCGCACCTCGTAGACCAGCAGCTTCAGCTCGTCCCGGGCGTGGGGCGGCAGCGGCTCACCCTCGGTCAGGTCCTCAAGGATGGCGTCGAGCCGCCGATCCATTCGGATGAGCCCATAGACCGTCTCCGCGCAGAGCCGCCGGTCCCCGCTCGAGAGCTCGCGGTGCGCGCGGAACCCGCGCGCGATGAGGTCGCTGGCGAAGCCCCACTCG
>CAZPUH010000896.1:0-27529 GCA_964589215.1 uncultured Myxococcales bacterium | reverse complement strand
TCTCAACCCGCTGGAAGAGGCCGCGGGCTACCAGCGCTTGATGACCGAGTTCGGGTACACGCAGGAACAGCTGTCGGAGCGGGTCGGCAAGGACCGCAGCACCGTCGCCAACTCGCTGCGCCTGCTGCGCCTGCCCGAGCCCGTGCGCGCGCTGCTGGCCGAGGGGCGGCTGTCGATGGGTCACGCCCGCGCGCTGCTGGGGCTCGAGGCGCCGTCGGAGATGGAGAAGCTGGCCCGCCGCATCGTCTCGGCGGAGCTGTCCGTCCGGCGCGTCGAGGAGATGGTGCGCAAGGCCCGCCAGGGGTCGGACGCCGCCGCGCGGCCGGCCGCCGCCCCTGCCCGCCCGTCGACCAGCGCGCGCGACCTGGCGCTGCGGCTGACGCGCGCGCTGGGCACGCGCGTGGAGCTGGTCGAGGCCGGACCCGATCGCGGCCAGATCGCGATTCACTATCACTCGCTGGATCAACTGGACGCCTTGCTGGAAAGGCTGCTGCCGCGGTGACGACAGCCGCCACGCTGGAGCTGACCTACCGCTCCGACGCTGCGCTGCTGATCGCCTATGCCACGCACATCGCGCGTGGCCAGCTGTCCGTTGCCGTCGACGAGCACCTGCCGGCCGGCGCGCCCATCCAGCTGAAGCTGGTCACGCCCGCCTCGTCGATCGCCGTCGGGGCGGTGGTGACGCGGCCGCGCGGCGAGAAGAACGGCAGCCCCCGCGCGCCCGAGACCGGCGTGGCGGTGACGCCGCGCTCGGAGCACTTCGGCGAAGCGATCGACAAGCTGGCCTTCGGGTTCAAGGGGCTGAAGGCGCTGGTCGCCGCGTCGCAGGCCGCGCCGCGGGCGTTGCTGATCCGGTACCTCCGATCGATCGTCACCTGCGAGGTCATCGAGATCGATCAGCGCAAGCTGGCCGAGCCGGGCGCCATCTGCAACGTCGACCTGGCGGTCATCGACCTCGATTCGTCGGGCACGCTGGGCTACGAGCTCTACGCGCGCCTGCGCGAGCACCGCGAGGCGGGGTCCGCGCCGGTGCTGGCGGTCGCGCAGCTGGAGCGCGATCGCGCGCGCGCGGCGTCGCTGGGCTTCGACGAGGCGCTGGCCAACCCGCCCGGTTTCGCCGACCTGCAGGCCGCGGCGCTGCGCGTGCTGGCCAAGCCGCTCTCGGCGCGCGTGACCTGAGGCGCTAGGTCGTCGACGCCGCGCGGATCTTGGCGGCCTTGACGGTGTTGACCAGCAGCATGGCGATCGTCATCGGCCCCACGCCGCCGGGGACCGGCGTGATGGCCGACGCGCGCGCGGCGGCCGGGGCGAACTCGACGTCGCCGCGCACCTTGCCGTCGGCGCCGCGGTTGATGCCGACGTCGATCACGACCGCGCCCGGCTTGATCCAGGCGCCGCGAATCATCTCGGCGCGCCCGACGGCGGCGACGACGACGTCGGCGCGCCCCACCGCGGCGGCCAGGTCGCGCGTCCGCGAGTGACAGGCGGTCACGGTCGCGTCGGCGCCCGTCAGCAGCGCCGCCATCGGCTTGCCGACCATGTTCGAGCGGCCGACGACGACCGCCTCGGCGCCCGCCAGCTTCACGCCGGTCTCTTCGATCAACGTCATCACGCCCAGCGGCGTGCAGGCCACGAAGCGCGGCTCGCCCATCACGAGGCGGCCCAGGTTCTCCGGGTGGATTCCGTCGACGTCCTTGCGTGGGTCGACGGCGGGCAGAATCTCGCGCGCGTCGAGGCCGGCCGGCAGCGGCAGCTGGATCAGGATCCCGTCGACGTGCGGGTCGGCGTTCAGGCGGGCGACCAGCGCCAGAAGCTCGGACTTGGTGGTGGTGGCGGCGAGCCGATGGTCGAAGGTGCGGATGCCCGCTTCCGCGCAGGCCTTGCCTTTGTTCCGGACGTAGATCTGAGACGCCGGGTCCTCGCCGACCAGGACCACGGCCAACCCGGGTTGCACGCCGCGCTCGGTGAGCGCAGCCACCTGCTTGGCGAGGTCCGCCCGAATGCGGGCCGCCACCGCCTTGCCGTCCAGGATCTTCGCCGAGCTCGCCGGGGTCTCCATGGGCGGCTCTATAACACATGTCCCGCGCCCGGCCGGGCGTCCCGATACCGGCGGCCGATGACCAGCGGCGGGACGGCCGGAGAGGCGGGAACTGCGCCGAACGGCGCCTTCACGGCTGCCGTCGGTCGGCACGACCGTTGCTGCATGGATGGACATGTCTCGTGTGTTGGTGGTGCTCGCCATCGGGGGGCTGGTCGCACGGCCCGCTCTGGCTTCACGTGGCGGTCGGAACGGCACGCCCGCCGAGCCGGCCGGATCTGGAGGCATCGAGCAACTGGTCGGCGCCGGGGAGCGCCTGTTCGCGATTCGCGACGGCACGGTGCTGACCTTCGACGACCGTGGATCGCTGATCGGACGCTGCGGGCGGCTCGGGCACGCGCCGGCGCGGACGCCGCGGCGGTCGCTGCGGCTGGTCGACACCGCCGACGTGCTTCACGACGCCGGCCTGCCGGACGACGACAGCACGCTGGAGGCAGAAGAGGCGCTGGAGGACGAGGAACGACTGTCGCATCGGGATGCCGCGACGGCCGTCCTGCCGGCTCCGCGGCCGCGCGCGCTCGCGGCCAGCACCGGTCGCGCCTGGGCCGCCACGACCGACGGGCTGTACCAGGTCACGGCCGTGGGCTGCCGGCGGGTCGCGCTGGCCGGACGCGACCTGCTCGCGGCGGCGGCCGGCGAGAGCATCCTGGCGGTCGCATCCGCCGATCTCCTGTTCCGGGCCGACGCGCCGGGCGCCGGGGACGGCGGCGATGGGAGCCCTCTTTTGCGCCCGATCGCCGCCCTCCCCGCGCGGCCGCGCGGCCTGGCGATCGACGCCACGGGCGCGATCCTCGTCGACGACGGCGACGGCGTCACGCGGGTCGACGCCCGCGGAGAAAAGACGCGGCTTCTGGACCGCCCTGCGCGCGCGCTGGCGGCTTGCGGCGGAACGGTGGCGGTGCTGGCCTCGAGCGGGGTCTACACGTGGGACGGCCGGGCCCTCGCGCGGGCCGGCGACGGGCCGCCCGCGCAAGTGCTGGCCTGCGACGAGGTCGGGCGGCGCTGGATCGCCGCCGGCGCCGCGCTCTGGAGCTCGCGCGACGCCGTGAGCTGGACCGCGCATTCGACGCCGCAAGCCGCAGGCGCCACCGCCCTCGCCGCGCTCGGCGGCCGGGTTTGGCTCGCCGGGGATGAGGGCCTCTCGGCTGTCAGCCTCGATGACGCGGAGGTCTCGCATGTTCCGGGGGAGATGCCGGACGCGCTGCCGGCGTCGGCCGCTGCCGGGGCGCCGCGGCGCGCGCTGCGCGCGCCGCCCAGCTGGGTCTGGCCGGAAGTCGGCGCCGTGGTGACGGTCGATCGGACGGCGGCTCGACGGACGGTCACGGCGCTGCTGTTGCTGCGGTTTCCTTTCGACAGACCGCCCCGATCCCGGGACGATTGCGTCGCGCTGGCCGCGGAGCGGGCGCGCAGGGATGGGGCCCTCGCACGGATGCAGCTCGCGGCCGCGGCCGGCGCGACGACCGCACCGGATCTCGTCGACCGTGACGAGCTGGCTGCGCGGCGCGAGATGGCCGCCGACGAGCAGGACGCGCTGCGGTGACCGGGAGCAGCTTCGTCCTGGCGCGGCTGCTGCTGGCCGCCGTGCTGAGCCAGGCGCTCCCGCCCGGCGACGACGACGCGCTACCGCCGGCGCCGGTCGAACCGGCGCGCCGCCCGCGCCGGGCGCGGCCGCCCGACCCCGCGCGGCTCCGGCTGCTCTTCGCCGAGGACCCGCCCGTTGCGGCGCTCCGGTCGGCGGCGACGGCGCTGCTGGGGGCCGAGCCGGAGCGCGCCCGGTCCGCGCTGGCCCGCGCGCGCCTGGCCGGCTGGCTGCCGGAGCTGCGGGTGCTGGTCGAGCGCAAGCTGGGCCGCAGCGAATCGGTCGACCTGGGGACCGCCGCCGATCCCACGGCGGTTTCGCCGGTGGGGATCGACAGCAGCAACGACGTGCGTTATCAGGCGCGCGCCACGTGGGATCTGTCCAGGATCCTCTTCAACCCTGACGAGATTGCCGTCGAGAGCCAGGCCCTCCGGACGGCCGACGCGCGGCGCGAGGTCGAAGGCGCGATCATCCGGCTCTATTTCGAACGGCGTCGCCTCAAGGTCGAGTCGCTCGGCGCCGATGACTGGGACATGCCCTCCGGGTTCAGGCGAGATCTGCGCATCGCGGAGGTCGAAGCAGAGCTCGACGCCCTGACCGGCGGCGCGTTCACGCGCCTTGCGCGTCGATACTCGGCCGAGGGAAACTCTCGATAGCCCCATGAGCGAAGGCCGCCCGACGCGCCGGCAGCATCCGCGATTTCATGTCGACGTCCAGGTCGCCGTCTCCGTCGCGAACGAGCGCTTCGCCGCGCGCACGCGCGACGTGTCGCGCGCCGGCGTGTGCCTGGTCGCCAGCGAGCCGATCGCGCGCGAGACGGAGGTCGGGCTGGAGATGGTCCTCACCTTCGGCGAGGACGGCATGTCGGAGCCGCTGAAGATCCTCGGGCGCGTGGCCTGGTGCACGTCGCTGTTCGGGGCCTACCAGATCGGCGTGAAGTTCGTGAAGGTCGACGGAGAGCGGGCCAAGTACCTCGACATGTTCGTGGGGTTTCTCGACGGCACGCTGGCGCCGGGCGGGCTGAGCTCCGAGCCGGACGATCGGTTCGGTGGCCACGCCGCCCTGGATCCCGATGACCCCTTCGCAGCATAGCGGCAGCCGATGATCGATCGCGGCAGGCAAGACCTCAGCACCAGGCGGCAGCACCCGCGCGTCACGCTCCGCATGTCCGCGGAGGTTCGCACGCCGCGCGCGGTGTTCACGGCGACGACGCGTGACCTCTCGGAGGGCGGCGTCGGTCTCAGCGCCGAGTACCCGCTGGAAGAGGGGAGCGAGGTCGTGCTGGGTCTGTTCCTGGTGCTCGACGACGTCGAGACCGACACGCCGCCGCTGTGGGTCAAGGCGCGCGTCGCCTGGTCAGCCGAGACGGATGACAACCGCTTCAACGCGGGCGTGCGGTTCGAGGTGATCACGGAGGATCAGCGCAAGTGGCTGCGCCAGATCCTCGCCGCGATGGCGAAACCCACCCCCGCCCCGCCCCCGCCTGCTCCGGCCGCGTCCGGCCGGCGACGCTGAGCCCGGCGCTCAGGCAAGGGCCAGGATGCGCTCGGCGACGCGCGCGCCGTCCAGCGCGGCGCTGACGATGCCGCCCGCGTAGCCGGCACCCTCGCCGCACGGATACAGGCCCGCCATCGACGGCGACAGCAGCGTCTCGGGATCGCGCACGAATCGCACGGGCGCGCTGGTGCGCGTCTCGGCGGCGATCAGCGAGGCCTCCGGGTGGAGAAAGGCCGGGATGCGGCTGCCGATCTGGCGCAGCCCGCCGCGCAGCGACTCGACGACGAACGGGGGAAGCACGTCCGCCAGGCTGCCGGGGGTGAGACCGGGGCGGTAGCTGGACGCGCCCACGCGTTCGCTGGGACGGCCGGCCAGGAAGTCGCCGAGCCGCTGAGCCGGCGCGCGGAAGCGGCCGCCTCCGGCGCGAAAGGCCGCTCTCTCGATCGCGCGCTGGAAGGCCACGCCGGCCAGGGGACCCGCGGCGTCCGGGCCGTAGTCGGCGAGGTCGATCGAGACGACCAGCCCCGCGTTCGCGAACGGCGAATCGCGGCGGGACAGGCTCATGCCGTTCACGACGACGCCGTCGGGCTCGGTCGCGGCGGGAACGATCCAGCCGCCCGGGCACATGCAGAAGCTGTACACGCCCCGCCCGCCGCACTGGGCGGTCAACTCGTAGAACGCTGCCGGCAGGCGCGCGTCGTCGGCGGCCGGGCCGTACTGGATCTGATCGATCAGGTGCTGCGGATGCTCGATGCGCACGCCGACCGCGATCGGCTTGCGGACCAGAGCCAGCCCGGCGCCGGCGGCCCACTCGTAAACCGGACGCGCCGAATGACCGACCGCCAGCACGACGACGTCGGCGGCGATCTCGCCCCCTTCCACGCTCACGGCCTGCAGCCTGCCGCGATCCGCGCGCAGTCCGGTCGCGCTGGTCTCGAAACGATAGGCGACGCCCAGGCTCGCCAGGTGCGCACGCATCCGATCGAGCACCCGCGGCAAGCGGTTCGAGCCGACGTGCGGACGCGCCTCGATCTCGATCTCGGGCGGGGCGCCGAAACGGACCAGATCGGCCAAGACCTCCGCGACACCGGCGCGATCCTTCGCGCGCGCATAGAGCTTGCCGTCGGAGTACGTCCCCGCGCCGCCTTCGCCGAAGCAGTAGTTCGAGCTGGGCGTCAGCTCGCCGCGCGTGATGCGCGCGAGGTCGTGGCGCCGCGGCTGGACGGGCTTGCCCTGTTCGATCACCGTCGACGGGACCCCCGCTTCCGCGAGGCGCAGCGCCGCCCAGGCCCCCGCCGGCCCCGATCCCACGATCACCACGCGCGGCACGGGGCGGCCCGCGGGCCAGCGAGCCGCCGAGCGCGGCGGCGTGACGGGACCGAGGACCTCGCCCGCCCGCGCCGCCACGATGCGCAAGCGGTGCCCCAGCGGCCTTCCTTTGCGCGCGTCCAGCGCGCGCCGCACGACGCGAACCTCGCCGACGCTGCCGCGAGCCCAGCCGAGCGCGCGCTCGATGCGTGGCGCCAGCGGCTCGTCGGCGGCCGCGAGCGGTACGAACAGATCCAGCGTCTCGGGCATGGGGGCTAGCCGGCGCGCGCGCTGAGGCCGACGCGCCGTCGCGCGTCCAGGCAGTGACGCCCGTTGGCGGCGAAGTCGCGACAGGGCTGCGGCCGGTTCTCGTAGATCGTGCAGGAATACCGGGTCGGCCCGTCGGGCGCAACGGCCAGCGCCGCGCAACGAGCGCCTTCGCGCAGGATCTCGAACCGATGGCCGTTGCGCACGATGAGCGCCGGCTCGCGCCACACGACGGGGTCGCGGACGGACACCGTCACCGAGTGATACGCCTCGCGACAGCAAGCGCCGCAGGCGTGGCAGTCGACGGGGGGTTCCCAGCGCGCGCAGGCGCGCGTGCCCGGCTCGACGCGCGCGCCGTCGCCGACGGCGCCGGCGGTCTGCCGGCAGCGCGACACGGCGGGGCCGCGCCCACCGCGGTACATCCACGCGCAGCCGTCGCAGGTCGCGCCCGCGGGCCCCCACGGAAAACCGGTCGGATGGGTGGCGCCGTCGTCGCTCCCTTGCACCAGCGCGGCCGTCGCCGCGAGCGCCATTGCCACGGGCCCGCGCCAGCGCGACGAGGTGAAGCGGGCGCGCGCCGCAACGGCGATCGCGACGGCTTCGTCCTCGACCGCCGCGGCCAGCGGCTCGTCGGGGAGCGCGTCGTAGTACGCGCGGTACTCCGTCGTCGGCGCCATCGCCGCGCGCAATCCGAAGCGCGCCGCCAGATCCGCCGCAAATCGGAGGCAGGCGTGCTCGCGCACGACGTGATCGGGTCGGTTCTCGAGCCCCCAATCGGCAAGCGTCAGAGCCTGGTCCCCTTCGGTGATCGCGTGACACAGCTCGTGGAAGATCAGCTGCGCGACGGCGTCGTCGGGATCCAGGACGTCGTCCACGCCGATCGCGATCACGCCGCATCCGTCGCTGCTCGCATAAGCCTCGCGGGTCCGCGTCACACGAAAGCCCAGCTCCGCTGCTGCAGCAATCCAGAGGTCCTCGATTGCAGCGGTGGCCAGCGGGCTACGCGCGGCTCGGGGACCGTTGGTTACGGCAGCCGGGAACAGATCAGTGGCTCGTTCGTTGGGGTCTGGGCTCGACATCGTCGCTATTGTGACTCGCACGATAAATGGTCGCGAATGTGGCGTGAGGCCTGAATTTAGCGGAGTTCGCGTTACATTTTTGCTTGTAACAATTGGCTCCCGCCGCACGGCGCCGAGAATTTTTTTGACAAGGCACTTGCCTTGAACCTGGTCCGGATCAAACCTTTGCACCCGACGCGGGATCCGCGACGGCCCAGCCCCGACTGCCGAAACCAGTGATTTCGGCGTTTTGACTAAACGAAAGGGGGACAAACCGTGTTCGCCGAGTTGCGAAAGTTATCCTTATCTCTTGGTACGGCCACCGCTATCGCGAGCTTGGCGCCGTCTCTGGCGTCGTCCGTCGTGAACGCAGGCCCTGCCCACGCGGGCCCGTCGGCCCATTCCCGGAACGTCGTCGTCAACACGCCCGCGCACGTCGATGCGGACGCGGACGGCAATGGCGAGATCCATGCCAATGCGTGCCTCGCTCAGACGATTTGCGCCGTGAAGGAAAAAATTCGGTGGCAGACCCCGGCCTGGACGCCGTCCCAGTGCGGGCGGATCGCGGACGCCGTGGCAGGCGCGGCGAAGCGGCATGACTTGAGCCCCTCGTTGTTGCTGGCCATCATGGCCAACGAGAGTGACATGAACGAGAAGGCCGCTCGCGTCTATACGCGCCAGGGCAAGGTGTACGCCAAGGACGGCGGCCTCATGGGCATTCGCTGTCTTCTCGACGAGCACGAACGCTGCACGAACGGCAACGTTCGCGGCGTCGCGTGGAAGGACCTCATGGATCCCGCGACCAACATCGAGCTCGGCGCGCGCGAGCTGGCGCACTGGCGCGACGGCGGCGGCGTGATGACGAAGACGATCGTCAAGCTGGATGCGTCCGGCCATCGGTACAAGGTCACGCGCGAGGTCCCCTGTGACCACAAGACGCACGCCTGGTGGGCGCACTACAACCATGGCCCGCGCTACATCGACCACGGCTACCCGCGCCACTATCCGCACCGGGTCGCCGTTCTGGACCATGCGTTCGCGACGGTGATGAACACGCCCGCGCCGGAGCTGACGTCGGGCCGGATCACGATTCACGACCCCGGCAAGCGCGAGCGCAGCGTCGACCGCCCCCTCGAGCCGCGCTACAAGAAGCTCTACAGCCAGATCCTGTCCGGCGGCACCTGCGCCGCGCTCGCTTTGAACTAGCGCCGCGGCGCTGGCGCCCGTTTCAACGCCGCCGGTGTCCGCGCGGGGCCGGCGGCGTCGCCGCGCCGGCCGTCAGCGCGCGGGCGATGCGGCGTGAGCGGGCGCGGGAAGCCCGCCGGCCGGCGTCCCCTTGGCGGCGGCCGTGCTCGTGTGCAGCCCGAACGCGGCGCCGAGGCCGATCATCGTGAGCACCAGCGCCGCCACGGCCGCGAACCGGGGTGTACGCATCCGGCGCGCCGTCATGCGCAGCCGCAGGCCGCGATCGCGGCGCGTCGCCGCCTCGTCCGAGCGCGCCCGCTCAGGGTTCACGTAGACGAGCCGCGGCGGTCCCGACAGCGTGTCCACGTCCCGGATGAACGCGGCGACGTCTTCGACGTGCAGCTGCGAGGCGAGGATGAAGTCATCCAGCGCCCGCGCCATCTCGGACGCCGTCGCGAACCGCTTCTTGCGATCGCGCTCCAGCGCGCGCATGACGATCCGCTCGAGGTCGGCCGGCACGTCCTGCCGCCGCGCCGTGATGCTGGGGATCTTCATCTCCATGATCTTCTTCGCCGTGTGAACGTCGCTGTCGCCGGCGAAGAGATGCTGCAGCGTCAGCATCTCGTGCATCACGATTCCCAGCGCGAACAGATCCACGCGCCCGTCGATCGGCTTGCCCTGCAGCTGCTCGGGCGCGAGATAGGCCGGCTTCCCCTTCACCGTTCCGGCGCGCGTGGACTTCGCCGCCGTCGCGAACTTCGCGACGCCGAAGTCCAGCAGCTTCACCGCGCCCGACGGGGTCACGATGATGTTCGAGGGCGTGACGTCGCGATGGACGACGTCCAGCCGGTCGCCGTCGGCGTTCTCCAGCCGATGCACGTAGTCCAGCGCGCGGCAGATCTCGCGCGCCACATAGGCGACGATCGCCGGCGGCATCGGCCGGCTCGCCGCGCGCAACGTCCGCAGGATCTTCGAGAGCGACGGGCCCTCGATGTACTCGAGCGCCAGGTACAGCGTCCCGCCGTCCTCACCGAACTCATAGGCCTGCACCACGTTCGGGTGGTGCATCAGCCCCAGGATGCGGGCCTCGTCCGCGAACATGCGGACGAAATCCGGATCCCGCGTGTACTGCGGCAGGATGCGCTTGACCACGACGTCTCGCTCGAACCCGGCCGGGCCTGACGCCCGGGCCTTGAAGACCTCGGCCATGCCGCCGCACCCCAGCGGGTGAAGCAGCTCGTAACGGCCCAGCTTGCCGACGCCCCTCGCGCCCGCCCTCGCCCGACCTTTGTCTCCGCGCAGCTTGTCGAACACGGCCATCCCCTTTTCTTCGAGTCCCCTCGACCTACCCCAAGCCTGTATCTCAAGACCCGTGCCAGCCGCTAACCCCGCGGGAACAGGCCAGGGTGAACCATGTAGACGCCCGTGCTACCCGCCGGTCCGTAACGCCCCTCGCCCGGCACAGTTACGGGGCCGTGACGGCGTGGCGCGACCGGAACGGTCCTATCTCTCGTCATCGAGTCTTAGGTTGGAGACCAAATGGACGGCGAGAAGAAGAAGCCGAAGTTCTCGATCGGGTACCTGATCATCGCGTTCTGGGCCGTCTTGCTGCTGCAGCAGGCCCTGTCCGGCTATCTGCAGCCGCCGCGGACGTCCTATAGCGACTTCAAGGCGGCGGTCGAGGCCGGCAAGGTCGAAGACGTCGCCATTGGGCAGACCGTCATCCGCGGCCACATGAAGGCGCCGGCAGAGGCCCCCGCGCCCGCTCAGGCGGGTCATCCGAGCGCCCGGCCGACTGCCGGTGGCCCGACGAACTTCGAGACGGTCCGGGTCGACGACCCCGACCTCACCCGCCAGCTGCAGGCGCATGGCGTGAAGATCAGCGGCGTGGTCGAGAGCAGCTTCTGGCACGACGCGGCCGGGTGGTTGATCCCGCTGGCGGTGCTCGGGTTCTTCTGGGTCATGATGCTCCGGCGGGCCGGCCAGGTGGGCCAGAACGGCTTCCTGGCGGTCGGGCGCAGCAAGGCCAAGGTCTACATGGAGAAGGACGTCCACGTCCGCTTCCCCGACGTGGCCGGCGCCGACGAGGCCAAGGAGGAGCTGCGGGAGGTCATCGACTTCCTGAAGACCCCTGCCCGATTCGGCCGTCTGGGCGCCAAGCTCCCCCGTGGCGTGCTGCTGATCGGCCCGCCGGGCACGGGCAAGACTCTGCTGGCCCGCGCCGTCGCGGGCGAGGCGGGCGTCCCCTTCTTCTCGATCAGCGGCTCGGACTTCGTCGAGATGTTCGTCGGCGTGGGCGCCGCGCGGGTCCGCGACCTGTTCGAACAGGCCAAGCAGAAGGCCCCCTGCATCATCTTCGTCGACGAGCTGGACGCGCTGGGCAAGGCGCGTGGGGCCGGCCCCGTCACCCACGAAGAACGCGAGCAGACGCTGAATCAGCTGCTGGTGGAGCTCGACGGGTTCGACCCTCGGGTCGGCGTCATCCTGATGGCAGCCACGAACCGCCCGGAGATTCTGGATCCCGCGCTGCTTCGAGCCGGGCGCTTCGACCGCCAGGTGCTGGTCGATCGGCCCGACCGCACCGCCCGCCTGGAGATCCTCAAGCTGCACGCGCGCAGCGTCCCGATCGAATCGGAGCGGGACCTGGAGGTGATCGCCAGCATGACGGCTGGGTTCGTGGGCGCCGACCTGGCGAACATCATCAACGAGGCGGCGCTGCTGGGCGTGCGGCGCGAGCGTGAAAAGGTCGGGATGGCCGAGCTGCAGGAGGCGGTCGAGCGCGTCGTGGCCGGCCTGGAGAAGAAGAACCGGGTGCTCTCTCCCGCCGAGAAGAAGCGTGTCGCCCACCACGAGCTGGGCCACGCGATCGTGGCGCTGTCCTGCCCTTCCGGCGAGGGGGTCCAGAAGATCTCGATCATCCCCCGCGGGATCTCGGCGCTGGGCTACACGCTGCAGGCGCCGACGGAGGATCGCTTCCTGATGACGGAGAGCGAGCTGAAGGACAAGATCGCGACGCTGCTGGGGGGCCGCGCCGCCGAAGAGCTGATCTACGACGAGGTCTCGACCGGGGCGCACGACGACCTGAGCAAGGCGAGCGAGCTGGCCCGCGCGATGGTGAAGATGTACGGGATGAGCCCGCGCCTGGGGCAGGTCAGCTTCGAGAAGGAACGGCGCAGCATGCTCAACACACCCGCCGAACCGCACGCGCGTGGCGATTACAGCGAGCAGACGGCGCGCGCCATCGACGACGAGGTTCGCCGGATCATCGACGAGCAGCGCGACCGCGCGACCGAGCTGCTGTCACGCCGGCACGAGGTGCTGCTGCGCGCCGCGCAGGTGCTGCTCGCCAAGGAGACGATCACGGGCGTCGAGCTGCGCGAACTGCTCGCGATGCACGAACGGCCCGAAGCCCCCGTCGGGGAGCCTGGGCCGAACGTGCACGCGATCTGAGACCGAGACTCGGCTGGCTATTCAGCCGCGGTGGAATCGCCCTCGAACGCGGCGGTTCCAGCCGCGCCCGTGGCGCCGGTGTCGCCGGCCGCGCCGGTCGTCCCCGTCTCGCCCGCGGCGCCACGGCCGCCTCTGCGACCGCCGCCGCCGCCGAACGTCGTGCGTCCGCCGCCGCCGGTGAAGCCGGTGTCACCACCGCCCCCGCCGAAGACCGTGCGACCGCCGCCACCGGTCTGGCCGCTGCGGCCACCGCCACCGGTCTGACCGGTGCTGCCGCCAGTGCCCGTCGCGGTGCCGCCGCCGGTGCCCGTCGCGGTGCCGCCGCCGGTGCCCGTCGTGCTGCCGCCGGTGCCGGTCGTGTGACCGCCCGTGCCCGTTGTGGGGCCCGAACCGCCCTCGCCACTGCTACCCCCGCTGTCTCCACCGCAGCCGGGGACGAGGAGCGCGAAGGCCAGCGCCGCGCAACCACCCGTCGTCAATAAGAACTTGGATCTGATGAGCCGCATCGGTATCCCCCAGCGATTGGTTAACTGGTGGGATATGTGCGGAGGCGTCCCGCCTATTATCGAAAAAAATTCAGAGGCGGGCGACGTTCGGGGTGACGCAAGTAGCTGAAATCAGGTTGGCGCGCCACGTCGGCGAGGTTTCCGAATTCATGCAAAGCCGCTTTTTCGCCGCCGCCGGCTTCAAACTGGCCGCCCGAGGCGCTGTGACCGCTCCCCACCCACACCCGATCGCGACCGCCAGGGTCCATCTCCAGAAGATTGATCGCATGAGCCTCACCTCGTCCTGCCTGTCGCACATTGCAGCAGAGATGCCAGGCGCGGCGATTCGGTCACACCTGCATTTTCCGGCACTTGCCGCCTCGTCCGGGGCAGCCAGTTCCGATTCGGTAACAAGGGCGCCGTCGAGGTGACCGGAACGGTGACTTCACGTGGTACGACGCTCTTGTTTCCTACATGCGCGACCTTAAAACAGAGTTCACGATGAGCGTAGCAGCAGCAGGGGCCCTGACGTCCGATTCGGGGGACACCGTCCCTGTCTCCGGCACGGGGCTCAACGTCCTTCTTGTCGATGACGAGCCGGACATCGGTTTGGCCGCCAGTGAAGCGTTGCGCGATGCAGGCCACCGCGTCACCGTCGCGATGACGGGCGCCGACGCGCTCGCGAAGCTCACCACCCAGGTGTTCGACGTCATGATCTGCGACGTCCGCCTGCCGGGGATGGACGGGCTGACGCTGTTCCGTCGCTCCCGCCAGGAGTCGCCGGATACGACCGTCATCCTGATGACGGCGTTCGCCGCCGTCCAGGACGCCGTCGCCGCCGTCAAGGAAGGCGCGCACGACTACCTGACCAAGCCCTTCGACATCGACGAGATCACGCTGCGCGTGCAGCGGATCGCCGAGCACCGCGCGCTGCTGCGCGAGCTGGACGATGCCCGCGCGCAGCTGGCCCAGCACAGCGCCGAAGAGACCGTGATCGGGCGGTCGCCGCAGATGCTGCGGCTCATGGACCGGGTCAACACCATCGCGACCAGCCACGCCCCTGTGCTGATCCGCGGCGAGAGCGGCACGGGCAAGGAGCTGATCGCCCGCGCGCTGCACGATCGCGGGCCGCGGCGCGGTAAGGCCTTCGTGGCCGTCAACTGCGCCGCGTTCCCGGACACGCTGCTCGAGGCCGAGCTGTTCGGGCACGAGCGCGGGGCGTTCACGGGCGCCGTGCGCCGCCGCGAGGGGCGCTTCCGGGCGGCCCACGGTGGAACCCTGTTGCTGGACGAAGTGGCCGAGATGTCCCTGCCCGCCCAGGCCAAGCTGCTGCGCGTCCTCCAAGAGGGGACGATCGAGCCCCTGGGGACCAACGAGTCGTTGCGGGTCGACGTGCGGGTCGTTTCAGCGACGCACCGTGACCTCAAGGAACGCATCGCGAGCGGCCTTTTCCGCGAGGACCTCTATTACCGGCTGGTCGTGCTGGACGTCGACATCCCGCCGCTGCGCGACCGCAAGGGGGACCTGCCCCTGCTGGTGCAGTACTTCCTGAAGAAGTTCACCAAGCCAGGGCGCGAGATCCCGACGCTGACGCCGGCCGCCTGGAAGGCGCTGTCTCAGTTTTCCTTCCCCGGCAACGTGCGCGAGCTCGGACACGCCATCGAGCACGCCGCCGTTCTGGCGGACGGCGGCGACATCGACATCCGCCACCTGCCGCGCGACATCGTGCGCGCGACGGAGAAGACCGAAGAGCTGGCGGCTGTTCCGCGCCCGCTCGGCACCGCGCTGAAGGAGTTCGAGCGCGAGTACCTGCAGCGCGCCCTGGCGCAGGCGGACGGCAAGCGCACCGTGGCCGCCGAGATCCTGGGCATCTCCCGGAAGAACCTCTGGGAGAAGCTGCGGATGCACGGCTTCTCCGAGTGACCGGGAGAAGCGGCGTCGCCGGCGGCCGCTGCCGCCGGCCGACCTGAAGTGGCCTACTCGGCCTGGATCTGAGCCGGCGGGTTGCCCGTCGGCAGCGTCATCGGGTTGCGCGTGAGCAGGTCACCGAAGACGCCGATCATCATGACGACCGTGAAGATCACGGAGACGACGAAGATCAGCCGGTTGGTCCCGGCCGCCTCGGTCATGTGCATGAAGAACAGCACGACCAGCGCCGCCTTCACGCTGGCGATCACCAGCGCCAGCACGATGTTGAAGTCGCCCAGGTCCATCCGCCCGGTGATGACCGTCGTGCCCGTGAAGATGAGCAACAGAATCCAGACGACGAAGTAACGCCCCGGCCCGTGTGCGTGGGCGTCGGCGTGGACCGCCTTGGGACCCCGGTTTTCGGTGATTTCAGGCACGTGCGTTCTCCAGCCCCTAGATCAGGTACAGAAGCGGAAACAGGAAGATCCACACCAGGTCGACGAGGTGCCAGTAGAGGCCCCCCAGCTCGACCGGCACGAAGTACGTCGACGAGAAGTGCCCCTTCAGGACCCGGGCCAGCACCCAGATCAGAATCGACATCCCGACGATGACGTGGATGGCGTGCAGCCCCGTCGCCAGGAAGTAGATCGTGTAGTAGAGGTTCGCGCCCGGTGCCGTCACCTCGGCGAAGTGGTACCAGGCGCCTGGGAGGGCCCCCTCTTCGAACTTGTGGTGGTACTCGATCCCCTTGATGACGAGGAAGACAAGGGCGCAGAGGATGGTGAAGACCAGCAGGCCCGCGCACAGCCCCTGCTTGTCCTGCTTGATGGCCCAATACGCCAGCGCAACGCTCAGCGAGCTGGTGATGAGGACGACTGTGTTGGTCGCGCCCGCCCAGAGATCCAGGTGCCGCGAGGCCTCGTGGAAGGCCTCGTGATAGAAGTGCCGGTAGACCGTGTAGCCCAGGAAGAGGCCGGCGAACAGCAGGACTTCCGTGGCCAGGAACAGCCACATCCCCAGACGGACGGCGTAGTCCTGCTTCTCGATCGTGTCGAAGTGGCTCGCGAGGTGGGCGTTGGCGGCGTGTCCGTCAGATGACGACATGCTCGACCTCCTCGCCCGGGTTCTGGTACGAGTGCGGATCCACGGTGATCACGGGCGTCTCATGGAAGTTGTGCTTGTCGGGAGGCGAGGTCGTCATCCACTCGACGCCGCGCGAATCCCAGGGATTGTCCCCGGCCAGCCGGCCGTGAACCAGCGCGTAGATGAGGTAGATGGCGATGATGATGAACCCGAACGCCAGCAGCGACGCGCCGGCCGTCGAGGCGACGTTCAGCGCCTGGTAGCGCTCCGGATACATGTAGTAGCGGCGCGGCATGCCCGCGTTGCCCAGCAGGAACTGCGGGATGAAGGTGGCGGCGAAGCCCAGCACGATCAGCGCGGCCGAAACCATGGCCCACCCTTCGTGGTACATGCGCCCGAACATCTTCGGGAACCAGTAATGCAGAGCCGCGAGGAAGGCCATGATGACGGCGCCGACCATGATGAAGTGGAAGTGCGCGATGACGAAGTAGGTGTCGTGCCAGTGGACGTCCAGCGACACCGTCGCGACCGCGATGCCCGTCATGCCGCCGAACACCGTGAAGAAGAGGAAGCCGCAGATGTAGACCAGCGGCGCGCCGACGACGATGGAGCCCTTGTAGAGCGTCGCGACCCAGTTGAAGACCTTGATGGCGGTGAACACGCCGACCAGCATCGAGATGGCGGCGAAGGCGCCGTCGTCCGTGGGGGACTGCCCCGAGACAAACATGTGGTGGCCCCAGGCGAAGAACCCGACGAACGCGATGCCCAGCGAGCTGTACGCGACGGCCTTGTAGCCGAACACGTTCTTGCGGGCGAAGGCCGCGATGACGTCCGAGATCACGCCCATGGCCGGCAGCACCATGATGTAGACGGCCGGGTGCGAGTAGAACCAGAACATGTGCTGGAACAGCACCGGGTCGCCGCCGCGGCTCGGGTCGAACAGGCCGAAGTGGCCGACCTTTTCGATGCCCACCAGCATGACCGTCAGACCGATGACCGGCGTCGCCAGCACCTGGATGATGCTGGTCGCGTAGATCGCCCAGACGAACAGCTGCATGCGCATCCAGCCCAGACCGGGCGCCCGCAGCGTGTGAATCGTGACGATGAAGTTCAACCCGGTCAGGATGGACGAGAAGCCGAGGATGAAGACGCCCAGCAGCACCGGGAACAGCGTCATGGGCGTCGTGGTGCTGTACGGCGCGTAGAACGTCCAGCCGGTATCGGTGCCGCCCATGATCATGCCGGCCAGCGCCAGCGTCGCGCCCGTCCAGTAGAGGTACAGCGACAGCAGGTTCAGCCTGGGGAACGCGACGTCCTTCGCGCCCAGCATCAGCGGCAGGCAGAAGTTCCCGAACACGCCCGGGATGGCCGGGATCATGAACAGGAAGATCATGACCACGCCGTGCAGCGTGAACATCCGGTTGTAGGTGTTCGCGCCCATGATGGTCGGGCCGGGGGTCAACAGCTCGACCCGCAGCGCCATCGCGAAGATGCCGCCCAACAGGAAGGCGATCAGCACCGACACCAGGTACATGATCGCGATCCGCTTGTGATCGACGGTGGTCAGCCACGACCAAACGCCGCGGTCGGCGTTCAGGTAGTTCACCGCCGGGTAGACGGGATTATCGTCGCTGAGCTGGTTTGGCTGGCTCATAAATCGCTTCCTTCGAGGGGACCGCTTCCAGGCCCGGCGTGCGCAGGGACTTGATGAATTCGACCAGGGCTGCCGAATCAGGCGCGGTCAGGCGGCCCTTGTAGGTCGGCATGACGGCTTTGTAGCCCTTCACGATCTTGGAGCGGGGGTCGATCATCGAATCGGTCAGATACGCTTCGTCGACGAAGATCTTGCTGCCGTCTTCCAGCGTCTCGGTCTTGTTGTAGAGGTCCAGCCAGGTGGGGCCGATGTGGGGCTCGCCGTCGAGCGAGTGACACTTGACGCACCCCTCGCGCATCGCGACCTGCTTGCCGTACTCGACGATCGACCCGTGGAACGACGGTCCGTCGTCGCCGCCGGAGTCGACCCGCGCGCTCAGCAGCCCCTGTCGCTGCTCGAGCAGCCACTTGTCGAAGTCGGGGCCGTCCATCACGACGACCTCGCCCCACATCTGCGAGTGCCAGGTGCCGCAGTACTGGGTGCAGAAGATCTGGTATCGCCCGGGCTTGGTGGCCTCGAACCAGGTCTCCGTGTAGCGCCCGGGGACGACGTCCTGCTTGATGCGGAAGTCGGGGACGAAGAACGAGTGGATGACGTCGCGGCTGGTCATGAGCAGCCGCACCGGGCGGTTCGCCGGGACGTGCAGGGTTCCGATGGCGTTCGGCCCTTCGGAGCCATACGAGAACTTCCACATCCACTTCTTCCCCATCACGTAAACGTCCATCGCGTTTTCGGGGGGCGTCGTGTACCAGACGTAGTCCTTGTACCCCTGCACGAACCACAGCAGGAAGAAGAACAGCGGGACGCCGATGACGACGATCTCGAACTTCACGCTGGGGATGACCACCGGCGTCGACTCGTTCTTGCGGCGCTCGCGGTACTTGAACAGGAAGGCGAACGCCAGGATGCCCGTCGCGAACGACGCGATCATCGTCACCGTGATGACGAAGAAGTGCAACCGGTCGACCGGGACCGCGAACGTCGAATTCGCCGGCGGCAGCCAGAGAATCCGTCGCAGGAGATCTTCGAAGACCGTCATGCCGCGCTCCGTTTCCTCATCGCGATTTCCTTTCGCCACAGCACGGTCAACAGACCGACGAGGGCGAGGAACACCAGACCGGCCCCGATGCGCATGAAGCCGAACACGTACGGGCCATAGCGCCGGGTTGCCGGATCGTAGCGGTAGCAGGAGAGAATGACCTTGTCGATCGAGGTGCCGATGCGTCCACCGCCGGCCTCGACGACCGCCATTCGAAAGTCACGCGCCGGGTAATCGACGCCGTACAGGTAGCGCGCGATCGTTCCGTCGGGCGTCAGCACGAAGGCGACCGCGTCGTGGGCGAACTGCTTGGACGTCGGGTCGTACTTGTAGCGAAAGCCGACCACGTCGGCCAACTGGCGAGCGGCGGCGCCGGCGTCCTCGCCCGAGACCCAGAACGGCCAGTCGGCGGGCGTGGCGCCGTTGCCGACCTGCGCGAGCACCCGCTGTTGCGCGCTGCGCAGCAGCTTGATGTCCTCGCCCGGGTCGATGCTGACGTCGACGGCGGAGAAGTCCTTGCCCAGCGTGAGGCCGGCGCTCTTGGTGGCCTTGGCGAGCCCGTCCAGAACCAGGCCGCACAGCATCGGGCAGCGGTGGTAGCCCAGCGTCACGACGACGGGGCGCCCCTTGTGCAGCAGATCGTCCAGCGACACGTGAGCGCCGGTGGCGTCCTGGAACCGCAGACCGGCCGGCACGCGGTCGCCCAGGTGCTCGATGACGTCGATGTCCTGCAGCGCGGCCAGCGGCTCGGCGCTCCCCTGCGGAAACACCACCTGGGGCTCGGCGTGGGCCGCCGCCGGCAGCAGCATCGCGAACAGCGCCGCGGCGGTCGACCCGACCAGCGCGCGCCGCAGGCTGCGCGAGGCGCGGCCTTCGTTGGCGGCTTCGCTCACTTCGGCGCCCCCTCCGGCAGAGCGCCGGCGGCGACCTCGTCCATCGCCTTGTCGATCGGGATGTGGGCGATCCCCTTGCTGCGATCGACCCAGCCGTACCCGTTCAGGCGCGCGGCCCGCTCGGCGCGCCAGTCGGCGAGACGGTGGTCGCCCGCGAACAGGACCTGGTCGACGATGCCGATCTCGGGCTGCCCGATGAGCGTCGGGCGGGCGCTGACGCCCGTCGCGGCGTGGGCACGGGCCGTCTCGCGGTGCAAGATGGTCACCGCCCAGAACGTCCCCAGGGCGAAGACGACCAGCGACACGATGCCGATCGCGATGACCTTCTTGAAGTCGATCTGATCGTCTGAACCGCTGTCGGCGCCCGAGCCGTGATTGTGAGCGTTACTCATGGCTGGTGATACCTGATGGAAACGGCGAGGTAGGGATCCTTCACCGGCACCGGCAGCTTGCCGCGCAGCCGCCAGATCGTGAAGGCGATCGCGACCAGCCCGACGCCGAAGAACGCGGTGATGTCGGTCCAGTGCAGCGCGAAGCCCTCGGGGTTCAGGCTGGGCATGACCAGCCAGTACACGTCGACCCAGTGGATGAACAGGATCCAGTACGCGACCAGGCGCAGCTTCTTCGGGTCGCGCTTGAGCGACCGCGACAGCAGCGCGCCGAAGGGCAGGAAGAAGTGGCCGAAGATCAGCAGGAAGCCCAGCGGCGCCCACCCGGCCTGGAAGCGGCGGATGAAGAAGGGCGTTTCGTCGGGGATGCCCGCGATCCAGATCAGCAGCAGCTGCGAGAACGCGATGTTGGTCCAGAAGCAGACGAACGCCAGCATCAGCTTGCCGATGTTGTGCGTGTGCTCGTCGGTCATCGTGCCGCCGAAGAGCCCGGTCTGCCGCCCCGCCGCCGTGGCGATGGCCAGCAGCGACAGCACCGACACGAAGCTGCCGCCGAAGTAGTAGACGCCGAAGATGGTCGAGAACCAGGTCGGGTTCAGGCTCATCAGCCAGTCGAAGGCCGCGAAGGTCAGCGCCAGCGCGATGAACGGGAGCCCGCCGGCCGACAGGTTACGCTGGCTCTGCAGCAGGCGAACCGGGTCGCCGCCGCTGTCCTGGCGCAGCGACCAGCCGAACAGGCGCTGTCCCAGGAACGCGGCCAGCAGCAGGTAGAAGAACCCGCGGACGATGAAGCCCTTCACATTCAGGTAGGCCGCCTTGCCGGCGATCAGCTTCAGCGCCTCGTGGCCCAGGCTCTCGGGCGGGTCGACCCAGACGTAGGTGTGCTTCATCCCCAGGATGACCGGGATGAACAGCACCAGGAAGATTGGCACCGACGCCGCCATGGCCTCGATCGGGCGCCGGATGATGGTCATCCAGCGCGCGTGCGTGGCGTGGAAGATCATCAGCAGGATGACCGACGAGACCGAGATGCCGGCCCAGTAGGTGAACGCCGTGAGGTACGAGAAGTGCGCGACCTGGGGGTTCGCGGCGGCGCCGACGAACGTCAGGATCAGCAGCAGCAGCCCTACCCCGCCGCCGACGGCCAGCCACTTACCGCCGCCCGAAAACGGCGGCACGTTGACCTTGGAAACTGCGGGACCGTGCCCGTGCGTCGCTGCGGCGCTCACCGCTTCTCCTCATCAGGTGCATGCGGTTTCGGCGCCTGGGGCGCGGGAACCGGCGCCGGGCGCTCTGCGCCGGCAGGCAAGGACTCGAGCTGCTGCCGGACATCCGGCGGCAGCGCCGCGGCCGGCGTGTTCTCCGCCAGCTGCAGGGCGCGCAGGTAGGCGACGACCGCCCACCGCTCCTCGACCGTCAGCTCGGTCGCATACGAGGCCATCAAACCGAAGCCCTTGGTGACCACCTCGTAGATGTAACCGGCGGGCTTCTGAACGTACTGGGCCTTGATCAGGGACGGCGGCGGCCGCAGGGCCATCTGCGTCGCGACGATGCTGTTGCCGTCACCCAGCGGACCGTGGCAGGTCGCGCAGGTGATGTCGAAGCGCTTGCGCCCCAGCTCGAGCAGCTTCCGCGAGACCGGGATCGGCGGCGTGTTCACGTAGTGCGCCACCGGCTCGATGTTCGATTGGATCGGCCCGTCGGCGTCGCGGCCGGCGGTCAGCGGCCGGTTGAGCGTCACGCGCTCGCGCGGGACGGTCCCCTCGGGCGGGGCGCGCATCGACAGCCCGTCGGCGTAGAAGGCGCTCTCTTTGTAGCGGGTCGCCCGCGGCTGCCGGTCGGCCATCGGGTCGAGGATGTTCTCGTCGCAGGCCACCACGCTCGCGGCGAGCAGGGCCAGCAGCAGGGCCCCGACCATCTTCTGGCTGGCGAGCTTCATCGCTCCGACTCCAGGACCAGCTCGGCGCCGATGGCGCCCAGGTTGCGCACGTCGGACAGCGCCTTGTCGGCGTTGGCGTCGTCCGGGAGCTCGACCGACAGGAAGTACGCGTCGACGGACGCCCGCTGGAACGCCCCGGACTCGAAGACCGGGTGGTACGGCTTCGGCAGCCGCGCCAGCGTGAAGAACCCGAAGAAGGACGAGGTGCCGGCCAGCAGAACCGCCAGCTCGAACGTGATCGGGATGTTCGCGGGCGGCCCGTGCAGCGGGCGGTTCCCGACGTTGATCGGGAAGTCGATCACGTTGCAGAAGTAGATCATCGAGTAGGCGATGAAGGCGCCCGCGATCGCCCCGCAAAGGACGATGGTCGGGATCTTCGGCCGCCCCAGGCCCAGGGCCTTTTCCAGCCCGTGAATCGGCATCGGCGTGTGCGTGTCCAGGTTCTTGTGCCCGGCCTCGCGCATCTTCGTCGTGCCCTCGAGCAGCGCCTCGGGCGTGGCGAACTCGGCGACGATGAAGCGCCGCGGGACGAAGCCGGAGTGTTCGTGACCGGCTGACATCAGTGCGTCTCCCCTGCCGGCTCGGCGGTCGGGTCATGCGCCAGCTCGTGGCGCAGCTCCTTGACCTCCGTCACAGCGACGGCCGGCACGAACTTGAGGAACAGCAGGAACAGCGTCGAGAAGAGGCCGATGGTCCCGATGAAGAGCGTGATGTCGACCCAGGTCGGCGAGTAGTTCTCCCACTTCGACGGGATGAAGTCCCGGTGAAGCGAGATGACGACGATCGTGAACCGCTCGCACCACATCCCGACGTTGATCAAGATGGACGCGAACCAGAGCACCAGCAGGTTGGTGCGCGCCCGCTTGGACCAGAACAGCTGCGGGACGATGCAGTTGCAGAAGATCATCAGCCAGTAGACCGGCGCGAGCGGGCCGTGCTGGCGAACCCGGAAGAACTGCGAGAACTCGTACGGGTTCCCGCTGTACCAGGCGATGAAGTGCTCCATCAGGTACCCGTAGGTCACCATCATGCCGGTGACCAACATGACCTTGGCCATATTCTCGAGGTGCTTGGGCGTGACGACGTGCTTGAGGCCCAGGAACTCGCGGGCCGGCAGCATCCAGGTCATGACCATCGCGAAACCCGAGAAGACGGCGCCCGCGACGAAGTACGGCGGGAAGACCGTCGTGTGCCAGCCCGGGAGGACCGACACCGCGAAGTCGAAGGACACGATCGTGTGGACCGAGAGGACCAGCGGCGTCGAGAGGCCCGCCAGCAGGATGTACGCCCACTTGTACTCGGCCCAGTGCCGCCCCGACCCGCGCCATCCCATGGCGAAGATGCCGTAGATGAAGCGCTTGACCGGGCTCTTGCTGGAATCGCGCAGCGCCGCCAGGTCGGGGACCAGCCCCAGAAACCAGAACAGCAGCGAAATCGTGAAGTAGGTCGAGACCGCGAAGACGTCCCAGGTCAGCGGGCTCTTGAACTGCGGCCAGATGCGGTTGACGCTGGGGTACGGCAGCAGCCAGTACGCCGCGAACCAGGGGCGGCCGGTGTGCAGCAGCGGGAACAGCAGCGCGCAGATGACCGCGAACAGCGTCATCGCCTCGGCGAACCGGTTGATCGACGTTCGCCACTTCTGCTGGAACAGCAGGAGGATCGCGGAGATCAGCGTTCCGGCGTGGCCGATGCCGATCCACCAGACGAAGTTGATGATGCCGAAGGCCCAGCCGACGGGGATGTTGTTCCCCCAGCTGCCGATGCCCTTGTACAGGGTGACGGTGATCGCGACCAGCAGCAGGCCCAGCGCGGTGACGGCCGCGCCGAACAGCGCCCACCAGCCCTTGCCCGCGCCACGCCAGACGTGGTCGAAGAGGCTGTCGTTGATGGTCCTGTCGGTGTGCGTCCCCTCGATGAGCGGGATCGGCTCGAGCGGGTCGCGCGGCAGAATGGCGGGTTCAGGAGCGGCCATCTGTCAGTCCACCTTCGCGATTTCGGGGTTGAGGTTCCGCACGCGCGCCAGATACGCGGTGCGCGGCCGGGTGCCCAGCTCGTGCAGCAGGTCGTACCGGCGCGGGTCGTCGTGCAGCTTGGTGACCTTCGCGTTCGGGTCGTTCAGCGAACCGAAGACGATGGCCTGCGTCGGGCAGCCCTGCTGGCAAGCCGTCTGCAGCTCGCCGTCGGCGATGGCCCGCCCCTGGATCCGCGTCTCGATGCGCTTGCGCTCGATGCGCTGCACGCAGTACGTGCACTTCTCCATGACGCCGCGGGACCGCACGGTCACCTCGGGGTTCATCCCCATCTGGCGGGCCGGGCTCACGTCGCCGATGTAGTTGAGGAAGTTGAAACGCCGCACCTTGTACGGGCAGTTGTTGCTGCAGTAACGGGTGCCGATGCAGCGGTTGTAGACCATCTCGTTCAGCCCCTCGTCGCTATGGACGGTGGCGTTGACGGGACAGACGTACTCGCACGGCGCCGTCTCGCAGTGGACGCAGCCCAGCGGCTGGTTCACCACCTCGGGGTTTTCGACGCCGCCGCTGAAGTAGCGGTCGATGCGCAACCACTGCATCTCGCGCCCCTTGGCGACGTTCTCTTTCCCGACGACGGGGATGTTGTTCTCGGACTGGCAGGCGACCACGCACGCGCTGCAGCCCGTGCACTTGTTGAGGTCGACCGCCATGCCCCACTTGTACTGTTGCTGGCTGTAGTCGTGGGGCTGGTGGATGTAGGCCTGCGGGCCGCGGCGCTCTTCCAGCTCCTCGTGCAACATCGAGCCGGGGTTCAGCAGCTCCGACAGCGGCGCGGCCACGGCCGGCGGCGGGATGTCCCGGCCGTCGGGCGACATCGTCCAGTGGTCCTGGGTGATGGCGAAGCGGTACTTGCTGCCGGTCACCGCGACGCTGGCGCCGCGGTCGAACCAGGGCGCGTCGCTGGTGCGGAGGGCGCCCGCGTCGAAGCCGACGCCGTTGCCGATGTGCCCCACGCGCTGGCGGCCGTAGCCGAGCGGCAGCGTGAGGGCGTCGTCGGCGTGGCCGGGGACGATCATCGCCGGGCCGTCGACGCTGCGGTCCTTGTACGAGACGGTCAGCCAGTCGCCGGTCTCGATGCCCAGGCGATCCGCCGTGGCCTGCGACAGCAGGACGGCGTTGTCCCAGGTCACCTTCGTGATCGGCTGCGGCAGCTCCTGCAGCCAGGCGTTGTTGGCGAAGCGCCCGTCGTAGACCTTGGGATCGACCGCGAAGGCGATCTCGAGGCCGTTGCCCCGCGCCCCACCCTCGCGCGCCAGCAACGGGCCGGCCGCCTGGGCCAGCGTGGAGGCGTTCACCGTCAGGCTGGATTCCGTGCCGGCGCCCGTGTCGGGAACGACGCCGTCGGCCAGCCAGCGCTCCCAGACGGCGTCGAACGAGCCGCCGGCGGCGCTGGGGAGCTTGGAAAGGCTGCTCCAGTACCGCTGCAGCAACGCGTGCGTCCCCAGGTGCCCTTCGTCCAGGAAGGCGGCGAGCACGTCCGCCTCGGTCTTGCCGCCCCAGAGCGGATCGATCAGCGGCTGGACGATCGTGACCACGCCGTCGCTCGAACGGCCGTCGCCCCAGGACTCCAGTGGGTGCGCGGCGGGGACGAAGTAGTTGCAGACCGACGCCGTCTCGTCCTCGTAGAGGGCGTGGTAGACGACGTTCGGCACGCGCCTGAGCAGCTGGGCCAGCTTGAAGTCGGCGGGCCCGGTGTAGACCGGGTTGTCGGCGGTGATGACCAGCGTGTCGACGGTGCCGGAGGCGATCTCCTCGACCAGCCCGCGCAGCGCCTGCGGGCCGCCGTTGGCGTCGGTGGTCAGGGGCGCGCCGTACTCGACGGTCTTGCCCACGTTCCCGAGGCCCGAGTTCAGCGCGGCAGCCAGCGCGTGGACCACCGCCGGCTGGCGGCGCCCCGCGATGACCAGGCAGCGGCCCCGGTTGCGCTCGAGGTCGGCGGCCACGGCAGCCAGCCACTTCTGGTCCCACGAGCCGTTGCCCTGGGCCAGGCCGCCCAGCGCGCCGAGCCCGCCCACGCCGCGCGCCGACAGCATCGCGCACAGCGCCGCCGCGAAAGCCGGGACGTCCGTGCCGCGCAGGCGCAGCCGGTGGTCCGCGCTCATGCCGGTGACGGTCATCGCCGGCTCGACCACGTAGAGGCGGTTCATGTCGCGGGTCGGCGTGCGCCGGCCTGCGAACTCACGCGACAGGCGGGTCTGCTCCGGCCCGTCGTTGAGGAAGTCGGAGTCCAGCGACAGGATCACCGAGGCGTCGGTCAGGCGGTGGCGGGGCACCAGCGGCCGGCCGAAGGCCAGCTTGGTCCCGTCGACGACGCCGTCGGCCGCGGCGGACGCGTAGCTGACGAACTTGGCCTGCGGGTAGCGGGCCAGGATGCGGCGACGCAGGTCCGCGAGCAGCGGGGACGCGGTCGGGCCGGTCAGGAACCGCAGCCCCGCGCCGCCGTTCGCGGTCAGCGACTGGCAGCGGGTCCGTGTTTCGGACAGGAAGGTCGTCCACGCGATCTGCTTGTCGCCCCGCCGCAGCTGCTGGGCGCGGTCATCATCATATAGGCCCAGGATCAGGGCCTGCTCGAAGGCGGTGGTCGCCCCCAGCGTGTCGGGGTGCGACGGGTTTCCCTCGACCTTGGTCGGGTGTCCCTCGTGGCTCTCGACCAGCAGGCCGGCCGTGTAGCCTTCCAGCGCGTAGCCGGTCGCGAAGTGCAGCGCGTTGCCCGGCGTCACCTCGTCGGGGCGGCGGACGAACGGGATGATCTTCTCGTTCGGCTTCTGGCAGGCCGCGGCCAGGCCGGCGACGGCCGTCGACACGCCGAGCATCTGCATGAAGCCACGGCGCGAGACGCCGTCCAGCTCCGAGGCGCCGGCCGGGAACTCATTGGCCGCGCTGGCGGGCAGCGCGCGCGCCCGCTCGGTCAGCGAACGCCAGTAGCGCGGCGGTTCGACCGCGCCGGCGGACTGGGCGGCGCCGCCGAAGATCGGGAGGGACCGCTTGCGCGCCTCGCGCGCCGCCGCCGCCCTGTCCTCAGATTCGTCGCAGCTCATTGCAGGATCCTCATCGGTGGCACGTGGTGCAGCTCACGCGCGTGTGCACGTCGTTCTCGACGAGCAGCCGCTGGCCGGTCTCGACCGGGTCCCCTTCGGGCTTCCACTCCATGTTCGTGACCTCGGAGACGGGCCGCAGGTTCTTCTCCGGGTGGCGGTGGCATTCCAGGCAGAAGCCCATCGTCAGCGGCTGCGCCTTCTCGACGGCGGCCATCTGATCGACGCGGCCGTGGCAGCTCACGCAGCCGACGCCCTTGTTCACGTGAATCGAGTGATTGAAGTAGGCGAACTCGGCGACCTTGTTCACCCGCCGCCACTCCATCGGCTTGTTCTGGATGAAGCTCTGGCGAACCGGCTCCAGGAACGGGCTCTTGTTCCAAATCTGCGAATGGCAGTTCAGACAGAGCTGTGTCTGCGGGATGCCAGCCGACGGGGACTTGTCCACCGTGTTGTGGCAATACCGGCAGTCGATCCCTTCGTCCCGCGTATGGTGGCGGTGGTCGAACTGCAGCGGTTGCTCGATGGGCTCTTGCATCTGGCGCGCGTAAGGCGTGCGCGCATAGAGCATCAGACCCGCCGGAACACCCACCGCCCCCGCCGCAACGACGAACAGAGAGATCTGAGCGAGC
>CAZPUH010000895.1:0-2720 GCA_964589215.1 uncultured Myxococcales bacterium | reverse complement strand
GATCGATCTCCGCCTCCGGCAAGCCGCCGGGGTGGGCGCGCAGGCGGTCCCGCAGGGTCCCGCCCGGGATCCATTCCATGGCCAGCGCGCGCGCCGCTTCGTCGACGTCGTAGATCGCGACCACCCCCGGGTGCCGCACGGCTGCCGCCAGCCGCGCGCCGCCGAAGAAGCGCGCGAGCGCCTCCGTCTGGCGGGCGCCGGCCAGCTGCGGATGCAGGACCTTCAGCGCGACCGGCAGGTCCAGCCCCTCGTCGCGAGCCAGGTACACGGTCGCCGTCGCGCCACGGCCGATCTCGCGGATCAGCCGGTAGCGGAGCGCGTCCACCCCTTCGGGCGACACCAGCGTCTCGCCGCCGTCGGGCCGGCTCGGGACCGGCACGCCGGCGGCTTCCGTCGTGGGCCGGAGGCGAGCCAGGCGCGCGCGAGCCTCGGGATCGTCGATGTCGTCGGCCAGCAGCCGCTCCCAGCGCGCGGCGGCCTGGGCCAGAAGACCGTCCGCCTCGTCGAGCTCGGCCAGGAACCGGTCGATGCGCGGGCGCAGCTCGCCGTGCGTGGCGCGCGGCAGCGACTCGAGCAGCTCCAGCGCCTGCCGTGCCGCGGAGCGCTCGCCCGTCGCGATCAGGAACCGCGCGAACCGCAGGCGGGCGGCGGCGTCGTCCGGGTGGCGCTCGAGATGCCGTCGCAACGCCAGCGCCGCCGCGAACGGATCGCCCGAGCGCTCGGCGCGATCGGCCTCGACCAGCAGGTCCTCGCCTTTCACTGGGCGCCCTCCGGGCGACCGCCGCGCCTCACGCGACCTCGAACCGCGCGCCGCGGGACGGGATCTCGACGACGTCGCCGTGAAGCAGATCGCAGGCCGGCCCGATGAAGTGCCCGTCGACGCGCACGGCGAGCTCGGGCGGGCGCTCGAGGCGCAGGACGTCGTGCAGCACCTGCACGGCCAGGCCGTCCGCCGCCGGCAACGCGGGACCAAGTGGCACCGGCGCCGTGCCCACCAGAACGCGCGCCCCCCGATCCAGGCCACGCGTGACCTCGACCAGCAGGCCGTCGCCAGCCGCCCGGAACGAGAGGGCGCTGGTCAGGCCCAGCGCGATCTCCCCCTCGCCGCGCAGCGGGATCGCCACGCCCGGCGCCAGGCGCGCGCCGCCGACCCGAACACCGGCCCGCGAGCCGCAGTCCTCGACGACGATGCCCTCGGGCGTCGCGCGCAGCGTGGCGTGGCGGCGCGAAACGGCCGGATCGCGCAGCGGCACGCCCACGTCCGCGTCGCGCCCCACGTCGGCCGGCAGCGGCGCGACGCGCAACCAGAAGTCGCCGGCCGCGCGCAGGGTCACGGCGCGCCCCCGGCACAGGCGCCGCTCGACCGCCGCCGCCCGCTCGCGCAACGTGGCGGCCTCTTCGACGCCGGTGATGGCGGCGGCGGCGATCACGGCCCGCAACCGCTCTCCGCCCGTCAGCAAGGCCTCGAACCGCCGCAGCGTCTCGCCGGCCGCGCGCGCCGTCGCCAGCCGCCGCTCCTCGCGCGCGTGGGCCGCCTCCATCCGGTCCAGATCGCCCAGCGCCCCCCAGGCCAGGGCCGCCTTCTCGTCGGCTCCCAGATCTTCGTAAGCCAGCGCCGCGCGGCGATGATCGCCGGCCCTTTCCAGGAGCCCCGCGCCGCGATCGAGCGCGCGACGTTCCACCTCCGTCAGCGGTGGGCGGGCGCAGCGGTCCAGCAGGGCGTCGGCGACTGCCAGGCACAGCGCGCGCAGCTCGTCGGCCTGGGCGCCGCGCGGGTTCTTGGGCGGCGGGAGCCCGGCCAGCGCGTCGGTGACGAGCCGGGCGGCGGCGTCCAGATCGCCCAGCGCCGCCGAGGGGAGACCCTCTTCCCCGGCCAGCGACGCGAACAGCGCCGTCAGGGTGTCCCAGGACCGGTCCCGGACCAGCCGGCCGACCAGCGCCACCAGGTCGCGGCCGGCGGCCACGCTCAACGTCGGGTCGGCCGCGCGCGGATCGCGAGGGGTCACGGAGTTGATCCTAACAGCGCGCGGGAGGCGCGGCGTGGCATATGATTACCGTTCCCATGCTCCACCGAGTCGCGGTCGGGCAGCCGCGCTTCAACCTGCCCGGCATGACCGCCGACGCGCGCGGCGCGGCGATGGGCCGCCAGCTGGTCGCCCGGTTCGGGGCCGTCGATCGCCTGGTCTCGTTCCTGCGGCTGCTGTCCGCCGAGGAGAGCCTGGACGACCTCCAGCCGGGGTTTCGCATCGTCTATGCGCGCAGCGGGGCAGGCACGCGCGAGGCGCTGGTCGCGATGCCGGCCGCTTCGCAGGAGCTGGGCGAGGCGGCGGCCCGCGCGGCCCGGATGGCGCGCGGCCAGCTGTTCACGGGGGCGGGCAAGCACTTCGTCCAGTTCCGGGATGCGCAGGCGCCGCTCGGCTACGACGTCGACGGTCTGGTCGACGCCGAGGGGGATCTGATCCTCTACGGCGTCGAGCAGACCGTCGCCTACCGTGTCGAGAGCGAGTTGCCGCTGCAGAAGCTGCTTTTGCGGCTTTCCCTGGTGCGCCCCCACGGGCGGGCCGCCGCGCTGCCCGAGGGGCCCGTCTATCTGACGGCGCGGCGCGGCCTGGGCCCTGTCATCGCCGAGTACCTGCACCGCCAGGGAAACCGCGGCGAGGGAGCGCGGGGCGCGGAGGGCGCGCCGCCGAGGTCGGGTGGCCGGGGCGGCGGGCTGGGGG
>CAZPUH010000894.1:0-3053 GCA_964589215.1 uncultured Myxococcales bacterium | reverse complement strand
TGGGGCTCAGCGTCAGCAGATAGGGCCGCCCGCCGACCTGCAGACGGGCGGCGCCCCGGCGTCCGGCGCGCGCGGCCGCCAGGCCGGCGGCCACCTCGGGCGGCAACGACCGCGCGGCGACCCGCACGTCGCCGTCGGGATCGGGGCGCCCGGCCGCATCGAACAGGCCGTAGCTGTCTTCAGGCGACATCCGCGTCACCAGCCGCCCGTCCTGATCACAGATGAACACGCGATGCGGATCGCCGTCCGCCGCGGGGGCGCCCAGGCGATCCAGCGTCTCGCTGAGCAGGCCCGCGCGCAGCACGCCGACGAACCTCTCGGCGCCGGCGGCCCGCGCGAACACGGCCTTCTGGACGGTCAAGGTCTTGCGGCGCGCCACGAGCGGCCGGTCTGCGTCCAGCTGGCTGAAGGCCAGGTCGCTCCACAGCGCCTGGCCGCGGGCGTCCCGGTGCGCGGCGGCGCGGAAGGTGTCGTGCTCCGTTGGATCGGTGAGACCTGCGCGATCCGTCGCCTTCCATTCGACGCTTCCGTCGGTGCGGCGGCGGACGGTCACCTGGCGGCGGCCGCCGGACGCGAGCAGGGCGGCTCCGTCGTCCGCGTAGCCCAGCAGCACGGCCGACGTCAGCGTCAGGTCCGTGAGGGCGCTCTGCGCGAGCAGCTCCGTCGCCAGATGACGCTGGACCGCCCCGGGGTCGCGATCGTCGACAATCCCCGCCTCCAGCGCCTGCTCGAAATCGTCGATGGCCCGTTCGGCCTCGGCCAGCTCGGCTTCGACCGACGCGACGACGCGCGCCGCCCGCGCCGCCCGCGCGTCGTCCGCCACTCGCTCGATGGCCGCCGTGGAGTCGCGCACGGCCACCAGCAGCACGCCGCCCGCGATCAGACCCAGGACGGCCACGTTGGCGGCAAAGAAGCGCGGCAGTGTCACGGGCGGACCCGCCTGTCCTACGCCGGCGGGCCCCGCCGGTTACAGCCGGGGCCGCCGCGCGCCCGCGTGCGCTAGGCTTGACCGATGCCCGCCATCGAGGATCTGGCCGTCGAACTGCGCGCCCTGCACAAGGCTCTGCTGCAACCGGCGCGCGCCCGCTACGAGGCGCTGCACGGTCCCGTGCCGGGGACGCTGCAACTGTTGCAGCTGCTGGTCCAGGATCCCAGCTTCGCCTGGCTCCGGCGGCTTTCGGAGCTGATGGCGGATCTGGACGAAATGATCGACGCTGGGTCGCCCACGGATGACGAGCAGAGCGCCGTCCGGCGCGAGCTGGAGCAGCTGCTGTCGCCCGCCGGCGGCGATCTGTGGGCGGTCGTGACCGCGGCGCTGCAGGATCACGCGGACGTGGCGACCGCCTACGCGCGGGTCCGGCAGCTCTTGCTACGCTTGCCCCCGCCGCCGCCCGCCGACGAGGCCGCCGTGCTCCACGCGCGGCACCGCTGGGCCGAGCTCCGCCGGCACCGGTCGCCGTCGTAATCGTCCTGCCGCCGACGGTGCGCGGACGGGCGGGGCGGGTACCGGCCACCCCGGCGTGGTATGCCACAAGGTGGAGGCGAGATGGCCGACACGTCACCGAAGAACCGAGTCCCTGGTCCCACGCCTCCGGCGGCCGCGCCGCCGCCGACCGCCTCGCGCCGCGCGCTGGTCCTGCTGGGCCTGATGCTGGCGGCCATGTGGTTCTGGAAGTCGAGCAACGAGCGCGGCGACAACCCGCCGGTGCCGTACTCGCAGCTGTACGACTGGGTGAAGGCCGACAAGGTCCAGTCGGTCGTCTTCCGCGGCGACGCCGTCGATGCCACCCTCAAAAACCCCGAGAAGATCGAAGGGCGCGACCTGAAGACGTTCCACTCGAACGTGCCCCCGAACGACGCCGCGCTGTTGCCCTTGCTGCGCGACAAGGGCGTCTCGATCACCGTCGCCAGCCAGCAGCAGCCGTTCGCGATCCAGTTCGTGATGACGCTGCTGCCGTGGGCGCTGATCATCGGGTTCTGGTACTGGATGTCGAAGCGCGCGCAAGGAATGCTGGGCACGGGCGGACCGCTGGGCGCGCTCACCAAGAACCAGAGCCGCAAGTTCGACAAGTCCACCTCCGTGAACGTGACCTTCGACGACATCGCGGGGCTGAAGGCGGCCAAGCGCGACCTGCAGGAGATCGTCGAGTTCCTGAAGGAGCCGGCGCGGTTTCAGCGCCTGGGCGGCAAGATCCCGCGCGGCGTGCTGCTGATCGGCCCCCCCGGCACCGGCAAGACGCTGCTGGCGCGCGCGGTCGCCGGCGAGTCGGGCGTCCCGTTCTATTCGATCAGCGCGTCGGAGTTCATCGAGCTCTTCGTGGGGTTGGGGGCGGCGCGCGTGCGGGACCTCTTCCGCGACGCGAAGAAGAACGCGCCCGCCATCCTGTTCATCGACGAGATCGACGCCGTCGGCCGCGCGCGCGGCGCCGGCATGGGCGGCGGCAACGACGAGCGCGAGCAGACGCTGAACCAGCTGCTGTCCGAGATGGACGGGTTCGAGCGGACGGATCTGGTGGTGGTCATCGCCGCCACCAACCGGCCGGACGTCCTGGACCCGGCGCTGCTGCGACCCGGGCGCTTCGACCGGCGGGTGATGGTCGACCGCCCCGAGCTGGAGGCGCGCCGGGCCATCCTGGGCGTGCACGTCAAGGGCAAGCCGCTGTCGCCCGACGTCGACCTGCAGCGCATCGCCGCGAACACGGCGGGGTTTTCGGGCGCCGACCTGGCCAACCTGGTGAACGAGGCGGCGCTGTCGGCGACGCGGGCCGGCCGGGACAGCATCACCGCCCTCGATTTCTCGAGCGCGCTGGACAAGATCGTCCTCGGGGACCTGCGCGACGCGCGCCTCGACACGAAAGAGAAGACCCGGGTGGCCGTGCACGAGTCCGGGCACACGATCGTCGCGGCCTTCACGAACGAGGCCGAGCCCCCGCAGCGGGTCAGCATCATCCCGCGCGGGATGGCGCTGGGCGTGACCCAGCAGAGCCCCGGCGCGGACCGCCACCTGATGGCCCAGGCCGAGCTGGAGGCGCGCCTGCGCGTGCTGATGGGCG
>CAZPUH010000893.1:0-4928 GCA_964589215.1 uncultured Myxococcales bacterium | reverse complement strand
GCGACCTCGCCCGAGGCGTGTCCGCCCATCCCGTCGGCCACCAGGAACAGCTGTTCGTCCTCGATCAACGAGAAGTAATCCTCGTTGTGGTTGCGCTTGAGGCCGACATCCGTCTTCGCCGCATAGCGAATGCGCATCGGTCCGATCGAGCGTACCGGCGCCGTCCCGGGGCGTCAATTGTCCGCCGAACCGTCCGCCAACTTGCACTGCCGGCGGCGCGGAAAATCGGGCGCGAGACGAGGTCGACAAATCGTTGACATCCCGATCCCCGGCGGATAGGGTACCTGCTCAAATGTCTAGTTCCAGGCGCATACCGCAGCGCGCGGCGCTGCTCGCCATCGGGGACGAGGTGCTGCGCGGCGAGATCAGCAACACCAACGCCGCCTTCATCGCCGAGCGGCTGTTCGAGCTCGGGTACGAGGTCGTCGAGCAGGTCGTCGTTTCGGACGATCCGCAGTCCATCCGGGCCGCCCTGGTCCGCCTGCGGGCCGAGATGGACCTGATCATTTCGACGGGTGGACTGGGCCCGACCGAGGACGACCGGACGGTCGACGCCGTGGCCGAGCTGCTGGCCACCGGCACCCACGCCGACGAGCCCTCGCTGGAGGCGATGAAGAAGCGGTTCGCCACCCACGGGTTCGAGATGACGCCCAACAACCTGCGCCAGGTGCGGGTGCCGAACGGGGCCGAAGCGCTGCCGAACGCCGCCGGGATCGCGCCGGGGTTCACGCTGCTCCTCGGGGGCGCCGACGCGTTCTTCCTGCCGGGCGTCCCGCGGGAGATGGAAAAGATCTTCACCGACGAGGTGCTGCCGCGCCTCAACAAGCGGCTCGCCGAGATCGGCGGGCCGCCGCCCGCGGTGCGCACCTGGCACCTCTACGGCATGGGCGAGTCGCACATCGATCACCGCCTGGCCGGGATCCTGAACGGGATCGACGGTGCCACGTTGCACTTCCGGACCTCGGCGCCGGTCAACCACGTCAAGCTGGTCGTCCGCCAACCGGACGAGGCGGCGGCCAAGGCCATCGTCGACAAGGTCGACTCCGAGATTCGCAAGCGGATCGGCCCGGGCATCTACGGCGTCGACGGCGAGACCTTCGTGGGTGCCGTGTCCAAGGCGCTGCGCGCGCAAGAAGCGACGCTGGCCTTCGCCGAGTCCTGCACCGGTGGTTTGGCGGGCGAGCTGGTCACGACCGAGGCGGGCGCCAGCAACTTCTTCCGCGGCAGCATCGTCGCCTACTCGAACGACGTGAAGACCAGCGTGCTTGGCGTCAAGCCCGAGACGATCGCCGACTTCGGCGCGGTCAGCGAGCCCGCGGCGCGCGAGATGGCCGAAGGGGCCAAGCGGGTCTGCGGATCGTCGGTGGCCGTCGCGATCACGGGCGTGGCCGGGCCCGAGGGCGGCGCGCCGGACAAGCCCGTCGGGACGGTCTGCTTCGCGATCTGCGGCCCGGGCACCACCCGGACGTCGACGAAGCTGTTCGCCGGCACGCGGGAGCGCGTCCGGACGGCGGCGGCGTACTACGCGCTGGACCTGGCGCGGCGCTACTTCGACACGCGCAAGCGATGATCGCCGACGCGGTCCGCAGCTTCGTCGCGGTCCCGCTGCCGGCGGTCGTGCAGCAGGCGGTCTTCGGCGTCGCCGCCGCGCTGGCGCCGGCGCTGCCGGGCGTTCGCTGGTCGCGCAAGGTCGAGAACCTGCACGTGACGGTGAAGTTTCTGGGTGACGTCGATCCGGCCAAGCTGGCCGCCTTCGGCGCCAACCTGCAGGCGGTGCTGGCGACGCTGCCCGCGTTCGACATCGCCGTGCGCGGGATGGGGGCTTTTCCGTCGGCGCGCCGGGCGAAGGTCATCTGGGCGGGCGTCGATGACCCGTCGGGCGGCCTGAAGAAGGCGGCCGCGCTGGTCGAGACGGTGGCGGGCGCCGCCGGCGTCGGCCAGCGCGAGCCCCGGCCGTTTCGCGGCCACGTGACGGTCGGCCGCGCCAAGGCGGCGGTGGACGCCGGCCCGCCGCTCGCGCGCGTTGGCGCCCGCAGCTTCGGCGTCGCGACCGTCGACGCGCTTCACGTTTACGAAAGCCAGCTGGGTGGTGGTCCGGACCACGCCGGCTCGACCTACGTTTTGCGGCATCGCGCCGCTTTGGCTTCCAACTGACCAGGAGAGAGCACATGGCGACGACCCCGACGACGGCGACCGACAAGACCGACCTCAAGTCCGAAGCGAAGCCCATCGACGTCAAACCGGCCGCGGCGGCGGTGCGTGAGCGCGATCCGGCGCGTGACAAGGCGATCGATCTGGCCGTGACGACGATCGAGAAGCAGTTCGGCAAGGGGAGCATCATGCGGCTCGGCGAAGGGCTGGCGCCCCCCGAGGTGAAGGTGGTCCCGACGGGCTCGCTGGGGCTCGACATCGCGCTGGGCGTGGGCGGCCTGCCGCGTGGCCGCATCATCGAGGTGTACGGTCCGGAGTCGTCGGGCAAGACCACGCTGGCGCTGCACGCCGTCGGCGAAGCCCAGAAGATGGGCGGCATCTGCGCGTTCGTCGACGCTGAGCACGCGCTGGACGTCGGCTACGCTCGCAAGCTGGGGGTGCGCACGGACGATCTGCTGGTCTCGCAGCCCGACTGCGGGGAGCAGGCGCTGGAGATCACCGAGATGCTGGTCCGCTCGGGCGCGGTCGACGTCGTCGTCGTCGACTCGGTGGCGGCGCTCACGCCGCGGGCCGAGCTCGAGGGTGAGATGGGCGACGCCCACGTCGGCTTGCAGGCGCGCCTCATGAGCCAGGCGCTGCGCAAGCTGACGGGCACCATCTCCAAGTCGAACACGCTGGTCATCTTCATCAACCAGATCCGCATGAAGATCGGCGTCATGTTCGGCAACCCGGAGACGACGACCGGCGGCAACGCGCTGAAGTTCTACGCCAGCGTGCGTATGGACATCCGGCGCGTCGGCGCGCTGAAGGACGGCGAGAAGGTGGTCGGCAACCGGACGCGCGTGAAGGTCGTGAAGAACAAGATGGCGCCGCCGTTCCGCGAGGTCGAGTTCGACATCCTCTACGGCGAGGGCATCAGCCACGAAGGCGACCTCATCGACCTGGGCGCCGAGTGCGGCGCCGTCGAGAAGTCGGGCGCCTGGTTCGGGTTCGGCGGCGACCGCATCGGCCAGGGGCGCGAGAACGCCAAGCAGTACCTGCGCGAGCACCCGGAGGTCGCCCGCAAGATCGAGGCGAAGGTCCTGGCTCACCACGGCATCAACCGCGACGTGGGCGCGCCGGCGCTGGCGGCGGGCGGCGCGGCGTCGTCGGCCGGGGCCACCGTGCACACGCTGACCCCGCAGCCCAAGCCGGTGTCGGAGAAGAAGGGCCGGTAGGCCGCGAATCGCGCATGCAGTTTCATCGCGGGCGGTTGATCGATCACATCCAGCTGCGGTGCAGGGACCTGGCCGCCAGCCGGCGCTTTTACGAAGCGCTGTTCCGGGTGCTCGGGCGCGAGATCATCGAGATCGCGCCCGGGTTGCTCGTCGCCGACGAGCTCTGCCTGACGCCCAGCGACGGCCCAACATCTCGCATTCACCTGGCGTTCCAGACGGAGAGTCGGGCGCAAGTCGACCGGGTCCATGAGGCCGGGCTGGCGGCCGGCGGCCGCGACAACGGCAAGCCGGGCGAGCGTCACTACCACCCGGGCTACTACGCCGGCTTCCTGCTGGACCCCGACGGCAACAACATCGAAGCCGTCCACCACGGCCCCGCCGCCCGCAGCGCCCCCTCCGTCGTGATCACCACCTGACGTTCCGGCCGCTGCGCGGTTGGTCAGGGCCCGGCGGCGACGTCGGAGAGTCCGAGCTGTGGCTGCAGACGCTCGTTGTGGTCACGCGCCAGCCGGTCGGCTTCGGCGGCGTCGATGGGGGAGGGATTCAGCGTGTGGCCGACGAGCAGCGTGACCAGCCCTGCGGCGGCGGTCGCCAGGCCCCACCCGCTGATTCCCGGCTGACTGGACGAACAGTTCCCACCGTTGCAGTCGACGGCCGGCTGTCCCATTCGGCTCAAGATCAGGTAGGGGACGAGCGCGTAGAGCAGCCCGGCGACGGCCGCGGTTCCGCCCACGGCGATCAGGCTCTTCTTGAGGATCTCTTCGTGCCGGTAGCGGCGCGCCAGGTCGTCTCGTCCGACGATGCGCAGGAAGATTTCGGGGTCGATCGGGTGGTGGTCGCGACCCTGGAAGGCGTCCCAGCCCGGTCGCGCGGGACGCTGGTCCGAGCCCAGCGGTGTAATCGCGCGGACGCCCACCGCTTGGTCCTCGTAGGCGGCGATCCGATCGTCAGGGGTCTGCGCGCGGGCCACGCCGGCGCCCAACAACAAACAAAGCCAAGCCGCACACCATCGCATGGGGCCTCCAGCGAAAAGTTAGGGGCCGATCCTACCACGCGGCTCTCGGGACCCGGCTCCCACGCGGGCGTCGGGAACTGGCACACACCGACGTGTAGGTATGCACACGGCGCGACTGGCGTCAGGGGTGCGACCCGTATACGATCGAATTCATGGCGACCAAGAAGCCGGTGCCCGAAGGGCCCGTCGAGGTTCCGGATGTCATCTCGATCCTGCCGCTGCGGAACTCGGTGCTGTTCCCGGGTTCGATCATTCCGATCGACGTCGGCCGCAAAAAGTCGGTGAAGCTCGTCGAGGAGGCGATCTCCAAAGAGCGCCCCGTCATCGGGATCGTGACCCAACGCGACGCGCGAACCGAGGAGCCGGGGCCCAGCGACCTCTACATGGTCGGGTGCGCCGCCCGCATCCTCAAGGTCATCAAGCTGGCCAAGGACAACTTCTCGGTGATCCTGCAGGGGGTCTCGCGCATCCGGATCCTGGAAATCGGCGGCCAGGACCCGTTCATGACCGCCCGCGTGCAAGCGCTCCCGGATTCGCCGGCGTCG
>CAZPUH010000892.1:0-3750 GCA_964589215.1 uncultured Myxococcales bacterium | reverse complement strand
AGGTCGGTACCGCCGGCGCCCGCCGCGCCGCCGCCCGCGCCAGCCGCTCCGGACGACCCGCCCGCGGCGGCGCCGCCGCTGCCGGCCGTGCCGCCGTCTTGCCCGGCATCGACGATCGGCGCCACGAAGTCGGCACCCAGGTTGGTCCCGTAGTTCTGATCGCGCGCCGAGGACGAGCCGCAGCCCATCGCCGAGCCCGTCAGGAGTGCGACGAGCAGCAGCAGGAAACGAGCGGGCGCCGGCATGGCTCTCGACGGTAGCAAGGCGGTCGCAACCCCGCAACCTGGCTGTCCGTCGTCGCGGCAAAATTGCTATGGCGCTCCGGGCGCCGCGGGTAGTCTAGCCCGCCATGAGCGAGCCCATACGGAACCTCCGTCGCCCCTACGCGTGGACGCTGTTCGCAGTGGCCGCGCTCGGCGCTTGCGCGGGCAATTCGAAACCGCCGGCGCAGACGCCCGCGAGCGCGGTGGCCGTCGCCCCGCGCGGACCCGAGGTGGGCCCGCCCGTCACGCTGGTTCCGGCCCCCATCGCGCGGCCGTTCATGCTGGCCAGCATCTCGATCGGCTCGTTCGATCGGACGCTGGACAACGGAGTGCGTCTGGTCGGCTCGGCGGTGCCGTTGCCGATGACCGCGTCCGGCGCGCGCGACTGGCTGTTCTCCGAGGCGGGTCTGTCCCCCGAGGTCGCCGCGAACCTGGACACCGCCGCCCCCGTCGGCGCGGTCGTGACGGCGCTGGAAGGGAAGCGGACCAGCTTGGTCCTCGCCGTCGCCGCGCGCGGGCCGGCCCAGGCCGAGCGGTTGATCGACGCGCTTGGCAAGCGGGTGATGACGCGCGGTCTGCTCACGCTGGTCAGCACCGGCGGCAAGTCGCAGAGCTGGGTCTACCGCGAAGGCAGCGTGCTGGTGCTGGGCGACGAGATCGACGGGATGATGCGGGGCGCGATGCTGGCGCTGGCCGCGCGCCACCCGAGCCCGGACGACGTGACGGCCACGCTGTTCCCCGAGGCCATCGCGCGCGCCAACGGCACCGACGTGAAGACCGGCATCGCGACGCTGGTCGATCAGCTCCGCCAGCTGCAGCAGGTCGGCGCGGCGTCGTCGGGGATGTCGCCCGACGACAGCGCGGCCTCGTACGAGACGATCGCCCAGATGCTGGCGCTGGTCGGCGACTCCGAGTCGGTCGACGTCGGGCTGTCGCTGGACCCGGCGCGCGGTCTGGTGCTGCGCGGGCGGCTGTTCGCGCGGCCCGGGTCGGCGCTGGAGGGCGTGGCGCGCGACGTCCGCCCGTTCGAGATCGATCCGGCCGTGCTGGCCGCGTCGGCCAACCCCTTCATGGTCGGCGGCATGAGCGTGGGCAGCGTCTGGGCGCAGGTCCTGAACCGGTACCGCGCGCGGCTGGCCGCCGAGTCGGGCAAGGGGGCCGCGGCCGCCGTGGCCTACTACGACGCGTACCTCGCGGCGATGGCGGGGCAGCAGTCGGGCAGCATCAGCGTCGGGACCGAGGTGCCGGTCGTCTCGGGCGTGTTCTCGACGCCGCTCAAGGATGCGGCGTCGGCGGCGAAGGTGGCGGCCGCGCTGGCCAAGCTGGACGTCAAGGCGATGGACGCCGTCGTTCACAGCCAGCTTCGCGAGCTGTCGAAGGTGTTCGAGTGGACGGCTTCGCGCGAGTCGGTCGGCAAGGTGAAGGCCGTGCGGTTCCACCTGACGGTGAAGAAGGGGAGCGCCTACGACAACGACGTCATCCGTCGCGTGCTCGGAAAAGGCATCGACGCCTACCAGGGCGTGGCCGGGACGCGGCTCATCGTGACGTTCGGCCGCGACGCGCGCGCCCAGATGGCCGCCATCGCCGCGGGAAAGGTGCCCGCGGTTGCCAAGGCCGCCGCCGCGCTGACGGACGCGCAGGCGGCCGCCAAGGGGCGAGACGCCTTCTACTACTTCGACTTCGCGCCCGTGCTGCGCACGGTGGCCCAGTTCGGCGACAACCCACGCCTGGCCGCCGTGGCCCGCTCGGCGTCCGCCCCGATCCCGCTGGTGTTCACCTCGGGCGGCGACGGCGCCGGGAAGGTCTGGACCCTGGACGCGACGCTTCCGCCCGCCGCGTTCAGCTCGATCGGCGCGCTGATCACCAGCGGCATGATGAACAGCGGCAAGTAAGTTCCCGCCCCGTCTGGCCCGTCCTCGTCCTCGTCCTCGTCCTCGTTAGGCTGGGACGGGACCGGACCGGACCTGATCTAGAACGAGGACGGCGACGAGGACGAGGACGAGGACGAGGACGGGGAGACGGGTCAGAGGCTGTCGAGCAGCGCGCGGACTTCGGGTTCGGCGGGTTTGCCGCGGGGGGTGTAGCCTGTGGTGCCGGGGCCGCCGAAGCCGTACCAGTTCCAGACGTACACGCCGTCGAGGACGGCGGACCCGGTCCAGGCCCGGCGAAACGCGGCGAATCCGCGGCGCTGCTCGTCGAGGTCCGGTGTGCCGCCCGGCCCCTCGTCCCAGGGGGTTGCGGTCGCGCCGGCGCGCGAACGGTAGCCGAGCTCGGTGAAGATGAAGGGCTGGTCGCGGCCGTTTCGCCAGGCTTCCAGCTCGCGCCGCACGCGCCGCCAGCCGGCTTCGACGGTGGCGTCGTCGTCGGGGGCGCCGGGCTCGCGCAGGCCGAAGTAGCCGGAGATGCCGGCCTCGTCCACCAGGTCCAGCAGCGCCGCTTGCCGGTAGTGATCCCAGTTGGCCGAATAGACGAGCGTGCCCTGGAAGACGCCGCGCACGCGCTGGATGACGCCGCTCCACCGCTCGAGGTCGCCGTCCAGGGTGGACAGCTCGCTGCCGATGACCAGGCGGCTCGCGCCGGTCAGCGCAGCGACGGCCGCCAGGTCGCCCAGCCGCTCGCCGTAGCTGGCGAACCAGGCGTCGCGGTCGCGCGGCGCCAGCGTGCCGCGCCATTCGCCCGCGCGCGGGGCTGCCAGCCGCACGATCGGGAAGATCGTGACGTCCAGCCCGTCGCGGCGGGCCAACCGCGCCGTGTCGGCGAGGGTCTCCAGCGTCGGCGAGAGGCGCGTGTGCAGCGCCAGTTCGGTGCTGGCGCCGTCGGTCTGGTACAGCGGGACGACCAGCGCCACGTGGGTCGCGCCCAGCGCGACAATCTCGGCCAGCAGCGCGCCGTAGGAGAAGCTGACGTCCTCCGCGAAGAGCCCCAGCGCGACGCCGCGCTCGCGGGGCGCCGCCGGCCGCGGCGGCGGAGCGGCCAGCGGCGGCAGCGCCGCCGTCCCCGGGGCGTGTGGGCCTTGCGTCGGAGGCGCCACCGCCAGCGTCGCTAGCAGCAGGGCCGCGGCGCGGCTGGCGTCCATCACCGGCTGCAGTCCCGCCCGGCGTTGCGCTTGGCCAGCACGTCGAGGAGCGGCTTGTAGAAGGCCATCATCGCGCGCGGCGAGATCGGTTCGCCGGTGGCGTCCTGGATCACCTCGCGCCAGTCGCGCGTCGCGCCGGCCGAAAGGATCCCCTTCAGGAAGTCGCCCACCGCCTTGCTGCCGGAGTAGTCACAGGCGCGCGGATCCTGCTTGAGGATCTCCGTGCAGATGTGGTCGTGCAGCTGGAACTTGATGAGCGTGGCCAGCGCGTAGTCGTAGTACTGCGCCGGATCGTCGTTGATGTGGGTCTTCGTGCAGGCGTCGCACAGATCGCCCTCGCGGCTGTTCGGCGGGACGACGCCCTGGAAGTTGGCGACGTCCTCCCACCACTTGGCCTGCCACTCGCTGGGC
>CAZPUH010000891.1:0-7067 GCA_964589215.1 uncultured Myxococcales bacterium | reverse complement strand
AGGGGGGCTCCGCCCCCCTTACCTAAACCCCCCGGTGGCTGAGGTGGGCCGGCGCGGCGGAGCCGCGCCTCCCGGTACTTGGACGCGCGCCTGACGGCGCTCTGGCGTCGCGGCAAAAAGAGCGGCTGCCAGACGGGTTGACAGGGTGGATGTGGCGCGTCGTATAAGGCGGGCATGGAGGCGGGGTTGGGGGGCGCGGTTTGGTTGTCGGTGGTGTCGTTGGGGGTGGTTTGTTTGGTGGCGTGGGGCGCGTTGCGGGTGTTGGCGGGGCGGGGGGTGGGGAAGGTCAGCGGGGCGGTGAAGGTGTTGGCGCGGTGTCCGTTGGAGCCGCGGCGATCGGTTTACGTGATCGAGGCCGGTGGGCGGTGCCTGCTGGTCGGCGTGGGCGACGGGCCGATGACGGTCCTCGCGGAGCTGGACGCCGAGACGGTGCGCGCGGCGAGCGCGGCCTCGGCGGGGAGCCCGCGGTTCGCGGAGGTGCTGGCCCGCGCGATGCGACGGCAGGCCCCGCCGGCGACCGAGCCTGTGGAGCGGGCGTGAAGCGGCTGGTGGCGCTGTCGGTGCTGGTCATGCCGGCGGTTGCACGCGCGGCGCCCGCCCACGGCGGGATGGACCTGACCGCCCGGCCGCTGGTCCTGATCGTCGCGATGGCGGCGCTGTCGCTGATCCCGTTCGCGCTGCTGATGATGACGTCGTTCGTGCGCATCTCGGTGGTGCTGTCGATCCTGCGCAGCGCGATCGGGACGCCGTCGGTGCCGCCGACCCAGGTGCTGACCGGGCTGGCGCTGGTGCTGACCATCGCCGTGATGGCCCCGACGGCGGAGCGAATCTATGCGGCCGCGGGCCCCTCGCTGGTCTCCGCGGCGAGCGCCGAGGCCACCGGCGCCGAGACGATCGCCGCCCTGCAGGCGGCCGCCGACCGCGGCAAGGAGCCGCTGCGCGCGTTCATGTCGAAGCACGTCCCCGCCGCCGATCGCGCCTCGTTCACCGCGCTCGCGCGCAAGATGCGCGATCCCGGAGCCGGCGCCGTCGCGGACAGCGACTTCATCGTCCTGGTCCCGGCCTTCGTCACGTCGGAGCTGCGGCGCGCCTTCCAGATCGGGTTCTTGCTGTTCATCCCGTTCCTGATCGTGGACCTGGTCATCGCGAACCTGCTGCTCGCGCTGGGCATGCACATGCTGTCGCCGACGACGGTGTCGCTGCCGTTCAAGCTGCTGCTGTTCGTGCTGGCGGACGGCTGGCACCTGGTGGTCCGCGGCCTGCTGGAGGGGTTCACGTGAGCCTCCTCGGCAACGAGCTGGTGCTGCGCGCCGTCCGCGAGGGGCTGATCCTGGTCCTGCTGCTCTCGGGCCCGCCGCTGGCCGCCAGCCTGGTGACCGGGTTCGTCGTCGGCATCCTGCAGGCGGCGACTCAGATCCAGGACGCGACGCTGGCGTTCGTTCCCAAGCTGGTGGTGGTGCTGCTGGTGCTGGCGGCGATGGGGCCGGTGCTGGGGGCGGCGCTGGTCCGTTTCAGCCACTCGCTGTTCCTGGCCGTGGCGACCGTCCGGTGATCGCTCGCGCCCCGGGCCTGCTGGTGGCGGCCCTGGCCCTGGGCGCCGCGCGCGCCGCGCCGGTGGTCTGGCTGGTCGGGCCGCTGGGCGGCGTTCGCCTGCCGGCGCCGGCCCGCCTGGGGCTGGCATTGCTGCTTGCGGGCCTGGCGGCGCCGGCGCTGATGGCGGCGGTTGCAGCCGCCGGGCTCGATCAGGCGTCGACCGCCCACCTCGCGGTCCTCGTCGCGCGGGAGCTGGTGGTGGGCGCCGTGCTGGGCCTCGTGGCGTCGGCGGCCTTCCGCGCCGCCGAGTCCGCCGGACACCTCGCGGACACGCTGCGCGGCGCGAACTTCGCCGAGGTGCTGGTCCCGACGACCGACGAGCGCGCGAGCCCCCTCGCGGTGCTGTACGTGCTGGTGGCGACCCTGGTTTTCTTCCAGATCGGCGGCGTCCCCCGGCTGCTCGACGCGCTCCTCGGCAGCTACCGTGTCCTGCCCGTCGGCGGTGGGCTCAGCGCGTCCGGCGCGCGCGGGGCCGCCGCGCTGGTCACGGCCGCCTCGGCGCGCGTGATCGCGTCGGGCGTGGGTCTGGCCGCGCCGGTGATCGTGGCCCTCTGGCTGACCGATCTCGCGCTGGGCCTGCTCGCGCGCGCCGTCCCGCAAGTGCCGGTGTACTTCCTGGGCCTGCCTCTCAAGGGGCTGCTGGCGATCGGGCTGGTCCTGGTCGGCCTCGGCGCGCTCGAGGCGGCGCTGGCCGGCGACCTCGCGGGCTGGATGGCATTGCTGGCCCGGGCTCCGGCGTTTGCCAGGTGACGAAGTCAGTCTGACCGAGACCCGGTCGGCGTTTGCGGCGCTCTCCCGCGTTGAGAATTTCACATTGGCCGCCCGGCCAACGCGTGAGAGTGAGACGCGCAGTGTGATTGCGCATGTGGCGGCGCTCTGATTGAGGTTGCGAGCCGGTGTTATCACCGGCGATCGCACTCGCGATCTCACTCGACGAATGTGCTCGCGAGCTGGCCATTGGTGGCAGCGAATCGTGGGGCGTTTTTCTGTGTTGCCGTCGTTGTTATGCGCGACCATGCGAGAACTTCCGTGTCGTCCGGCCGTTGGGGAGCTGCAACCGCGCGCGTTCAAGGCGGATGCAGCGTTGAGTCGGCAAGAGAGAGCGGTATTGGAAGATTGTGCCCACGGCACCCCCATGAAGCTGATAGCCGATCGACTCGGCATCTCTGAAAACACCGTCGGCGGTTACGTCAGTCGCGCCAAGGTGAAGCTGGGCCTCCAGTCCCGGAGCTCTCTCCAGGCTGCGGTCCTCGAGAAGCCCTCTGTCGAACGTGCGCGAAAGGCGCTTCTGCCTTTTCTGACTCGCGCAGAGCTCGACGTCGCCCTGGAGCTCTTTTGTGGGCGGCGTAATGCGGAGATCGCATCTCGGCGCGGCACGTCCATTCGGACGGTCGATCATCAGGTTCGCCAGGTCCTGCGCAAGCTGCAGATCGGCTCTCGGTTCGAATTGGTTCCTCACGTGATGAGCCTCGTGCAACGAAATTGCCTATAGAGACGTTTGCGCCGACGAAGTACTACCGTTCGCGCCCTCGTTGACTCGAGATGTTCTCGGTCGAACGGTTGATTGGGCTCGTTGGCTGTTTGTATTGATGGAGGATCGTATGAAGAAGCTCATTCTGTCTGGTTTCCTGGCCGCCGCGCTGCTCGTGTCTTCGTTGCTGTCGCCTGCCGCCCACGCGACGACCGTGAACGGCCTGACCGTCCAGACGGTCAGCCTGGACGGTGGGGCCGGCATGCGGCTCAAGATCTTGGCCTCGGACGGAAACTGGTACTACGCGTTCATGAACGCCTCTGGTGGGTGCGCCGGTGTCGGCGCCGACCTCGTCAAGTCGTGGGAGTCGATGGCTGTGTCCGCTTTCCTGTCGGGCCGCCACTTGAACCTGTACTTCGACACGACTTGCGGCTCCCGCAACCTGAACAACCTCGACATCACGAACTGACCTGCTTCACTGCGGGGCCTCGTCATGTTGAATCGTCAAGTCAGAGGATTGGTCGTCCGGGTCTTGGCCGGGCTGATGGGAGTGACCGCACTTGGGTGCACCGGCGGGGATGTCTCGTCGGAAGTCGGGGCTAAACCCCTGTACGCCGAGCAAGGGGTCACATTCTGGCCGGGGGGGCAGGTGCCGGTCTGTTTCGCGAATCTCCCTGCGTCGACCGAGGTGCAGTGGATCAAGAGCGCTTTGAAGGATAGTTGGAGCGCAGCCGGTAAGGTTGACTTCACCTACTCGAGCTCGTGTCCGTTTGCCGGTAAAACCCAATACGTCAGGGTTACGCTGGCCCTGGATACTGGGTGGGGAGTTGGAGGCGTTACGTCTCCTATGGGGGTCAACCCGGGTGGCGTGACAGACGTGCAGATTGGCTATTGCACGACATCGGACTGCACGGGTGCCAGTTTCGTCGACTATCAGGAGGCGTTCAAGCAGACCGCGGTACATGAAATGGGCCACGCGCTCGGTTTCGCGCACGAGCAGGAGAGGCTGCCTTCTTCGACTCCGGAGTGCATGCTCGACAACGGTTTCCGGTCTCCGGGCGGGGTGCAGCTCACCAGCTACTTCGACGACAATTCCATCATGAACTATTGTCGGGGATGGGATGGGAGCGAAGCGCTGGGGTACCAGGTCGGTTACAAGGCGGCGGAGCGCATTTCCGGCGGCGACGTCGCGGGTGTGCAGGCAGCGTACGGACGCCGGTGGCCGTTCTGGTTGTATGAGAACAGCACCGTCGTGACGGTTCTGTAATCCGCGAAGAGAGTGAGTGTTCGCCGCCGCCCGGGTGCCGGGCGGCGGCGTTTTCATTCGTGTGGGACGTCGGGGAATTCGTTTGAACCGCGCATCGGGTCTGCCTAGAGTCGACCCCCGGCATGCCCCCCGACGCGCCGAACCGCCGGTCCGTGTTTGCAGGCACGAGCTGGCTGACGGCGGTCGCGCTCGTCGCCGTGTACGCGCTCATGCTGGCGCACGCGCACCTTTATCGGACCTTCCTCTCCGATGATGCGCTGATCTCCTTCCGTTACGCGCGCCGTCTGGTTCAGGGCTTCGGGCTCTCCTGGACGGGGCACGAGCGGGTCGAGGGCTACAGCGATCTGCTCTGGGTGCTCCTGGATGCGGTCGGCGGGTGGCTGCGGCTCGGTTACATCGCGACCGCCGTCGTGCTCGACAAGGTGGGCGTCTTGATGGCGCTGGTCGCGGTCGGGATCTCCCCGCGCGACGATCGGCTGTCGCTCTCCCGCCTGCTCTCCGGGAGCCTCCTCTTGGCCGCCAGCATCCCCATGGCCGTCTGGGCGCAGGGCGGTCTCGAGCACGGCTTCATGACCGGCGTTCTCGCGTGGGGGATTCTGCTCCTGCGGCGGGCCATGGTCGCCGACCGCCGGCCCTGGTCCTGGACGCTCGGTCTCCCGTTCGCGGCGCTCACGCTCCTGCGCGCCGACGGTCTCCTGCTGGCGGCGCTGGCGATTGGCGGCTGCTTGCCGAGCGAGCTGCGGCGGCGCGGCCGTTCGGGGCTTGCGGCCCTGATCCCGGTCGCCGTCGCGCCGGTGCTCGCCTGGCTGGGGCAGCTCGCCTTTCGCCGGATCTATTACGGCCAGTGGCAGCCCAACACGGCCGCCGCGAAGCTGGCTTTCAACGCCGACCGCCTGATGTTGGGCCTGCACTATCTCGAGCACGGCTACGCCGCGATCGCCGTGCTGGCGGTGCTGGCGGTCGCGGCGTCGATCTGGCTCGTCGTTCGCGGGCAGGGCGGGCCGGTGGTCCTCTCCTGGACCGTGATCGCCGGCTGGAGCGCCTACCAGGCGCTGGTCGGCGGGGACATCTTCCCGGGCTGGCGCCAGCTGATCTTCGTGCTCGTGCCGCTGGCCTCCCTGGTGGCGGACGGGCTCGAAGAGGTCGTCGAGACCGCCGGCGCGGCGAAGGCGCTGGTGGTCGCGACCGCCATGCTCGCCGGCGCGGCGGTTCACCTGCGCGTCCAGCGCATGGACGCCGAGAACATCCGGGCCGCGCACGAGATCTGGGAGCAGGACGGATATTCGATCGGGACGTTGTTGCGGCGCGCGTTCGGCGCCCAGAGCCCGCTGCACGCCGTGGACGCGGCCGGCGCCTTGCCCTACTGGTCCGAGCTGCCCACGCTGGACATGCTGGGACTGAACGACGCGTTCATCGCGCGCCACCCGCCGCCCACCTTCGGACACGGCGGCATCGGTCACGAGCTGGGGGACGGCGCGTACGTGCTCGGCCGCCGCCCCGACCTGATCTCGTTCAACAACGCCGGCGGCGCGCGCGACCCCAACTTCCTGTCGGGGCGGCAAATGCTGGGCATGCCGGCGTTCCACCAGCTGTATCAGTGGATGCGCGTGCAAGGCGACGTCGGAAACCGCGCGACCGCCGAGATCTGGGTGCGCCGCGAGGACGGGCCGCTGGGCATCCGCCGCGCGCCCGGCCGGATCGAGGTCCCGGGTTACCTCCTGACGGGCCAGGAATCGGAGGCGACGGCGCGGCTGGATCCGACCGGCAAACTGGCGGCGCAGATCACCTGGCGCGAGCCGGGCGTCTTGCCCGCCATCAACGTTCCCGCCGGCCGCTGGCGGGTCGTGGTGACGGCGGCGCGCAGCGACCTGACCTTCGCCTTCCGGTGCCGCGGCCGGACGATGCAGCGATCGGGAGCGCCGGGCCCGCGCCCCGCCGAGGTGCTCATGCTCGACGAACCCGCGCCGATCTCGGTCGCCGTGGCGCCACCCGAGGCGGCCGCCGCGCCCGCCTGGGTTCGGGAGCTCGACTTCGAGGACGCGGCCGGCGTTCCCGCCACGCTTCGCTGCGCGGCCGCCGGCGGCCCTCTCACCGTCCGTCTGTCGGAGCTCGACAGCCGAAAGCCCGAAAACTTCGCGTGGTCGCACCCGGGGAACGTCCTCATCGACGGCGCCGGGCTGCGCGTCCTGGTGGACGGCGCGCGCGCGGGCGGCTGGCTGGAGATCAGCGCCGACAACAACGACGTCTATGCCGTCGAGTTGCGGCGCGGCGGTCATCGGCTGTGGAGCGACCGGGCGATGCCCCGGTGGAACGGCGGCGGCCTCGCGGTCAGCCGCCTCCGGCTCCCCGCCGGGACCACGGTCGAAAACGGCGACGAGCTGACCATCACCCCATCGGGCGGGGACGGCGCCTACAGCGTGGGCCACGTCCGGATCGTCGACGACCGCCCACCTTCTTAGACGTGGCGGTGACTGCGGCGCTGCCGCATGGACGCGGGCGGGGGCCTCGCTTATGCTGCCGCGCATGTCGCGCCTCCCCCGTCTGATCCCGACCTGCGCCGCCGCCCTGTTCGCGCTGGCGCTTCCGCTCTCCGCCTCCGCCCAGATCGCGCAGGGGCCGCCGACGCCGCTGGCCGTCGACCTGGCCAAGGTGCCGATCGGCAGCGCCGCGCAGTACACGGTGACGGTCGGGACGATGGGGCCGATGACGATGAAGCTGGGGCTGGTCGGCCGCGGC
>CAZPUH010000890.1:0-1007 GCA_964589215.1 uncultured Myxococcales bacterium | reverse complement strand
TACGGCGCCTGCCGAGCAGATCCGGGCCGGACCGCGAGGACCTGTTTGAGCACGGAGGGGACACCCACTCCTGCCGCCCCTCAACCGGCACGAGCGGAGCCCGGTCTCGTCGCCCCTCAACCGGCACGAGCGGAGCCCGGTCTCGTAGCTTGATCGTGAAGTCGGTCTGGGGGGCGGGTTATACTGGCCGCCATGATTCCTTACGAAGAACTCGATCGCGCGCTGGCGCGGTGGAAGGCCCGCTCGCAAGGGGGCGCCCCCTCTGAGGGCGTGCCCGAGGCGGAGGTGTCCGCCTCGGCGCCGCTGGAGGTCGTCGCCGAGGAGACGCCGCTGCCCGTCGGCCCCGGCGATCTCGGCAGCTACCCCGAGCCGCTCCGCGGCGCCGGCGAGCGCACGGGCGAGATCGACCTCGCCGAAGTCGAGAGCTACGAAGACGTCGAGAAGTAGCTCAGAAGTAGGCCCTGATGCCGAGGCCGCCCTCGATCCCGAGGCCGACGTCGGGCACGAGCCAGAACGACGGCACCAGCTCGAAGAAGATCTCGAGGAAGTTGGGATTGTTGAACATCAGGTCCAGGCCGATGGGCGCGCGCGCCGCGACCGCGATGCAGTCATTGCGGCAGCCGCTCCACCAGACCATCCGGCCGCCGCCGCCGATGTGCCAATCCAGCTGGGCGGCGCCTCGAATGATGTTCGATTGCCAGAGATAATCGATGTTGAGGGTGCCGTTGTGAGCGCCGTACGAGTCGCAGATGTGCTGACCGTTGTTGTCGGTGTAGCAGTTCCCGTTGACGCCGCTCCAGAAGCCCAGGCCGAAATCGAGCGCGTTCGTGGGGCCGACCCACAGCTTCGCCGACAGGCCGGTGGGGTCGCCGATGACGACGCCCAGGCCAAACTTGCGCGTGTAACCGACCTCGGTCGCGCGCGCCGTTTGTCCGGCGACGGTCACGAGGACGAGAGCGCTCAACGTCGCGATAAGTGTCCGTTTCATGGCGCGTATAGTACGCACG
>CAZPUH010000889.1:0-1517 GCA_964589215.1 uncultured Myxococcales bacterium | reverse complement strand
CCGCAACATGGCTTCGAGCAGCAACCGCATCCCTGTCGCCGTCGTGGGCGCGACCGGCCTGGCCGGACAACAGTTCCTGGCATCCCTGGCCGAGCACCCGTTCTTCGAGATCCGCAAGCTGGCGGCGTCGAGCCGCTCGGCCGGCAAGAAGCTCGCCGAGGCCCTGAAGGACGACAAGGGCGCTTCGAAGTGGCACTGCACGGAGCCGCTGTCGCCCGAGCACGCCGGCATCGTCGTCGAGGACTCCGCGGCCATGACCACCGACGGCGTGCGCCTGGTGTTCTCGGCCGTCGAGGCCGACGTCGCGCGCGAGCTGGAGCCGCGCTGCGCCGCCAGCGTGCCCGTCATCTCGACGGCCAGCGCGTTCCGCTACGAGCCCGACGTGCCGGTCTTCCTGCCGGGCGTGAACTGGGACCACGCGGCGCTGATCGACGTCCAGCGCAAGAAGCGCGGCTGGAAGGGCTTCGTTTCGCCCGGCCCCAACTGCACCACCGTCGGTCTGGCCATGACGCTGAAGCCGCTGGACGACGCGTTCGGCGTCTCGCGCGTGCTCATGACGTCGATGCAGGCGCTGTCGGGCGCGGGGCGCTCGCCCGGCGTCTCGGCGATGGACATCCTCGACAACATCATCCCGTACATTCCGAAGGAAGTAGAGAAGGTCGAGCGCGAGACCTGCAAGATCCTCGGGAAGCTCTCGGGCGACGCCATCGCGCCCGCGCCCGTCGCCGTGTCGTGCACCTGCACGCGCGTCAACGTGCTCGAGGGCCACACCGAGTCGGTGTTCGTCGAGCTGAAGGCGAAGGCGGATCTGGATCGCGTGAAGGCCGTCTGGCGCGAGTTCGGCGCCGGCCTGGATCTGCCGTCCGCGCCCAAGCACCTCATCACCGTCAACGACGATCCGTTCCGGCCGCAGGTTCGCCTGGACCGCGACGCCGAGGGCGGGATGTCGACCGTCGTCGGGCGGCTGCGCAACGACCCGGTGCTCGCCAACGGCGTGAAGTACATGCTGGTCTCGCACAACACCCGCATGGGCGCCGCCCGCGGCGCGATCCTGGTCGCCGAGTACCTGACCCAGAAGGGCTACATCAAGTAGCGACCTTCCGCCTGGGGCCGGCGCTCGCGCCGGCCCAGGCGACTGATTCAGCGGCCCGCTTTTTCGAGGGCCAGCTCGCGGCGGCGGCGGGCCGAGGTGTCGCCGGGATCGAGCGCCAGCGCGGCGTCGTACTCCTGCACCGCTTCCTGGTAGCGCTCGAGCTGCAGGTAGGCGTCGCCGATCAGCAGGCGGCCGCCGACCGCGGCGCCCGCGGCGATCGCCTCGCGTCCCCGGCGGATCGCCTCTTTGTAGTCGCCGCGGTCGAACGCCGTCTGACCACGGCTGAGCAGCGTCGCGGGATCCGCGTTCGGCCCGGGAAGACCGGCGGTGGCCGGCGCGCCGCCGGCCGTCTTCTTGAGCGGCCGCGCGGCCCCGCCGGACGCGTGGCGCGCCGGCGTGCGGGCCGCGGCGGGGGGCGGCGGCG
>CAZPUH010000888.1:0-3063 GCA_964589215.1 uncultured Myxococcales bacterium | reverse complement strand
ACGGCCGCGCCGACCCGCAGGCGCCCGAAGTCGTCCTTCACGGCGGCCGGGTGGGCCTGGGCCTTCTCGATGTCCTTGATGGTGACCAGCCCCTTGAGGTAGCCGCCCGAGTCGATCACCAGCAGCTTCTCGATGCGGTTCTTGTGCAGGAGCTCCTTGGCGCTCTCGACGCTGGTCCCCTCGCTGATCGTGATGAGCTTGCGGGTCATCATCGCGCTGACCGGCTGGTCCAGGTTGCGCTCGAACCGGATGTCGCGGTTGGTCAGGATGCCCACCGGCCGCCCTTCCGACACGACCGGCAACCCCGAGATCTCGTGCCGCTTCATCAGCTCCAGCGCCGCCGCCAGCTTCTGATCGGGGCCGACGGTGACCGGGTTGACGACCACGCCGCTCTCCGCCTTCTTGACCTTCGTGACCTCCAGCGCCTGCTCGGGGATGGTCAGGTTCTTGTGCAGGATGCCGATGCCGCCCTCGCGCGCCATGCAGATGGCGGTCGCGGATTCGGTGACCGTGTCCATGGCGGACGACACGATCGGGATGGCGAGCCGGATGCCCGGCGTGAGGTTCGTTCGCACCTCGACGTCCTTCGGAACGACGTCGCTTTCGGCGGGAACCAGGAGCACGTCGTCGAACGTGAGCGCTTCGCGAAGATGACCGTCCGGCAGCATCTCGGGAATTTATCAGACGCGCCCGAAACGGAAACGAGAAATTGACGGCGCCGTCCGGCTACTTCTTGCAGCTGGCGGCGATGGCGTCGGCCTGCTTCTGGGCCTCTGGCTTGACGCCCGGCAGCGCCTTGAATTTGCCGAGCTCCGCCTTGGCGGCCGGGCACTCCCCCTTCGCGACCAGGACCTTCATGAGCTCGTAGTGGCCCAGCGGGTTCTTGGGGTCCAGCTCGACGGCCGCGCGGCAGGCGCCGGCGGCCTGGGCGGCGTCCTTGGCCTCGAGCAGCGCCCGACAGAGGTCCGCCGCGAAGCCGCCGTTCTGCGGATCCAGCTTGCGCGCCTTCTCGGCCGCCGCGACCGCCTCCGGAACCTTGCCGCGCTTCAGCGCGACGCGCCCCAGGCGGTTCCAAGCCAGGCCGTAGTCCGGCTTCAGCTTGGTCGCCTTGTCCAGCGCGGCCGCCGCCTCGTCGTAGCTCTTCTGGTCGGACAGCAGCATGCCCAGGTCCACCCAGGCCAGCGGGTCGCGGGGGGCGAGGCGGGTGGCCTCCTTCAGCGCCGCCGTGGCCGCCGGCAGGTCGCCGGTCTTCCGCAGCGCCGCGCCCAGGTTCAGGCGGTAGCTCGGCTCGGTCGGTTTCAGCCGCACCGCCTGCTTGTAGGCGGCGACCGCGTCCGCCGGCCGCCCCTGCGCGTCGCGCGCGACGCCCAGGTTGTACTGCGCTTCGGCGTAGTCCGGCCTGGCGCCGACGGCGGCCTCCAGCTCCGTGGCGGCGCCGGCCGCGTCGCCGCGCCCGAGCAGGATCGCGCCCAGGTTGTTGTGCGCCTCGGCCATCTGCGGCTGCAGCTGGATGGCGCGCTTGTACTCAGCGGCGGCGCCGGCGGCGTCCCCCTTCTTCTCCAGCGCGACCCCCTTGAGGTAATGCGGCCGCGCGTCGCGAGGATCGGCGGCGGCGGCCTCGGTGAACGCCGAGAGCGCGCCGGCGACGTCCCCGTCGCGAAACAGGCGCTCGCCCTTCTCCAGCAGCGACGCGGCGCCACCCGGGTCGGCGGCGGCCAGCAGTGACATCAGGAAGCAGACGGCGGGGGCGAGCGCGCTCATCGGCGCAGTCTATCTGCGCGCGAGCAGCTCCAAAAGCCTCCTGCGCAGCTGCGCCTGGCGGGCGGGGTCGGTGATCTTCACCAGCGTCGCCTTGTCGCGCACGTAGAAGACGTCGATGGCGCGGTTGGCCTCGGTCGCGATCTTCGAGCGGTGGATGTCCAGCCCCTCGATGAACAGCGTCCGGCTGATGGCGTACAGCGTGCCGGGGCGGTCCTCGGTCACGACCTCCAGCACCGTGAAGTCGCGGCTCACGTCGTTGTCGATCTTCAGCTCGGTCGGCACCGCCGGCGTGCGCCAGGCGGCGACCGACTCGCCGCGCGGGCGGCTGGCCACCAGCGCCTCGCCGGTCACGCGGCCCGACAGCACCGACTCCAGGTCTTCGCGGACCTTCTTCCAGCGCGCCTCGTCGGTCACGGCCCGCCCCATCGCGTCCCGCACGCGGAAGATGTCCAGCGCCTCCGGCTCCTCGGTCGGCAGGCCATCCGGCGCGTGGCGCGTGTAGATGGCGGCGTCCAGGACCTCGACCCGGTTGGCGTAGAGCACGCCGGCCACCTCGGCCAGCAAGCCGGGCACGTCGCGCGCCGCCAGTACCATCTCGGTCACGCCCAGCCGCTCGTGGTGGTCGACGTCGATCATCGCGTGCTTGCCGGCCTTGCGCCGGGCGCGCATCAGCCGCACGTGGTTCGCGATGCGCAGCGCCGAGTTGTCGGCGAAGTAGCGGTCCGGGAAGCCGCCGAACAGCGCCGTCAGCGCGGGCGCGTTCTCCGGCTCTTCGAGGATCGCCGCCGCGCGCTTCTGGCGGCGCAGCACGATCTCGGCGCGCTCGGCGCCCAGCAGGTCCGGGCCGCGTCGGAAGAAGGCCAGCGTGCGCGAGTAGAGCTCGCCCAGCAGCGTCTCCTTCCAGCTGGACATCGCGTCCGGCGCCACCGATGACAGGTCGCAAAAGGTCAGCAAGTAGAGCTCGCGCAGGTTCTCCTCGTCGCCGCACAACGTCGCGAAGTCCGAGATCATGCCGATGTCGTCCAGGTCGCGACGCTGCGACATCTGCCCCATCACGAGGTGCTGGCGGACCAGGAACTCGACGCGCCGGACGTCGTCCTCCTCGATCCCCAGCCGCCGGCAGATGTCGACGGCCAGGCCGGCGCCGATCTCGCTGTGGGGGCTGCCGTAGGGTTTGCCGACGTCGTGCAGCAGCGTCCCGGCGGCCAGCGCCACGGGCCGCTGCACGGAGCGCACCGTCTCCGTCGGCAGCGGGAACTGATCGGCGTGGTCGCCGCGCGCCAGCGCGTGCAGCCGCCCGAT
>CAZPUH010000887.1:0-4678 GCA_964589215.1 uncultured Myxococcales bacterium | reverse complement strand
GGCCTGCTCCGGCTACCCCGACTGCCGCAACACGAAGGAGTACACGCGCAACGCGGACGGCACGCTGAAGGTGGTGCCGACCACGCGCCCGTCGGACCAGATCTGCCCGGCCTGCAGCTCGCCGATGGTGATCAAGCGGGGTCGGTTCGGGGAGTTCCTGGCCTGCTCGCGCTACCCGGACTGCAAGACCACCAGCCCGATCTCGCTGGGCGTCAGCTGCCCGAAGGAAGGCTGCACCGGCTATCTGACCGAGAAGCGCTCGCGCCGCGGCAAGATCTTCTTTGGCTGCTCGAACTACTCGAAGACCGGGTGCGACTTCGTGTCGTGGGACCGCCCGCTGCCCCAGCCCTGCCCGAAGTGCGGCGCGAAGTTCGTCGTGCAGAAGGTCTCCAAGTCGGGCACGCGCATCCGCTGCCTGAACGAGGCTTGCGGCTACAGCGCGGACGCCGAGGCGCCCGAGGCCGGCGAAGCCCCGGCGCCGACCGGCACCGCCTGACCGCGCCCGGCGCGGAGTTGCCCGACGCGCCGCCCCGCCAGCTTCGTGACGCTCAAGCCAGCGTCCCGATGAGGCGAGATCTCATCCGTGAGACGCGGGCGGGCGTGGATCGGGCTGGCCGCCGTCCTGGGGGCCGGCGGCGCGCTGTCGCCTCCGTTCTGGTCGGGCGTTGGAGAGACCGCGCTGATCTTGACGGCGCTGGTGCTGCTGACGGTCGCGCGCGAGCTGGCCCGCCTGGCCGTGGGCTGCGCGCTGGGGCTGCGCCCGGCCTTCGTCGAGCTCGGTGAGGGGCGCGTCGTGGCCCGGCTGCAGACCGGGCGCCTCCGCTGGCTGCTGCACGAAAGACCGATCGTCAGCGTCACGCTCTGGCAGCCGCCGGCCAGCGATCGCGGGTTGCGCCTCCAGCTGATCGCGCTGGCCGCGGTGCGGCCCGCCGTCACGGCCGGCGTCCTCTTGATCCTCCGCGCCGCGCACGTCCCGCTGTCCTGGGAGGGCGGTGGCGCCGCCGCCGGTTACGCGCTGGCGCGGGCGGCGGAGGGGCTGCTGGTGATCGGTCTCGTCCCCTTCGCGATCCGCGGCCAGAGCGTCGTTCCCTTCGAGAGCGACGGGCTGAAGCTGGTGCGCGCGATCTTCGCGCGCACGGCGGACCCGGGGCCGGAGCTGGGACGCTTCTACTTCGCCGGCGCGCGCGAGGCGATGCTCGACGGAGATCCGGCGCGCGCCGTCGCCCTCTGCCGCGAAGGCATCGCGAGGTATGGCGCGACCTGGGGCGATGTCCTGCGCGCCAACGAGGCTGCGGCGCTGTCACAAGCCGGCGATCGCCGAGCCGCGCTCGCGGCCGCCGAAGCGCAGCTGGCCGGCGACCTCCCACCGCTGGCGCGGATGCTGGCTCTCAACAACTGGAGCTGGTACGCGTTCCTGCGGCGCGACGAGGCGGATCGCCGGCTGGCCGAGCGGCGCTCGGCGGACGCGCTGCTGTTGAAGCCCGACTTTGCGTCGGTGGCCGGCACGCGCGGCGCCGTGCTGCTGTGGCAGGGGCGGGTGGCGGAGGCGTTGCCCCTGCTCGTCCGCGCAACCGACGGCGCGCACACGTCCCAGGCGCGCGACATCAACCTCTGCTTGAAGGCGATGGCCCAGGCGGCCGCCGGCGACGTCGGCCGGGCGCGCGGCGCGCTGGCTGCCGTCCGCCAGCCCACCCACACCGACGGCCTCTGGACCGAGGCAGAGCGGGCGGTCGAGGCGGCGGCTGGAGCGGAGGTCGTCCTTCGCGCCGCGCGGGGAACGCGCGCGATCGCGCTGACGGCGGACGGCCTCGAGCTGCGCGAGCCCGGCCGGGTGCGCCGGCTGGCCGCGGTCGACGTGCGGCGTGCCGACATCGGCCGGACGGCCCGCGGCCGCGCCCGGATCGTCGTGCACGGGGACCGGGGCGGCTGGCGCCTGTCGCTGGCCGACGCCGACCTCACCTGGGCCCGCATGCTGTTCTCGCGCCTCGGCGGCGCGCGGCCCGGAACAGCCCAGACCGTCGCGGCGGCGGAGGGGACGGCCTCGCTGGAGACGCAGGAGCGCGCGTACCAAGAGCGGGCACGCGCGCTGGCGGCGGCGTCTCCCAGACGGGTGCTGTTCATCGGCTCGCTGGTCGCGTCCGTGGCCGTCTCGGCTGCCTGGTCGCCGTCGGGCAAGTACGCCGCCATGCTGCTGGCGATCATCTTCGTCCACGAGCTGGGCCACTGGCTGGCGATGCGGGCCTTCGGCCACGACGACGCCCAGATCGCGTTCATCCCCATGCTCGGCGCGGCCACCACGACGCGCAAGCCGTTCCAGAAACGTTGGCAGGAGGTGGTCATGCTGCTGGCCGGCCCCGTCCCGGGCCTGGTCGCCGGCATCGTCGCGTGCGCGCTTCCGGCGACCCGGCACCACCCCGACGTGCGCATGGCGGCGCTCATGGCCGTCGGCATCAACGCGCTGAATCTGCTGCCGCTGCACCCGCTGGACGGCGGCCGGATCTTGCACGCCGTGGTCACTGCGGGGCGTCCCCGTCTGGACCTGGCTTTCAAGACGGCGGCCGCTCTCTTGTTCCTGGTGGCCGGTTTCACCCGGCACGAGTCGCTGCTGACCGGGCTGGGGCTGCTCGGGCTGATCTTCTGGCCCCAGGCGCGCCGGCTCGCGAAGCTGGAACGCGGGATCCGCCGCACGCCCGGGTTCGATCCGCGGCTGCCGCCCGAGCAGCGGCGCGCGTACGTGTTCCGCGCGCTGGCCCACGAGCCCGCGCTGCAGGCCAAGGACTGGGGCGCCACGGTCGCCAGCCTCGAAGGCCCGCTGGCCTACCGCGCGCTGCCGGCCTGGAAGATCGTGGCCGGGACGCTGGTCGTCGCGGTGTTCGGCGCCGGTCTCGTGCTGGGCAGCGGCCTGCTGCTCCGGCGGCGATGGGGGCGGGGCCGCCAGATGGCGGTCCGCGCCTGCCCCGACCGCGGCGGCGCGCGCAGTCTCACATGCGCGGACGCGCCGGGCATGAGCTGGCCCGCGCCAGTGGCGACGCCGCACGCTCCCAACCCCAACGCCGCCGCGGTCGCGAACGAAAGCGACGACGAGACCGAGATCCGGGGTTTCGTCTGGTGCGACGCCGCCAGCGCGGCGGCGGCGGCCGGGTTGCGCCAGGAACTGGACCGGCTGCAGCTCGCTCGCCAGTACTGCGCCGCTTACCCGTGGGAGTTGCCGGGCGGCAAGCTCACCGCCGCGCAGGAAGCCGCCCGGTCGACGCTCTGGCTGGTCCGGATGGACCGCTTCGAGACGGACGACAAGGAATGGGCGCGCGCCCTGGCGGCCGTGGAACATCTCCCCGGCTTCGACGACGAGACCGCCCGGTTGGTGCACGAGGTCGCCGTGTCGAGTCACCAGCAGATCCGTCCGGCGTTGGACGCGCTGTCGGCGCGGCTGGGCGCCGCGCCGGGGGGCACCTGCGACGGTCTGGGCATCAGCAACCTGCGGCACCCGACCGGCGCGCCCGCGAGCACCCTCGCGTTCGCGGTCACGATGACCGCGCCGTCCCAGTTCGCGCCCCTGGGCGCGCTGCTCTGCCAGGCGGGTTGCCGCGTCTCCGTGTTACCGGCAGCGCCGGACGACGACCGCGTCGGGTTCTGCCGCTGATCCGGTTCGCGCGTTCAATCGCCGGTGGTCAGCGTCGCGACGCACTCGAGGTGGCGCGTCTGCGGGAACATGTCGAACGGCCGGATCCGCTCGCAGCGGTAGCCGGCGGCGCTCAGCGTCGCGATCTCGGGCGCCTGCGTCTCCGGGTTGCAGGATACGTAGACGATGGTGCGGGGGCGGAACGCGGCCAGCTGGCCGATGAACGCCGGGCCGCACCCCTTGCGCGGCGGATCGACGATCACCGCGGTCTCCGCGCCCGGGAAGGGGACGTTCGCGAAGATCGCGCTGGCGTCCGCCGCCGTGAAGGTGCAGTTGCCGCGCCCGTTGCGCTCGGCGTTGGCGCGCGCCCAGCCGACCGCGCTGGCGCTCACCTCGACGCCCATCACCGCCTCGAAGGCGGGGGCGGCCGCCAGCCCCAGCAGGCCGCTGCCGCAGTACGCGTCGACCAGAAACCGCGGGGCGCCGCGGGCCGCTTCGGCGGCGACGTGGGCGACCAGCGCCGGCAGCAGGAACGGGTTGTTCTGGAAGAAGTCGCCGGCCAGGAACTGCAGCGACAGGTCGCCGACCTGCTCGGTGATCACGGCGCGCGGGTCGTCGGTGACGCCGGAGGCCGCTTCGCGCACCAGCAACGTCGCGCCGCGGCGGTAGGTCTCCCAGCGCGACAGCACGCGCGCGCGCAGCTGCGCCAGCGCGGCGTTCACGGCCGGCGTCCCCAGCGGGCAGGCCGGCACGTCGATCGTTCGCCGCGGCAGGCCCACTTCGAGGAAGCCAATCGTGGCCGGCCGCCCGGGCCGCGGCCTCGGAAAATGCGGCGTCAGCTTGGATCGATAGCCGTAGGCGCGCGGCGAGGGGACGCAGGGTTCGACCGGAAGATCCGGAAACAGGGCCCGGACCTGTTCGGTCTTCAGCGTCAGCTGGGCCTCGTAGGTCAGGTTCTGCAACTGGCAGCCGCCGCATCGGCCGAACAGCGGGCAAACGGGGACGGCGTCCATCGGGTCGCAGACTAGCCGATTCGCGCCCTCCCGATCGCTGCGCTAC
>CAZPUH010000886.1:0-2120 GCA_964589215.1 uncultured Myxococcales bacterium | reverse complement strand
GAGCTGCTGGCCTGGCGGGCCGCCCGCGCGCCCGCCGGGGGGGACCGCCGCGCGCACCTGTGGCGCCTCGCGGAGCTGCGCCGGGCGCGTCTGGGGCAGGCCGACGAGGCCACCCGTCTTTACGTCGAGCTGGCCGCCGAGGCGCCGCTGCCGCCGCTGCCCGACTCCCCCGCGGTGGTGTCGCTGGCGCGGCAAGATCCCGCGCTGGCCGTCGATACGACCCGCGCCGCGGCCGCGCCCACGCCCGCCGATCGGTCGCGCGCCCTGGGCGATCGGGCGCGGGCGCTGGCCGAGCGCGGCCGCCTCGAGGACGCGCGCCGAGACGTCCTGGCGGCGCTCGACAGCGATCCCCGCAACGGCGAGGCCTTGCGGCTGCTGGACACGCTCTATCCCGACGCCGTCTCGGCGGCGTCGCTGGTCGCCGAGCTCGCGCGCCGCAGCGCCAAGCTCCCCCCGGCCGACGCCGCTCCCATCTTCTACGCCCGCGGGCGGGCGGCGGCGCGGTCGGGCGATCCGGCGGCGGCGCGCGACGCTTACCGGCGGGCGATGGCGCTGGACCCGACGCTGGCCGAGCCGATCGCCGAGCTGGCGCGCCTGGCCGCCAAGGACGGCGACTGGTCGCAGGTGGCGGCGCTGCTGGCCAGCGAGGCGGCGCTGACCCCCTCGCCCGCGCGCAAGGGGGCGCTGCTCATCGAGCTGGCGATCGTGCACGGCGATCGGCTGGACGACGCCCCGCGCGCCGTGGCGGTGCTGGACGAGGCCGCCGGGCACCTGCCGAACGACGCCCGCCTGCTGGATCTGGGGGCCCGCTTCAACCTGGCGGCGGGGCGCTGGGAGGCGGCCGCCGAGGCGCTGGACCAGCTGGCCTCGCGGGGCGAGACGATCGCCGACGCAGCCCAGCGCTACTACGCCGTCGGCGCGGCAGCCGAGGCGGCCGGAGACGTCGATCGGGCGCTGACGCTGTACTCGCGGTCGTACGCGCGGGACGCGAGCTTTCGCCCGACGCTGGAGCGGCTCTCGGCCATCTGCTTCGAGCGCGGCCAGTGGGACAACACCTGGAAGGCCACCGAGGCGCTGCTCAATCGGCACGGCGCCGTGCTGGAGCCGGGCGCCAAGGCGATCCTGCTGGCGCGGTCGGCGCTGTCGGACCTGCACGTCGGGCAGCGCACGACGGCGGCAGCCAGGCTGGCCGACATCGTCACGCGCGTGGGGTCCTACGCGCCGGAGGCGGGCATCCGCGACGTCGCCGAGAGCTGGGCCGGGATGCACCTCGAGCCGCGGCTGCTGGTCGGCATGGAGGCGCGCCGTCGCGAGCGCGCGCTGTCGCGCGCCCAGGAGGCGCTGGGTCTGATCGAGGCCGAGGCCGCCAAACCGCCGCCCATCCCCGGCAGCGAGGCCGCCAGCCGCCCCGATCAGCGGGTCGCGCTGGGCGCCGCGCGCCGGCTGGCGCTGGAGATGATCGGCGCCGTGGCGCTGGCCGAGGGGCGGTGGCCCGACGCGCTGGCGGCGCTGGAGGCGCTGGCCGCGGAACCTGGATTCGAAGCCTCGCGGCGCGCGCAGTTCCTGCTGGCGGCTGGCGACGTGCTGGCCCGGCATCAGGGCGACCCAGCGGCCGCGCACCCGTTCCACGTCCGCGCCCGGGTGCTCTGGCCGTCTGCCGCGCGCTTTGGGCGCCCCCCTGAAATCTCATGACGCGGGTTGGCTGTTTCCGACGGTTGTGTTACAAGGCGCAAAGCTTCATCGAAAAAATTACCAGGTCCCCAGAAAGGAACAGTTTGCGATGCTCAAGAAGGTAACGAATCTCTTAGCAGTGGTTCTGGTCTCGGGAGGGCTCGCCGTCCTGACATCCAGCGGCTGCAGCAGCGACAGCAACAGCACCGGCACCGGCGGTTCCGGCGGCAAGGGCGGCAAGGGCGGTTCCTCTACCGGCGCTGCCGGTAGCAAGGGCGGCGCTGGCGGCTCGGGCGTCGGTGGTGCGGTCGGCGGCGCGGCTGGCAGCTCGTCCGCTGGCGGCTCTGCTGGCGGCGCGGCTGGTAGCTCGGCTGGCGGCAAGGGTGGCGCGGCCGGTGGCTCGGCTGGCGGCGCGGCCGGCGGCAAGGGCGGCGCGGCCGGTGGCTCGG
>CAZPUH010000885.1:0-1265 GCA_964589215.1 uncultured Myxococcales bacterium | reverse complement strand
CTCCGCGACGGGCGGTGCCGGCGGGCGCGGCGCCACGGGCGGCGGACCGGCGGGCGGAAGCCCGGGCACGGCGGGCCGCGCGGGCACGGGCGGATCGGGCGGCGCTTTCACGGGCACCTGCACCGCCTCGAAGGCCGCCGGCACCAACGTGTCGGGCACGGGCCCGCACAAGGTGGTCGTCGAGACCAACGCCGGCACCGGCATCAACGAGGGGACGATCTACCGGCCCATGGACCTGGGCGGCACCGAGAAGTACCCGATCTTCGTCTGGGGCGAAGGCGGCTGCTCGCTGAACGGGCTCTCGAACTCGGCGGCCATGGGCGAGATCGCGTCGCACGGCTACTTCGTCATCGCCGACGGCACGCCCAACAACGGCAACTCGCGGGCCATGAACTCCGGCGACGTCGTCTCGATGGGCAAGCCGCTGCTCGCGTACGTCACCTGGGCCATCGCCGAGAACGACAAGCCCTGCAGCGCCTACTACCAGGCGCTCGACACCACCAAGGTCGGCGCCAACGGATTTTCATGCGGCGGCCTCATGGCCGAGGGGACGGCCGGCGACCCGCGCATCACGACCTGGGGTCTCAACAGCAGCGGCCTTCTCAGCTCGATCCCCGGCTTCTACCAGACGGTGCACACGCCGGTGCTCATCGTGCTGGGCGGCAGCAGCGACATCGCGTACCAGAACGGCGAGAAGGACTACACGGGCATCGCCGCGGTGGGCGTCCCCATCATGCTCTTCAGCAAGGAGCTGGGACACGGCGGCGACCTGTTCTCGTCGCACGGCGGCGACTTCACGAAGATCGACCTCGCCTGGCTGAACTGGCGCCTCAAGGGGGACGAGACCGCGACGGGCAAGGGCGTCCTCGTCGGCGCGAGCTGCAGCTACTGCAGCAACAGCGCCTGGGAAGTGAAGTCCATGAACGTCCAGTGACGGACGTCCATCGCGCTCGCCCCGGTTAGTAGCGGCCGGGGCGGGCTTCGGCGCGATTGACCTTCAGGGGGTGGCCGTCCAGCTCGACGCCGTTCGCCCCCTTGATGGCCTCGTCGGCGGCCGCCGAGCTCTGGTAGCTGACGAAGCCGAAGCCGCGCGACTGTCCCGTCGATCGGTTCGGGACGACGATCGCCTCGACGACCTCGCCGAACTTGGCGAAGAACGCCCGCAGATCGGCGGCTGTCGTCTGCGGCCCCAGGCCGCCCACGAACAGCTTCGTCGGGCCGAAGTTCGCGCGCCGCGACTCCGACGCCACGGAGATGACGATGTC
>CAZPUH010000884.1:0-7241 GCA_964589215.1 uncultured Myxococcales bacterium | reverse complement strand
GGCAGCGGCGGCGTCGTCGCCTGCGCCGCGCCCGACGGGGGAACGGGCGCCGCGGGCCTGACGCTGGCGGGCACGCCCACCCGCCCGCTGCTGGCGGACGCGGACGGCGCGCGCTACACGACGCTGAAGTATCTGGCGCAGGCGGGCGCCATCGGCAGCTTGACGACCGACGACTGGGACCCGACGGCCGGCGTCGGAGACGTGTCCAGGCTCGTTGCCGCCTACACGGTCGCCGCCGACGGAACAGGCACCCAGACCACGGTGCAGGCGGCGATCACGGCCGCCGCGACGGCCGGCGGGACGGCGCGCGTCGCGATCCTGGTGAAGCCGGGCACGTACCGCGAGGTGGTCTGCGTCCCCAAGACCGCGCCGCCCATCACGCTCTATGGCGCCGGCACCGACGCCAGCGCGGTCACGATCGTCTACGACAACTACGCGGGCAAGCCGATCGACATGAACGTCAACTCCTGCAGCGGCCCCAGCGCCACGTCGTATGGGACCAGCGGCAGCGCCACCTTCGCGGCGTTCGCGCCCGGCTTTCAGGCGAAGAACCTCACCTTCGCGAACGACTACATCGAGACGACCTCCGGATCGAACCAGGCGGTCGCCCTCATGACCCAGGGAGACCAGCTGATCTTCGAGAACGTCCGCGTCCTCGGCAATCAGGACACGCTCTACGTCAAGAGCGGCAGCGCGCTGACCGTGGCGCGCGCCTACTTCAAGTCGTCTTACATCGAGGGTGACGTGGACTTCATCTTCGGGCGCGGCACCGCGGTGTTCGACGGCTGCACGCTCAACATGCTCACCGCGCGCCAGGGCGCGAAAGGCGGCAACTACCTGGCGCCCAGCACCGCGCCCGGGAACCCGTACGGCTTCCTGGTCACGGGCAGCACGTTCACGGCCGCCGCGGGCACGCCAGCGAATTTGATCGCGCTCGGGCGGGCCTGGGACGAGAGCGTCACGTGTTACATGCCGGGCGTCTCGCCGAACGGGCAGGCGCTGGTGCGCGACTCCGTGCTGGGGGCGCAGATCCGGGTCGCCAATCCCTGGTCGCCCGCCGCCACGACCTCGCGCCCCTTCAGCGCCGACGGGAACCGCCTCTGGGAGCTGCACAACAGCGGCCCCGGCGCCGCGGGCGGGGCCACCTCAGACGGCGGGGCCGACGCGCCGGTAAAGTAACCGCCAGATCGGGGCCCCCTCCTGCTCGCACTGCCGCTCGCGCCGGGACTTCGCGCCGTAGGGGTTGGTCCGCGCGAACGTCCAGGGGCCGGCCGCGTTCTCGTACGACGGTGACGTCTCGAGCGCCGCCATGGCGTCCAGCGCGAGCTCGAAGATGTCCGTCATGACCCACAGCTCGCCGTCGGGCTGAAGCGCGCGCGCGAGCTCCGCGACCAGCCCCGGATTGATGACCCGCCGCTTGTGCTGGCGGCTCTTGAACCACGGGTCGGGGAAGTTCAGGAAGAAGCGCCGCACGGCGCCCGGTTGAAACAGCCGCGGCAGATCGACGGACATGTTCGCGAAGATCAGGCGCACGTTGCCGATCCCGCGCCGCGCGCAGTCGGCGTTGGTGGCCTCCACCAGCTCGCGCCGGATCTCGATCCCCACGAACAGCGTGCTCGGCTCGGCGGCCGCGCGGTCCAGAAGGAAGTGGGCCTCCGCGGCGCCCAGCTCGACTTCCAGCGGCTGGCCCGGCGCGGCCACGACGCGCGGGACGTCCGCGATCTCGAGCAGGTCGGACTTCAGCGGGTTGACGTGCTGGCGAACGCGAGGCACGGCGGGCTACTTCCGGTCGGCGCTCCCGCCGCCCGCGGCCGGGGACTTCACGACCAGCTCCAGCACCGCCAGCGGGACGGCGGCGACGGCGGCGCCGGCCAGCGCCACGTCGACGACATGGCTGGGCGTGCGCACGGGGGCGGCCAGCACCTCCGTGGGGAAGTTGTACGTCTTCAAGGCGGCCACGATGCCGCGGATGAGCGCGTTGCCGTCCGCGCCGCCCTGGTCGGCGGGCGAAACGACTGGCGACACGTAACGGGCGCCGGCCTTCGCGGCCAGGACGGCCTGCATCGGCGAGTCGCACGACGTCACGTGCGTCTGGATCCCCTCTTGCGCGCAAGCGCGCGCCGTCCGCAAGCCTTCGACATTCAGCGGCACCCGCACGACGACCTGGGGACCCAGCCGGGCCAGCTCGCGCGCTTCACGCAGCATGCCCTGGTGGTCCAGGCTCTCGACGGGCGCGCTGACCGGCCCGGACGACCAGGCGCAAAGGTCCGGCAGGGCGCGGCTGGCAACCGACAGGCTGGTGGCCACCCCTTCAGCCAGCTTCCGGTCGAAGCAGGCCCTCGCCTCGCGCGGGTCGGCGGTGTCGACGAACAGCCTCAACGCGCCTCGCCCTTGGCGCCGTCGCCATCGGGCGTGTAGCCAGCCGGAACGCCCCCGCCACTCGCATGCCCGGGCGGGGTCACGTTCGCCTCCAGCTGTGCGCGTACGGCCCGCAGGCGCTCGGCCAGCGCCGTCAACCGCCGGGCGGCGGCCTCCAGCTCCGTGCCGCCCGCCGTATCGCCGGGACCGCTCATGCGCAGCAGGTTACCACGCGCGCTCAGACCGCGGTCGCGCCCTTGCGGTCGAGATAGTTCACGTACAGCTGCTGCAGGATGCCGATCAGGTAGCTCGTCAACATGTAGAGGGCGAGCCCCGCCGGCAGGAACAGCGAGAAGGCCGTGAACATGATGGGCATCATGAACGACATCATCTGCTGCTGCTGCTGGTCCGCGCCGGACGGCGACATGCGCATCTGCAGGAACATCACCGACCCCATCAGCAGCGGGGTGATGTAGTAGGGATCCTTCGCCGTCAGATCGTGGATGTGGAGGATGAACGGCGCCCGGTACAGTTCGACCGCGTAGTTCAGCGTCGAGTAGAGCGCGATCCAGATCGGCATCTGGATCAGGCTGGGCAGACAGCCGCCGAACGGCGACACGCCGTGCGCCTTGTAGAGGTTCATCGTCTCGACGGACTGACGCTGGCGATCGTTTTCGTACTTCTTGCGGATCGCGTTCATCTTGGGCGCCAGCTTCTGCATCTTCTTCGCCGACAGCAGCGACTTCTGCGTCGGGAAGAAGGTGACCAGCTTGATGAACAGCGTCAGCAGGATGATCGCGAGCCCCCAGTTGTGGGCGAACGCGTGGAAGAAGTTCAGCAGCGACAGGATCGGACGCGAAAGGATCGCCAGCGTGACGTCGACCGACTGATCCAGCTTCACCTCTTCGCCGCCCGGCCGGACGGCGTCCAGGTCGGCGACGATCTTGGGCCCCGCGAAGATCGCGAACGCGTAGGTGGTCGTCTGCTGCGGCTGAACAGTCCGCTCCGCGAACGACATGGTCACGCGCGCGGAGCCGTCCGGGAGCGCGGTCGTCGCACAGCCGCGCTGCTGGGGCGGCGTCTCGGGGTACGGGACCGCGGCCAGCAGGAAGAACTTCTCGTCGGCGCCGATCCAGTGGACGGCGCCCAGCTTGTTCAGCGGGTCCTTGGTCACCTTCTCGACCGGGCGTCGTTCCAGCTTGTCGTCGACCGAGCACATGACCGACGACAGGTTCGCGGAGGACCCGGACATGAAGCCGCCGCCTCGCTTCTCGGGGTCCTGGTGGCCGCTCAGCGACAGGGCCAGGTGATGACTGACGGCCTGCTGCCCCCGGTTGGACACGGCGACCTCGAGGTGCAGCCGGTAGCGGGTCGTGTCGACGATGTACCGTTTTTCGATATGGGTCGAGCCGCTGTCCGCCGCGAACACGACGGTCGTCGGGCTGGGGCGGCTGACCTCCCACGCGCCGTCGGCGGGGGTCGGGAAGCTGGACTCGGGGAACTGCGTCCCCAGCGGCGCCTCACGGGGATCGGGCGTGTCGACCAGGTCGTGGCCGCTGGACGGGTCTCCCGGGTGCTCGAGGAACTTTGCGCCGCGCAGGCGCGCGTGCACCAGGCGCCCCCCCAGGCTCGAAAACACGAACTGAACGTCCGGCGTGTCGAACGTGACCAGCTGTTCGGGTCGGTTCGCGACCGGCGCGGCTGCCCCGGCCGTGGCGGCTCCGGCCACCGCCCCTGCGGAGGGTGGCGCGCCCGTGGTCTGCGCCGCGGACTGGGCAGCCGTCGACGGCGCCGGTGGCTTCACCGGGAACAACTTCGACCAGAGCATGAGGACCGCCACGCAAAGGACGACGGCCAGGATGACCCGCTTTTCCATGTTTATTGTGCCCGCTCCGTGCCCGCTCCGTCAGCGCGGCCCGGGAACCGGGTCTATACCACCCCGGGCGAACGGTTGGCAGCGAAGAAGCCGCCAGACCGCCAGCAGTCCGCCCCGGAGAGCCCCGTGGGTCGCGATCGCTTCTTCCGCGTAGGCCGAGCAGCTAGGCTCGAACCGGCAGCGGGGCGACAAGGCCGGCGAAAAGACGCGCCGGTACAAACGGACCAGGCGGAGCAGCAGCCACTTCATCGAGCCGCTCCGAACCGGGATGCCAACGACCTGAGCTCGCGGCAGATCGCCTCGTGCCCCGCGTCGGCGCTGCCGGGACGGGCGACGACGACCAGGTCCACCGTGGGCGGGAACTGACCGCGCGCCCGGCGGAAGCAATCACGGACCCAGCGCTTGACGCGGTTGCGGGCCACCGCGCCGCCGACTTTCTTGCTGACGGTGATGCCGAGCCGCCCCGTCCCGGGCATGCCGAAGAGCAGCAGGTGCGCGCCGCCGGTCCGGCGGCCGCGGTTCTGAATGGTGAGGTACTCGGGCCGCCGCCGGACCCGCGCCGCTCGCGGCAGCCGCTCCGTTCGGCGCTGGCCCGCCTCGGCGGTCACGAGACCTACTTCTTCGAGATGGAGACCGTCAGCTGGCGCCGGCCCTTGCGGCGCCGACGCCGCAAGATCTCCCGCCCCGACCGCGTCTTCATGCGCTTGCGGAATCCATGCGTGCGCTTGCGGCTCTTTCGGTGCGGCTGGAATGTCCTCTTCACGGCGTCCTCCGGGTGTCCTTCTGGTCGGGCCTATGTGCCCGCAAAGGCCGAACTGCATAGCATCGTGGGTTGGCGTGTGTCAATCCGATGTCCGCTCTCCGTCGGAGGAGAACGTTTTCGGTAGGGAGGCTACCCGATCTCCGACGGAAGTTCTGGGATGGAGGGCGATCGGCGCGCGCCAATGCCCGTGTCATGGGCGTTTCCGCCTCCGGTGGCAAAGAAATGGCGTGAATTCCAACGCCGCCCAGCGGCGAGCTCTGCCAGATTTCGAAAATACGCGCCAGGTCGCGCACTTACGCTTCTGGACGCCGCCCGATGACGAGGCGTGATCCAGTTCAGCAACAAGCCTGAAAAATTTTTATCGACTGATTTTCGCGATCTTGCCGACGCGTCCGGGATTGCCGCTTGAAGGCCCGAGCAGCGGTTTGATAGAGAACCTGCACCGCGCGCGCACCCCTCGCACGGTGACACCGATAAGGCCAAGCCGGCACCATCGCCGAGCGGGCCGAAGGGGATGGGTTCGTATGGTCTTTGGCTGTGGACAAAGAGAGGAATCCCGCGTGATAGACCCCGAGATCTTTAGGGATTTTTCGACCGCATGGGTGTGGACAGGTGTACGCGATGCTTGAACTTTGGACGGAGGCGGTTCGCTCGATCGAGCCGCTGGTCAAACCAGCACATCGGGATCTCTGGTTGCGTCCGATCGAGTGCGTGGCGATCGACGACGGTCACATCCGCCTGCGGGCACCGAACCGGTATCACAAGGAGTGGTTCGAAGATAACTTCCTGCCCTCCATCCTGAAGGACATCGAGGCCCGGGCCCAGCGCCCCTTCAAGGTGGACTTCGAGGTGGTCGAGGACGCCGTCGACCCGCCGCGCGCGTCCGCGGCCGCGCCCGAACGCAGAATCACACCCGGGCCGTCGACCCCGCTTCCTGCGCGCCCCCCCGAGCTGGTGGACCGCTACACCTTCGACAAGTTCGTCGTCGGTCCGACCAACCAGTTCGCCCACGCGGCGGCCCGCATGGTCGCCGAATCGCCGGCCTCCCGCTGGAACCCCCTGTTCATCTATGGCGGGGTCGGGCTCGGCAAGACGCACCTCTTGCAGGCCATCGGGCACGAGATCCATCTCCAGCACCCGGAGTGGTCGATCAGCTTCATCACCTGCGAGAAGTTCGTGACCGACTTCATCGGCTCGATGATGTCGCAGAAGCGGTCCTCGGGCGGCAGCTCGATGGAGGACTTCCGCGCCCGCTACCGGACCGCGCCGGACGTGCTGTTGGTGGACGACATCCAGTTCCTGTCGAACAAGGACAGCTCGCAGGACGAGTTCTTCCACACGTTCAACGCGCTTCACTACGCGCACAAACAGATCGTGCTGACCAGCGACAAGCTGCCGGCCGAGCTCCCCGGCGTCGAGGACCGCCTCCGGAGCCGCTTCACGTGGGGTCTCATCGCCGAGGTCGAGACCCCGGACCTGGAGACCCGGGTGGCGATCCTCAAGCGCAAAGCCGAGCTCGAGAAGGTGACCCTGCCCGACGAGGCGGCGCTGTACCTGGCGGCGCACGTGAAGACGAACGTGCGTGAGCTGGAAGGCGCTCTGCTGCGGCTGGCGGCCCGGGCCTCGTTCCAGGGGCAGCCCATCTCTTTGGAGCTCGCGCGCGAAGCCATCGCGAAGCTGGTGGCCACGGCGCCGGCCGGGCTGACCATCGAGGCGGTTCAGCGCGAGGTTGCCGCCTACTTCGACGTGAAGCTGCACGACCTCAAGGGGCCGAAGCGCCACCGGGCGGTCGCCCATCCGCGCATGATCGCGATGTACCTGTCACGCAAGCTGACCAGCATGAGCTACCCGGAGATCGGGAGCCGGTTCGGCGGCAAGGACCACTCGACCGTCATCAGCGCCGTCCGGAAGATCGAACGGCTGTGCGCGGAAGACGCGGCTGTGCGCAGCGTGGTGAACACGCTGGAGAGCCACCTTCGCCAGCCCTGATTTGTATACACAGGGTGTTGTGGATGGACGTGTGGACCGAGGGCTGACAACCACCTCCCCGCGTTCATCCACTGCGACAGGGTTTTTTCCACCCCCATCCACCAACAGGGTCCAGCGGTCGGTTTCTCGACGGAGAACGACGCTTCTCCACAGAACCCACAGCCCCTAATACATCTGCTTTTTTATCTCTAAAAAGAAAGATAGAAGAGAGCCGGAGAACAAGGAGAGACGGATGGAGTTCAAGATTCGGAAGGA
>CAZPUH010000883.1:0-6347 GCA_964589215.1 uncultured Myxococcales bacterium | reverse complement strand
CTCGGGCAACGACATCGTGCTGGCGAAGGGGAACGTGTCCAAGCGGCACTCCCGGTTCACCGCCAAGCCGGGCGGTCAGATCGAGGTCGCCGACCTCAAGAGCACGAACGGCACCTACGTGAACGGGCGCAAGATCGCGGCCCCTACCCCGCTGTCGGCGAACGACCGGGTCTACGTGGGCGACTTCCTGATCACCGTCGACCTGGGAGCCGAAGACGAGCCGGACGAGGAGGCCGCCGCTTCGGAGCACGTGCCGGTGCCGCCGCCCCCGCCCCCGCCACGCGGGACGGGCTCGCGGGCCTCGCAGCTTCCCGCCGACGACGAATCCGATACCGGCTACGGCGACGAGGACGACGAAGAGCTGGGCCTCGCTGCCCGGCCGCCGCGCTCGGGGCGCATGCCGATCCCGCCGCCGCCTCCGCCCCCGCCGCGCCGCCCGCCGACGCCGCTGGCCAGCCGATCGGTCGACAGGCTCCACGACGATCTGGACGACCTGCCGCCGCCGCCCCCCGACGAGGACACGGGAAGCGTGGGACTCTTCGCCCACTCCCGCCCTGCCGACGAGGACATCAGCCGGCGCGTGTCACTGGGCGCCCGTCCGGGCGCGCCCGCCGCGGCCCCGGCTTTCGCGGCCGCGCCGCCGCCGGCCCCGCTGGGCGGCGCCACCGACGTGGGGAACGCGCTGGGGCTGGAGTCGCTGCTGGCCGACGCCTCCATTCACCAGGTCCTGATCACGGCGCCCGACGCGGCCCTGGTCGACCGCGGCGCGGGCCTGACCTTGCACGAGGGCGGCCTGGGCGATCCGAACGCCGTCGCTGATGCCCTCTGGCGGCTGGCGAACACCGCCTATCCGCCGCCGGCGCCCGACAACCCGGTGGTCGACGTCCGCCTGCCCGACGGCAGCCGCATGACGGCCGCTTTCCCGCCGGCCGCGCCCGGCGGCGTGGTGGCCGCCATCCGCCGTCCCGCGCTGGCCGATCGCGTGCTCCGCGATCTGTTGCCGGCGGGCGCCGGCGACGCCGAGGCGCTGCTGGCTGCCGTCGTCGGGACCCGGCGCAACGTGCTGGTCACCGGTGACGTCGGCGCCGTCTCCGCGGCGCTGGGCGCGCTGGGCGCCGCCATCCCGGCCGATCGCAGGGTCGTGGCGATCGGCGCCGCCTCGCCGCACGCGCGCGCGGGGTGGATGGACCTGGCGCCGGCGCTGGACGCCGCGGGCCTGCTGCGGGTCGCTGCCGGGTTCCGTCCGGATCACCTGGTCATCGGCGAGGTGACGGGCACGGAGGTCGGTGAGCTGGCGCTGCTGGCCGCGCGCGGACAGGACGGCATTCTGGCCGCCCTGCCCGGGCGCGCCCCGGCCGAGGCGCTGGCGCGCCTGGGAACGCTGGCGTCCGTCGCCCTGTCCGGCTCGACGGCCGCGCCGGCGCTGGTGGGGACGGCGTTCGATCTGATCATCCAGGTGGTCGCCGTCAGCGACGGCAGCGCGCGCATCGTCGAGATCGCGGAGCCGCGGTGGTCGTCGGGCGTTCTGGCCGCGGACACGGCGCTGGCGTTCGGCGGAAACCGGCGCGAGCCGGGCGGTGGGCGTCTCGAGGGTCGGGGCGTGTCGTCCCGGCTGGCGGGCGCGCTGGCCGCGGCCGGCAGCCCGCTTCCGTCGGCGCTCGTAGCGCAGTGACCCGCCGCCGCGGCCCCGCGCCGGCGGGCGTCGACCCGTTCTTCTACTACGACCGGGGGGCGCTGGCGCGCCTGCCGGCCGGCCTGCTGCGTGTGGGCCCGCCCGCCGAGGCGGCCGACCTGGCGCGCGTCGAGGCGGAGCTGGGCGGTCCCCTCCCCCCGGACTACGCGGCGTTCCTGCGCTCGTTCGACGGCGCGGATCTGTTTCACGAGACCGTGCTCGTCGCGGGCGTGGGCCCGGACGCGCCGCTGTCGTTGCTGGAGCTCTCCGAGACGGACGCGCCGGCGTCGGCCGCGGCGCCTCTCATCTTCGCGACGGGCGCCGCCGACGAGCGGTACGGCCTGCGCCCCGACGGCAAGGTGGTCCGGCAGGACGCCGGGTCGGACGAGCAGGCCGTGGCGGGCAGCGGGTTCGCGGCGTGGCTGGACGCGACGGTCGCGGCCCACCAGGTGCTCTACGGCCCCGACGGTGAATACGCGCCGGACGTCTTCGATCCCTCGGGCGAGGACGTCACGCCGCTCATCGCGCTTCGCCAGGCCGAGCGGGCGCTGAAGCAGGATCCGGGCGCTGCGGGCTGGGCCCACGCCGAAGGGCTCGCGCTGAACCGCCTCGGCCGCGCGCGGGCCGCCGTCGACGCGTTCGAGCGCGCGGCGGCGCTGGATCCGGACAATCCCTGGGTCTGGTTCGACCTCGGGCGGGCCGGGCTGGAGGCGGACCAGCCCGCGCGCGCCGCGGACGCCTTCGAGAAGGCAGCGTCCCTCGAGCCCGGGCCTGGCGGCGCGATGCTGCTGGCCTGGGCGGCGCGCGCGCGGGCCGCCCAAGGCGCAGCCGATGAACGAGGGTCGCTGGCGCAGGCGGCGTTGCGCCGCGATCCCGGCGTCGTCGCCGCGCTGGTACGGGCCGTCGACAGCGCCGCCGCCGAGGGAGACGACGAGGCCCGCGCCGAGGCCGCCGCCTTGCTGGCCGCCGTCGACCCGGGTGCGCTGCCGCCCCCGCGCGTCCGGCTGCGCGTCGTCGACGCTACGGAACCAGCGCTTCCGAAACCGCCACCAGATCGCCCGCCGCGTCCGACCCGCGCAGGACCGCGGCGATCCGGCGCGCGCCGGTCGGGACAGTGACGCGCGCACCGTCGGCGCTGGCCGGCACCGTCGCGAACGGGCGGCGGTTGCCGGACGCGTCGTCGGCGTAGAGGCGCACGTCGCCGCCGGTCACGGCGCCGCGCGCGCCCGACACGCGGACCGCCGCCGTCCCGCCGGCCGCGTCGACGTCCAGCTGGATCTCCGCACGGAACAGGTGGTCGATGAGGCCGGCCCCGTAAGCGCCGATCTCGGGCAGCAGCGTGCGCGCCGTGTCCTGGTAGACCCTGGCGTCCAGGAAGAAGCGCACCCGTCCCGGCACGCGCAGGTACGCCAGCAGGCGGCGGCGCGGCGACGGCAGCGCGCCCACCTTGGCGGTCGCCCCGGTCGGCCCGACGTCCGACCCGGCGGGCGCGTAGGCGTAGTGGATGTCCCCGATGGCGGCCAGATCCAGCCGCGGCACCGTCGGCAACCCGTACGGCAACGTCTCGCGGGCGTCTTGCAGGACCTCGGCCGGCGTGGTCTCGCGGTCGACGACAACGTCGGCGGGGAGCGTCCCGTCCGAGAAGAATCGGCGCTGCGTGCGGTCGGCCAGCCCCTGCGCGTCCGCGGCCGTGATGTAGGCCAGCACGTTCGGGCGCTCGACCGGCGCGCCCGGCGCCGGGACGCCGGACTGGCCGAAGGTCTCGGAGACGTAGCGCTCGAAGGACGACCCGCGGTCGAAGGGGCTGCCGCCCCCCGCGCGCATGTACGCGCCCCGGAAGTCGTTGCGGACGTGCGCCGGTTCGCCGGCGTCCTCGAGCACGGCCAGCGTCCCGCCCAGCGCCAGCAACGCGCGCGCCAGGGCCGTGGCGCGCGCCCGCGGGTCGGCGCCCGTGCCGGTCGCCTCCAGCTGGTCGTAGAAGACGCGCAGCCCGACGTCGTTGTCGGCGGCCAGCAGCCACTCCGTCGACGGGCGGCCCGTCAGGTTGAACGTGGTCCCCGTCGCGGCGCTGCGCAGCCCGCCGCCGCCGGTGAACAGCATGCGCAGCGAGTAGCCGGTCTGGAACAGCCCCTCCGCGTTCGACAGGCCGTTGCCGCGGCTGGGATCGTAGAAGAAGTTCTGGCCGCGCTCGGCGGGGGTGCCGGCGATGACGGTGCCCGCGATGACCCACCCCAGCGCGGAGAGGCCGCCGTCGGGGCCGGGGCGGTAGCCGCCCGCCGGATCCAGCGCGTCCAGGCGTCCGCCCAGCACGCGCGCCTCGACGGGATCGAGGCGCGAGCGATCGAGGGCGACCGGCTCGAACAGCCCCAGCGGCCGCGCCAGGCGGCGGGCGAGCACGCGGTGCAGGCTGGACGCCAGCGCCGCCCGCTGGGTCAGCCCCGCTTGGGTGGTCGCCGGATCGTAAGCGCGCGCCGGCAGGCTGAAGAGGACGGCGCCCAGCGCCAGGACGATGACGGGTCTGCGGGTCAGGGCGAAACCTCGGGTTCCGGGGTCGGCTTGAGAGCCGGATTGTCCGCGTCGGGCACGGAGCCCGTCTCGGGGGTGGGGACCGGGGGCGGCGGCGGGCGCGGCGCCTCGGCGGGCAGCTCGTTGAGCCGCGATTCGACGAGCTTGGCGATCTTCGCGAGTTGCCCGGGCTCGGTGCACTGGGCGTTGCCGCAGGTCATCGACACGACCACGCCGCGCTCGCGCACCAGGAAGACCAGGCCACCGATCTCGCCGGACTTGGCGCGGAACGAGGCGTCGCCGATCTCGTCGCTGGCCTTGGCGCCGGGCAGCGTGCTCATCAGCTTGCCGTACTGCACCTCGGCGGCCGCCGGGCCCAGCCGCCAGACACGCAGGCCGACGTCGTAGCTCTCCGGTTTGCCGAGGGCCTTGAAGTGGCGGCTGTCGTAGAACTCGGTGGTCGGCAGATCGGTCAGCTTGCCGTCCTCGAACTTGCCGACGTAACCGGTGACGCCCCGGATCTCGTCGTCGCTCAGCAGCTTGGTGATGTCCAGCGGCGTGAAGGGCGTGGGGGCGGCGCCCTCGCCGTGCGGCCCCACGGAGACCCGCTCGCCCTCCAGCTCCATGGCCGCGGGCTGCAGCTCCCACGCGGCGGCGACGCGCATCCGGGTTCCGCCGCCCAGGAAGACCAGGTGATCGACGTGGCGCAGCGCCGGCTGCCAGCGATCGAGGCGGACCCGGTTGCCGCGCTGGCTGAAGTCGCGGCGGCGCGTGCGCCCCGGGAATACTCGATCGTTTCTCCAGGCGACGTGCCCGCGATGATAGACGACCAGCGTGAACCGCCGGACCCGGGCGGACGCCCCCTGCGGCAGATCGTCGAGCCGGGGGATCGTGTAGCGGCCGTCCGCGCCGGTCTCGACGACGACCTCGCGGGCCCCGGCCGGGGCGTGGAAGCCGATGCCGGTCTCGAACGCCCACGACGCCTGAACCGTGGCGCCGGCAACCGGGCGGTCGGAGTCGGCGTCGACCACGACACCGTCGTAAGGGCCCAGCAGATCGGCCGGCCGGATCGAGTCGGGGCGCACGGGGAACGGCGCCTGCTCGATGAGCGGACCGCACCCGACGACCAGCGCCGCCAGCGCGATCAGCAGGCCCGCGCGGGTGCGTGGCAAATTGACCCGCTCCAAGGAAGTTGTTATCTGTTGACGCACTTGGGGATTCGTGGGGCTGCGGGGGCGCGTGCCCGGTCCGGGCCGCCTGTTACCAAAGGTTTAGGCCCCTTGCAAACCCCTTCGACATGATCAAGTGCGGGCGATGCGGAAACGTGAACGGGGCCGAGGTCCTGTTCTGCCAGTATTGTGGGACTCGGCTGGCCCCTGAGCGGTTGCCCGCCGCCGGGCCGGCCGCGGCGATTGCGGCCGTGCCCGCCGCCGCGGCGCCCGCGCCGTCGAACCGGGCCACCGACCGCCTGGTCGACGGGGGAGTGAACCCGATGATCGCCGCCGCGCGGGTGGCTCAGCAGAACGTCGGGTTCAAGCTGATCGTCGTCCACCGCGACGGGACCGACGGCATCACCTACAACCTTCTCGGCGATCAGATCGACATCGGCCGCACGGAGGGCGACCTGCTGTTCGAGGATCCTCACCTGGCCCCGCGGCACGCGCGCGTGTCGGCCAGCTTGACGGGGCGGGTGCTGACCCCGCTGGAGACGCGGAACGGCGTCTACGTGCGGCTGCGGGGCTCGATCGATCTGCAGGACGGCGACTACATCCTGGTCGGCAAGCAGGTGCTGCGGTTCGAGCTGCTGACGGACATCGAACGGAACCTGCGCCCCGCGGTCGAGCACGGCGTGGTGGTGTTCGGCACGCCCGTCCGACCGCCCTGGGCACGCATCCGCCAGATCACGCCGGCGGCGATCACCCGCGACGTCTACCACCTGACGCGCCCCGAGGTCGTCATCGGCCGCGAGAGCGGCGACGTGGTGTTCTCGGATGACGAATTCATGTCGCGGCGTCACGTGCAAATCGCCTTTCGCAATGGGCGCGGCCACCTCGAGGACCTGGGGAGCTCGAACGGGACGTTCCTGCGACTCCGCGGTCCGCATGGGCTTTCTTCAGGCGATCTCATTCGAATGGGAGACGAGCTGCTGCGGTTCGAGATAGGATGAAGG
>CAZPUH010000882.1:0-2588 GCA_964589215.1 uncultured Myxococcales bacterium | reverse complement strand
CAGACCTTGGCCGCCGGCCGCATGGTCTCGAGATCCGACTTGGATCCCATCATCACCGCCACGTCGATCTTCTGGTCGCTCATGTTCCTTTTCCTCTCAGTCCGATGTCACGACGAAAGTGCATGCCGTCGAAGTGAATCTCGTCGATGGCGGCGTACGCGCGGGCGCGCGCCGCTGCCAGATCCGCGCCGCGCGCGGTGACGCCCAGGACGCGTCCGCCCGCCGTCAGCAGCCGGTCGCCGTCGCGCCGCGTGCCCGCGTGGAACACGCGCACGTCGTCGGTCGGCGCGGGCACCCCCGTGATCGGATCGCCCGCGCGGGTCTTGTCCGGATAGCCGTGCGCCGCCAGCACCACGCAGCACGAGACGCCGGGGCGCACGCGCGGCGCGCCCGGCGGCAGCTTGCCCGCCGCCACGCCCGCCAGCCACGGCAGCAGGTCCTCGTCGAGCCGCATCAGCACCGACTGCGTCTCGGGATCGCCGAAGCGGCAGTTCCATTCGATGACCATCGGGCCGCGATCGGGCGTCAGCATCAGGCCGCCGTAGAGGAGCCCCTGGAACGGCCGCCCGGCCGCCGCCATCGCCGCCACCGTCGGGCGGAAGATCGTGTCCAGGATGCGCTGCTCGCCGGCGGCGTCCAGCAGCGGCGACGGCGAGTACGTCCCCATCCCGCCGGTGTTCGGCCCCTGGTCGCCGTCGCGGACCGCCTTGTGGTCCTCGGACGACGGGAGCAGCGCCAGGCGCTCGCCGTCGCACAGCGCCAGCAGGCTCACCTCGCGCCCCGTGAGGCGTTCTTCCAGCACGACCCGGTGCCCAGCCGCGCCGAACGCGCCGCCGGTCAGCATGTGGCGCGCGGCCAGCTTCGCCTCGTCCTTGGTCGCCGCGACGACCACCCCCTTGCCGGCCGCCAGGCCGTCGGCCTTCACGACCACCGCCCCCGCCTGCGCGTCGATGAAGGCCTCCGCCGCCCCAAGATCGTCGAAGACGCCGAAGGCCGCCGTCGGCACCGCGGCCTGGTACATGAGGCGCTTCGCGAACGCCTTCGACCCTTCGATCTCGGCGGCCGCGCGCGACGGCCCGAAGAACGGCAGCCCGGCCGCGCGCATCGCGTCGCCCAGCCCGGCGCACAGGGCGACCTCGGGCCCGCAGACCACCAGGTCCGCCTTCTCGGAGACGGCGGCGGCCACCAGCTCGCCGATCGCGTCGGCCGCGACGGGGATGCAGGTGACCTTGGGCTCGGCGGCGATGCCGGGGTTTCCGGGCGCGACCACCAGCTTCTCGCAGAGCGGGCTCGCCGCGATCCGCCAGGCTAGCGCGTGCTCGCGCCCGCCCGATCCGACCAGGAAGACCTTCATCTCAGTGCCGGAAGTGGCGCTCGCCCGTGACCACCATGGCCATGCCGTGCTCGTCGGCGGCGGCGATCGACTCGCCGTCGCGCACGGAGCCGCCCGGCTGCACGACCGCGACCGCGCCGGCCTTCGCCGCCTCGTCGACGCTGTCGCGGAACGGGAAGAACGCGTCCGACGCGACGACCGAGCCGGCCAGCGGCGCGCGCGCCTTCGAGATCGCGATGCGCGTCGAGTCGACGCGCGACATCTGCCCGGCGCCGATGCCCAGCGTCCGCCCGCCCGCCGCGAACACGATGGCGTTCGACTTGACGTGCTTGCAGACGCGCCAGGCGAAGTCCAGGTCCGCCAGCTCGGCGGCCGTGGGCGCGCGCTTGCTGACCACCTTGGCGTCGCTCATCGACGCCGTCTGGTTGTCGCGCGTCTGGACCAGGAAGCCGCCGGCCACGCTGCGCAGCTCGAAGCTGGCGGCGCTGTCCACGGCAATCGGGCTCGTCAAAAGGCGCAGGTTCTTCTTGGGCGCCAGCAAGGCCAGCGCCTCGGGCGCGAAGGCCGGCGCGATCACGCACTCCAGGAACAGCTCGGACAGCTCTCGGGCCAGCTCCGCGTCGACGGGGCGGTTGACCGCCACGATGCCGCCGAACGCCGACACGGGGTCGGTGTCGCGCGCGCGCCGGAAGGCCTCGGCCACGCCGGCCTCGGCGATCGCGGCGCCGCAGGGGTTGTTGTGCTTGATGACCGCCGCCGCGGGCGCGCTGAACTCCGCACAGAGACGCATCGCCGCGTCCAGGTCCAGCAGGTTGTTGTACGAGAGCTCCTTGCCCTGCAGAACCTCGGCCTTCGCCAGCGACACGCCCGTCGCGCCGTCCAGCGCGTAGAACGCCGCCTTCTGGTGGGGGTTCTCGCCGTAGCGCAGCGCGCGCGCCAGCGAGCCCGAGACGACCAGCGTGTCCGGGAAGTCCGCCAGCGGCGCCTCGGGCGACGACAGGCGCCCCAGGTGCGAGGCGATGGCGCCGTCGTACGCGGCCGTGTGGGCGAACGCCTTGCGCGCCAGCCGGAAGCGCGTCGCCGCCGACACCTCGCCGTCCGCCTCGATCTCGGCCAGCACCGCGGCGTAGTCCGCCGGGTCGACCAGCACCGCCACGCGCTCGTGGTTCTTCGCCGACGAGCGGATCATGGCCGGCCCGCCGATGTCGATGTTCTCGATGACGTCCTCGAACGGCGCGCCGCGCGCCACCGTCTC
>CAZPUH010000881.1:0-1844 GCA_964589215.1 uncultured Myxococcales bacterium | reverse complement strand
CCGCGGCGCGGGTCCCGGCCGGAGCTGGCGATGGGGGCTGGCCCGGCGGTCGCCCTCGGCCTGTCGGACGGGCCCGCCTTGCTGGGGCGGGTCTTCGGCGTGCTGGCCTGGACGCACGTGTCGATCGAGCTGGCGGCGCAGGCCAGCCTGCCGGCCACGACGCGGCGGATGGACGGCGCGGGCTTCTCGCAGCACCTCCTGCTGCTGGGGTTGGCCGGCTGCGCCGTCCGGGGGGCGTGGACCGCGTGCCTGCTGGCGAACGGCGGCGAGGTCAGAATGTCCGGCGTGGACATCGACAAACCCACCTCGGCCGTCGCGCCCGTGTTGCAGGCCGGGGCGCGGCTGGGCGCGAGCCACCAGCTGGGCCGCCGGGTGACCGCCGGCGCGCACGTCGACGGCCTGGCGGCGCTGACGCGCTGGCAGGGGACGCTCGACGACCTGCCGGTCTGGACGGCGCCGCGGTTCGCGGCGGCGCTGGGCGTCGACGCCGTGGTGCGATTTCCATGAGGCGCGCGGCGCGCGGGCTGGTGGCCCTCTGTGCTCTTGCCCTTGGGGTCGGCTGCGTCGAGACGCGCGACCTCGGCTCGACGGTGCCTCACGGCATGCTTCCCGTCGACCAGCGCAACCCGGTCATCCTCGCCAACGACGGCGAAGCCGACAACTGGCAGGGCGAGTACGCGATCCTGCTGTCCAGCTCGGGCGGACCCAGCCTGGCCGGCATCATCGTCAACACCAGCGGGCCGTGGCCGGACATCGACGCCAACATCGCCGGCTGGCGCGGCATGGTCGCGGCCGCCCGGGCCAGCGGCATGCGCGACATCCCGGACCCCATCGCCAGCATCGGGCCGACGCTGGTCCGCCCGGCCGACGGGCGCTTCGCGTCCACCACGCCCAACCGCTCGGAAGGCGCGCGCCTGATCGTGGACGCGTCGGCGCGCCTGAGCCTCCCCTATCGACCGCTGGTCGTCGTGACGGGCGGGCGCCTGACGGACGTCGCCGACGCGATCCTGATCGATCCGACCATCGTCGGGCGCATCGTGGTCGTGTCGTCGATGGGGACGGTGACCGCCACCGGCGGCGCCATGAGCAACCCCAACGGCGAGATGGACCCCTGGGCCGACGCGATCGTGACGGGCTCGGTGCCGTTCGTCCAGGTGAGCGCCTACTACGACCAGCGCAACGACGACGTTCCGGACTCCAGCGTCGCGCTGCTTCCGGCCAATCCCTTCGGCGACTGGATGGCGGCCAAGCAGCCCACCATCTGGACCCTGGAGCAGTCGGCCGATCAGGTGGCGATCATCGCGGTGGGCGTCCCGGCGTTCGCGACGACCGTCGAGCGGGTGGCGCCCGGGCCGACGATCGGGGCGACCTCCGGCCCGGATCTCACCGTCAACATGGACGGACCGGCCTGGTTGGTGACGCAGAGCAAGCCGTCGGCCGCCACGACGCGCTTGTGGCAAATCCTGAAGGATCCCGGCACGTACGACCGTTGAAATTTCTGCAAAATCGGCGCGGCCGGCGGGCAGTAGCGTGTCATGGGTCGATTCCTATCGTCATTCCGGCGCGGCGCGTTCCTGGCTTCCGCGCTGCTGGTCATTTCTTGTAGCGCGAGCAGCGGTGGGGCGGGCAGCGGGGGCAGCACGGGCAGCGGCTCGGGAGGCACGTCGGCCGGGTCCGGCGGCACCAGCGCCACCGGCGGAAACGGGAGCGGCGGCAGCGGCACCGGCGGGGCGCCGACCGGCAACACGGGCGGGGCGATCGGGACGGGCCAGGGCGGCTCGGGGGCCAAGGGGGGCAGCGGCCCGGGCACCGGCGGCGCGGCCGGCGACCACCCGGGCACGGGC
>CAZPUH010000880.1:0-4297 GCA_964589215.1 uncultured Myxococcales bacterium | reverse complement strand
CCCCGCGGCCGTGCGGCCACCGCCGCCAAACGTACCGCCCATGCCGATCGCGCCGCCGGCGCCCGTGATCGCCCTGCCGCCGGTGCCGCCAGCCCCGCCGGTGCTCGGGGGCGCGCAGCACGGGCCCACCGTGCCGCCGGTCCCGAACGCGCCGCCCGTGTTGCTCACGCCGCCGAAGGCGCCGCCGGTGTTGGTCAGCTCCGCGCCGGGGGCGCCTCCCGAGCCGAACGCGACTCCGCCGACCGCGCCGGCCGCGCCCGTCATGATGTCGACCGGGGTCGCGATGCGGCCGTTTGGCGAGCACGGCGCATGGACGCCGTCCATCGAACAGCCGATCGACTCGTCCGTCGCGTCGTTCAGATCCGTCAAGAACACCCGGGTCAGGGCCGGCGTCAGCGCGTTCGTGGAGATGTCGCCGTTGGTCGAGTTTCCCGCCGAGACGACGGCGACCTGGGTGCCGTCGGGGCTGACCGCCATGTCGACGGCCAGGACCAGCGACGCCAGCGCCGGTCCGCTGTGCTGGGTGCCGTCACGGTCGATGCGCGTGATGCAGTGGTGCACGATCGCGTCGCACGGGCCGGGACCGCCGTAGCCGCCCGCCGTGGGGACCACCGGGTCCACCGTGCCGCGCTGGTGCAGGATCAGCGTGCCGCCGCCCGGCGCGGGCAGCGCGCGCCAGGCGACGCTGGGGGTGTACAGCGCCCCCGTGTGCGCCTGCGGCGACTTGAACGCGGGCGGTTGCGCGCGCCCCGTCACGGTGCCGTCCGCGCCGACGGTCAGCAGCTCGGCTGAACGGAAGCGCGTGATCAAGAGCTTGTCGCCGTCGACCAGCACGTCGCGCAGATCGTCGTCCAGCTGCAGGCGGCGAACCGGGTCGCCGCCGGCCGCCGGAAGGCTGACCAGCTGCCCGTCGTGGCAGGCGACGTGAACACGATCCGTGCCGGCCTCGTACGCCAGCCCGCGCGGCGCGGCGCAGACCGGACGGCGCGAGATGACCTTTCCGGTGGTCGGATCGCAGGTCACGACCGCACCGCCCTGGCGAAGCGCGACGTGGACGCGGCCGGCGGCATCCTGGACCAGGCGGCCGGGCTCGTCGCCCGGCTGCAGGGTGATGGTCTGCTTGACCGTCCGCGAGGGAAGGTCGACGACGTAAACCGTGTCGCGGTCCGGATCGGCGGCGACGGCGGTCTTGCCGTCCGCGAGCACCAGCAGGGTGCCGCCGCTGATGGCGGGCGGGGCGGTGGGCTGGGAATAGGTCGTGCCCAGCTGCGGCGGAAACTGGGAGCTGACACCTCCGCCGAAGACCCCGGTCACGCCGCCTACGCCGGTGAAGCCCGTCCCGGAGCCGCCCAGGCCGGAGCAAAAGTCAGCGCCTCCGCCGGTCGACCCGACGAAGCTGCCTCCGGTATCTCCGCCGAATCCCGGCGAGCCTCCCGCGCTGCCCGAGAAGCCCGGGGAGCCGCCGGCGGAGCCGTTCTCCCCGGTGGTGTACGGGGCTTCTCTGCACCCGAGCCAGCCGATCGCGAGCAGCGCCGGAACCAAACGCGTGTACGAAGCCAGTTTCGTCATTTTGCTTTCTCCCGCAACGAGGGCACCCCAAGGACGAAAAACGGAGGACGCGGCTTTTCGAGCAATCGACGTGCCACGGCCGGCCCGCCAAACAATCAACACTTCAGCCGCCGACCGTCCCGAAAAACCGCGGCGCCCTGCCAACCGTGTCAGACCTCCCGCCAACGCCGCTGTCAGGACGCCAGTCGGATAGTCCGTGGCGCGCGCCAAACCTGTTCATCTTTGAACAGCCGGACATCGCCGGCGCGGCGGGCGATCCACCGCGCACGAGAGCCTCCGTGCGAGCACGTACGTCATTTGACGGCGTGGCGCGTCCACCGTTACCCTCGACACGCACATGATCCGCACCTCGAGGATGTCCGCGGTGGCAGTTTTGACGATTGCCCTGCTGGGCGGCCTGGGGATGGGCATCGCGCGCGCCCAGACGACGCAGGCGGTCGCCGCGCCGGCGGCGCCGCAGCCCCGGCCGCGCGTCAAGGGACGGCAGTATCGGCTGAAGGTCGACAGCTCGCCCCAGCAGGCGGCCGTCTACTGGGACGCTGGACCGACGGCGGCCCCCAAGACCTACGGCATCGCCGGGTACACGCCGCTGACCATCAAGGTGCCGCGCGGCGCGGTGAAGATCCTCGTCGAGCTGGGCGGGTTCAAGCCGCAGGAGCAGACGCTGGACGTCCGCAAGAGCCAGTCGGTCTCGTTCACGATGGAGCGCGCGCCGCAGATGGCGCACCTGGACATCGCCGCCACTGCCGAGAGCGGCGCGGCCGGCGCGGAGGTGTTCATCGACGGCGTCTCGCGCGGGACGGCCCCCAACTCGTTCGAGCTGGTCGCCGGGCGACATCAGATCGAGCTGCGCAAGGAGGGCTACAAGCCCTTCTCTGACTGGCTGGAGGTCGCCGAGGGCGAGCGCCGCACGCGCGACGTGGCCCTGACCAAGATCGAGGCGCCGTCCGGCACGGTGCTGGTGACGTCCGACCAGGGCGGCGACGTGTACCTGGACGGCGCCAAGAAGGACGCGGCGCCCGCCATCATCTCGGGCGTCCCCGCGGGCGACCACGTCGTCGAGGTGCGCAAGGACGGCGCGCAGCCCTGGCGCCAGACGGTGACCGTCGTCTCCGGCCAGCAGGTCAAGGTGACCGCCAACTTCGCCCCGGCGCCCGCGCCGGTCGTCACGTCCAGCCTGCGCGTCATCTCGAACGAGCCCGAGGTGGAGATCTTCGTCGACGGCGAGGGCAAGGGGCGCGCCCCCGTCACGCTGACGGACATCAAGCCGGGCGAGCACATCGTCGGCGCGCGCAAGAAGGCCTTCAAGGCGCAGGAGCAGACCGTGCGGGTCACGGCCGGCGAGAGCGCCATCGTCAGCTTCCGGATGGAGGCGGCGCCGCCCGATCGGCCGCACGCGGCGCTGAAGGTGCAGTCGACGACGCCCAACGCGGAGGTCTTCCTGGACGGCTCCAGCCTGGGGCGGGCGCCGGTCGAGCGCGCCGACCTGGACCCCGGCAAGCACTACGTGGTGGTGCACCGCGACGGGTTCACCGACTTCAAGCGCGAGGTGATCCTGGTCGAGAATCAGTCGGTCGCGCTGGTCGCCGACCTGTCCGCCACCGGCGCGCTGCGCATCCTCTCGACGCCCGAGGGGGCGGAGGTGCGGCTGGACGGCGAGCTGGTCGGCAAGACCCCGGTCTCACGCGACGCGGTCCCCGCGGGCGACCACGTCGTGGAGTTCAAGCTGGCCGGCTACTTCGACCACAAAGAGACCATGAAGGTCGACGGCGGACGCGAGAAGGTGTTCTCGGTCGACATGAAGGTGATCCCCACGGGGCCCACGCCGGAGCAGAAGGTCAAGCGCCGTCAGGCCATGTCGTCGTTCGGCGCCAAGGTCAACCCGGTGGGCGGCGTCACGGTCGACTTCGGCCTCGGCTATCCCTATTACCTGCAGACCCGCGTCATGGTCGGCGCGGTCTCGACGAAGTTCTTCGGGTTCGACGTGGGCGTGCAGGCCCGCACGATGTTCGACATCACGGACTTCGCGCTGCGCGGCCGGGTGCAGCTGCTCGAGCTCGGCCCGTTCGCCGTGGGCGCGGACGCGAACGTCATCGGGTTCGGCACGGGCGTCAACGGCCGCAGCACGGTGTTCGGGGACTACCGCGCGGTCGCCTCGCTTGCCTTCGCCGAGATCGCCACCGTGTCGGCCTTCGGACATTTCTCGTGGTGGGTCGACCACTTCTGCCCCAGCACCCAGCAGCTGGCCAACGGCACCAGCGAGGACGCGTACTGCAACGAGACCAAGGACCCGGTCGCGTTCATGCAGAACTTCCCGAACGGAAACCCGACGGCGGCGGATACGGGGCACCGCTTTTACACGGGGCTGGCGGCCTCGGCGGCGATCGATCGGCTGACGTCGGTTTTCTTCGAGATCGAGTTCCTTCCGTTCACCGAGTTCTACGGTTTCACGCCCCGGAAGGCCTACGAGGGAACGTTCAACCAGGACCTCATCGGCACCGCGGACCACGGCGTCTATTTCACGGGCGGCGTCACGCTGAAGTTCTGAATTTTCACTGGAATTTCCGGCCGGAGTTCTTCAACGTAGGCGCCATGAGCAGCACAGCGGGTATCCCCCGCAAGTGGACGGTGGCCGACTCTGCGGAGGCGTACGGCGTCAAGTACTGGGGAAATAGCTATTTTTCGATCAACGAGGCCGGCAACGTGCAGGCCCACCCGGCCGGCCCCG
>CAZPUH010000879.1:0-7625 GCA_964589215.1 uncultured Myxococcales bacterium | reverse complement strand
GGCGCGGAAGCCGCCCGCGGGGGCGGCCGGCTGCGCGCGGAAGCTGCCGCCGCCCACGGCCGGGGCGGCGCGGTACGAACCCGCGCCGGGCTGCGAGTGCCAGCCGCTGTTGTGGACCGGTTCGGCGCGCCAGGCGCGGGGCGCGACTGACGGTCGCGCCCGATAGGCGACCGGGGGCGCGCCCCGCGGCCCGTACCCGTAGACGACGCGCCCGCCGGGGCCGCGCCAGTAGGCGCGGTAATAGACGGGGCGGCCGTCGACGAAGACGAACCGCGGCCCGACGTACGCGTACCCGGCCTCCTGGGGCGCCCAGTACCCCGGCTCCCAGTTCCAGTCGTAACCGCTCCAGTCCCAGTAACCGGCGATCCAGGTGTACCCCCAGCCCGGCGACGGGGGCGGGTACTCGGGGATCGGGTCGGGCGGCGGGGTCGTCGGGTAGGCCGTGGCGTCGGTCCCGACCGTCACGGTCGCGTCCACCGGTGCCGGTCCAGCTGGCCGGACGTAGCAACCGGCGGCGGACGCCGCCAGGCCCAACCAGAGGGCACCTGCCATCCACCGCGCGGTGAGTGAGCTTCGATTCATGGGGTTCTTCTCCTCGTGGGCTTGCGCCCGTCGACTAACGTAAACCTCCGGTGCCGCAGCGTGTTCCCGGCCAGCATGGCCGTCGCTGGGATTCCAAGCAAGCCCAGGGCCACCGCGTCCAGCCCCGAAGTCCGCGGCCGGCAGGGGGCGGAACTTCTTGACCGCGCCGGGTGTGGCGTCTAAACAACGCGAAAAGATGGAGATCGTTTTCTCCGGGATTCAGCCCTCGGGCGAGCTGCACCTCGGCAACTACCTCGGCGCCGTCCGCAACTGGGTGACGCTGCAGGACCAGTACCGTTGCTTCTACTGCGTGGTCGATTACCACGCCATCACCCAGGCGTACGACCCCGCAGCCATGCAGGCGCGCACGCGTCAGATGGCCATCGACATCCTGGCCTGCGGCGTCGACCCCGAGCGGGCGACGCTGTTCGTCCAGTCGGACGTCCCGCAGCACACCGAGCTCGCCTGGATCCTGTCGTCGGTGGCGCCGCACGGCGAGCTCGAGCGCATGACGCAGTTCAAGGACAAGACCGCGCGCGACCCCCACAACATCAACCTGGGGATCTTTGCCTATCCCGTGTTGCAGGCCGCCGACATTCTTCTTTACGGCGCGACGCGCGTGCCCGTCGGCGAGGACCAGCGGCAGCACCTCGAGCTGTCGCGCGAGATCGTGCGTCGCTTCAACGCGCGCTTCGGCGAGACGTTCGCCGAGCCGATGCCACTCTTCTCGACGACCCCGAAGATCTTGGGGCTCGACGGGCAGACCAAGATGTCGAAGAGCGTCGGCAACACGATCGCGCTGTCCGAGCCGGACAACGTCGTCTGGGACAAGCTGCGCACGGCGGCGACCGACCCGGCGCGCGTCAAGCGCACCGACCCGGGCACCCCCGAGAAGTGCAACATCTACACGCTGCACAAGTTCTTCTCGGACGCCGAGCGCCAGGCGGTGGTCCACACCGGCTGCACGACCGCCGGCATCGGCTGCATCGACTGCAAGAAGCTGCTGTTCGAGGGGGTGAAGGCCGACTTCGCCGGCATCCGCGCCCGGCGTGAGGCGCTGACCGCCGACCCGGCGCGGGTCGACGCCATCCTGGCGCGCGGGGCCGCCGAGGCGCGCAAGGTCGCGGCCGAGACGATGGTGCGCGTCCGGGCCCGCATGGGGCTGCCGCCGGCGCGCGCATGAGACGGCTCGCGCGCGTCGCGGCCTTCGCGCTGCTGCTCGCGGCCTGCGGCGGGCGAGACGAATCCTCGACGCCGGAGGCGGCGGTCCGGGCGCTGATCGCGACCGCGCGGGCAGGGGACCGCGCGGCGGTCTACGCGCACCTGGGACCGCGCACCCGCGCGCGCATCGAGGCGCTGCTGGTGTCGGGGCACCGCGCGGGGGGCGCGCGCCTGCTGAAGCCGCAGGACCTGCTGGCGGTGGGCTGGCTGCCGCCGGCCTGGGAGGCCGCGGGGACGCGCCTCGTGGCGCGCGACGGGAACGAGGCCGACGTCGAGGTCTTTTCAGCCACGGGCGATCGCCAGACGGTGCACACCGTCCGCGAGGGCCGCGGCTGGAAAGTCGAGCTACCCCTTCGCTGACGTTTCGACGGCTGCCGCGTCGACAGCCGGTGCTTCGATGACCTCGGCCTCGACCGACGCAGCCGCGACCGCCGGGGTCTCGACCGGGGCGTCCACCTGCGCGGCCTCGACCGCCGGGGTTTCGACCGCGGCCGCTTCCATCGGCGCGGCTTGCATCGCGGCCGCATCCTCGACGGCCGCCGCGTCCGCGATCGCCGCTTTGGGCGGGCTGGGGCGCACCTGGGTCTGGTCGCCCGGCTCGATGTCGCTGTCGCCCAGCTCCAGGACGACCTCTTCCATCTGCAGCTCGGCGAGCTTGATGCGCGGGTCGGTGTCCGCGAAGGCGTCGCGCGAGGGGCCGCGCCGCTCGCCGACCCGGCGCTCGCGCGGGAAGATGCGGTGATCCGCCTTGGCCCCGGTGCGCCGATCGCCGTCGCGGCGATCGCGGCGCAGCGCGTGCCGCAGCTCCTCGACGGTGGACGGGATCTCGGGCAGCCGCATGACGGCCGCCGCGCAGCCGTGGCAGAACGGCAGGCTGCGCCGCCAGATCTCGACCAGTTTCAGCTGGGCCCGCCGCTTCTCGCCGCAGGTCGCGCAGGCGGCCCCGCGGCCGACCGGGCGGGTCTCCGCCCAGCGTGTGTAACAGCCCCAGCAGCGGCCTCGCCGCAGCTCGGTCACCGACGCACCGCAAACGCTGCACGGCAACGTGGCGCGCTCGACTTCGACGCTCATGGGCCGAGTAAAACCCCGGACCGGCGCCGGCGCAAAAAAACCGCAGTTTGGGGCAGATCGGGTAGGATCCCGACGGTGACGCGCTCGACCGAGCCGGACGCGCCGATCTTTCTGGTCGGGTTCATGGGGTCCGGCAAGACCACCGTCGGCCGCCTGCTGGCGGCGCGCCTGGGCTGGGCGTTCGCCGACCTGGACGACCGCATCGTCGGCGCGGCGGGGATGCTGATCCCGGAGATCTTCGCGCGCGAGGGCGAGCCGGCCTTCCGCCGCCGCGAGACGGACGCCTTGCGGGCGGCTGCCGCAGAGCGTCGGGTCGTCCTGGCGACGGGGGGCGGGGCCGCCTGCCGCGACGAGAACCTGGCGCTCATGCTGGGCGCCGGCCCGGTGGTGGCGCTGGCCGTCTCGGCGGAGGAGGCGGTCCGGCGCGCCGGGCGCACCTCCGGGCGGCCGCTTCTGGACGGGACGGCCGACCCGGCCGCCGCCGCCGCCGCGCTGCTGGCCGCGCGCGAGCCGTTCTACGCGCAGGCGCACCTGCGGGTCGAGACTGACGGGCGCTCCCCGGCGCAGGTCGCCGACGAGATCGCCGCCCGGCTCGCGGCGCCGGGACCCGCCCATTTGCCCCACCGGGAGACCGCATGACGCTCGCCATCCCCGTCGAGCTGGGCCCGCGCCGGTACGAGGTGAGCGTGGGCGAGCTCGCGCCCGAGGCGGTGGCCGAGACGCTGGCCGCGGCGTTCGGCGAGACGACCGGCGTCGCCCTGCTGGTCGACGCCAACGTGGCGTCGCTGCCCCGCGCCCGCGCGCTGGCCGCGGCGCTCGCCGCCCGCCTGCCGGGGGTCGCGCCGTTCGAGCTGCGGGCCGGCGAAGGTTGCAAGTCGCTGACCGAGGTCGAGCGCACGCTGGAGTGGTTGGCCCGGCGCGGCTACGACCGCCGCGCCGCGATCGTCGGTCTGGGCGGGGGCGCGGCGACCGATCACGCCGGGTTCGCCGCCGCCGTGTATCTGCGCGGGATCCGGTTCGCGACCGTCCCCACCACGCTGCTGGCGATGGTGGACGCCTCCGTCGGTGGCAAGACGGGCGTCGACCTGCAGGCGGGCAAGAACCTAGTCGGCGCCTTCCACCAGCCGCAGGCCGTGGTGGCGGACCTGGGGTTCCTCGACACGCTGCCGGCGCGCGAGAAGGCCGCCGGTCTGGCCGAGGTCGTCAAGTGCGGCTTCATCGCCGACCCGGTGATCCTGGAACTGGCCGAGCGGCACGGGAACGACCTGCCGCCCGCCGTCCTGCGCGATCTGATCGCGCGCGCCATCCGGGTGAAGGCCGAAGTCGTCGCGGAGGACGAGACCGAGAGCGGGCGGCGCGCCATCCTGAACTTCGGGCACACCGTCGGTCACGCGCTGGAGGCGGCCTCCGGTTACGAGCTGCTCCACGGCGAGGCGGTGGCGCTGGGGATGGTGGCGGCCCTGGACCTGGGCGCCGCGCTGGGCGTGGGCCCGCGCGCGCTGGCCGACCGCGCCCGGGGCCTGCTGGCGCGCCTGGCGCTGCCAACCGACTACGCGCCCCGCCTGAGCCCCACCGTGTGGGAACGGCTGGCCGTCGACAAGAAGCGGCGCGGGGGGGCCATCCGGTTCGTGTTCGTGACCGCCCCCGGGCAAACGGTCCTGCGCGACGTCCCCCCCGGCGACATCAGCGCCAGGCTGGGGGCGCCGGCTTCCCCCGAAGCTTGACCCCCGAATCCCGAGCGAGTACAAGCGCAAGGCAATCCTCATGGCGAGTCCCTTCCGCGAGAGCATCGACAAGCTGCTGGATCGCATCGACGGCGCGGTCTCGTGCGCCCTCATGGGGTTCGACGGCATCACGGTCGACATCGCCACCAAACCCGACGCGGCCGCCGCGGGCATGCCCGACGTGCAGACGCTGTCGATGGAGTTCGCCCACCTGATCGCCCAGGCCCGGCGCACGCTGGAGTCGGTCGAAGGGGGCGGCCTGGAGGAGTTCACGCTGCGCACCGACAAGCTCACGCTGGTCGTGCGCGTTTTGACAGGCGAGTACTTCCTGGCGTGCGCGATCCTGCCGCGCGCCAATCTCGGCCGCGCGCGCTACTTGATGCGCCTCACCGCGCCCGGCCTGCGCGCGGATCTGTGAAAGGGACGCCCACTCGATGGCGAAAAAAGACAGCAAGGACAAGTCGGCCGGCAAGGGTGCGCGGCCGCTGCACATGGTGAAATCGGGCGCCGGCCGTTCGGCGCCCCAAGACGACGGCTTCGAGGCGGTGCGCGTTCTGGCCCGCATCGCGACCGAGTTCGATCTCAGCGAGATCGAGGTGGGGGCCGGCGGCCAGATTCGCGTCTGCCGCGGCGGCGGCGGTTACGTGGCCAGCGCGCCCGCGCCGGCAGCCGCTCCGGCCGCGCCGCGGTCGATCACGCTGACGCCGCCGGTGGCCGCCGATTCAGCGGCTCCGGGCACGTTCATCAGCTCGCCGTTCGTGGGGACGTTCTACCGGGCGCCGTCGCCCGAGGCGCCCTCGTTCGTCGAGCCCGGACAGAGCGTCCGCAAGGGTCAGGTCGTCTGCATCGTCGAGGCGATGAAGCTGATGAACGAGATCGAGGCCGAGGCCGACGGCAAGGTCGAGGAGATCCTGGTCAAGAACGGTGAGCACGTCGAATACGGCCAGCACCTCATTCGGCTCACGCCGGCGTAATCGCCGGCGACGCGGATGTTCAAAAAGGTCCTGATAGCGAACCGAGGCGAGATCGCGCTGCGCGTGATCCGCGCCTGCCGCGAGATGGGGCTGCGCTCGGTCGCCGTCCACTCGACGGCGGACGCCGACGCGCTCCACGTGCGGTTCGCCGACGAGAAGGTCTGCATCGGCCCACCGCCGGCGCGGGCCAGTTACCTGTCGATCCCCGCCATCATCAGCGCCGCGGAGGTGACGCGCGCCGACGCCGTCCACCCCGGCTACGGCTTCCTGGCCGAGAACGCCCACTTCGCCGAGGTCGTGAAGAAATGCGGCCTGCACTGGATCGGGCCGCAGCCCGAGATCATGCGGAAGATGGGCGACAAGGTCGAGGCCCGCGCGGCGATGGAGAAGGCCGGGGTGCCGATCCTGCCCGGCACCGGCGTCATCGAGACCGACGCCGAGGCCGACGAGGCCGTCGAGCGCATCGGTCTGCCGGTCATCATCAAGGCGTCGGCCGGCGGCGGCGGGCGCGGCATGAAGGTCGTCGACAGCAAGTCGCGCCTGTCGGCCCAGCTGGCGGCCGCCCGCTCGGAGGCCCAGGCCGGCTTCGGGAACCCCAACGTCTACCTGGAGCGGTACGTCGGCCGGCCGCGGCACATCGAGGTGCAGGTGCTGGGCGACGGGTCGCGCGCCATCGCGCTGGGCGAGCGGGAGTGCTCGATCCAGCGCCGGCACCAGAAGCTGGTCGAGGAGGCCCCCAGCGTCGCGCTGGACGACGAGCGGCGCAGCCAGCTGCTGGCGGTGGCCCGCAAGGCGACCGAGAGCCTGGGCTATCTCACCGTAGGCACACTGGAATTCCTGCTGGACGAGGACAAGCGCTTCTACTTCATGGAGATGAACACGCGCATCCAGGTCGAGCACACCGTCACCGAGGAGGTGTTCGGCGTCGACCTGGTCCGCGAGCAGATGAAGCTGGCGGCCGGGGACCCGCTGAAGATGTCGGCCGACATCCGCCCCCGGGGTCACGCCATCGAGCTGCGCATCAACGCCGAGGACCCGGTGACCTTCGCGCCGTCGCCCGGGCGGATTACCGCCCTCAACCTGCCGGGCGGCCTGGGCGTCCGGATCGACACCCACATCTACAACCAGTACATGGTCCCGCCGTTCTATGACTCGCTGCTGGCCAAGCTCATCGTGCGGGCCGAAAACCGGCCGGCGGCGCTGGCCCGGCTGAGGCGGGCCCTGGCCGAGTTCGTGGTCGAGGGGTGCAAGACCAACCTGGACTTCTTCCGGCGGCTCCTGGCGAATCCGGAGTACGTGGCCGGTAAGATGGATACCCACCTGGTCGAGCGGATGTAGACTTACGCGGCCGGTGCTGACCAAGAAAGACAAGCATCTCGCCGCGGCACAGAAGTATCTGGAACGAGGCCAGGATCAGCGCGCGCTGGAAGAGTTCGCGCGCGTCGTCCAGGAGGATCCGGCCGACACGCGCACGTGGCTGAAGATGGCGGAGATTCACGTTCGCCGCGGGGCGCTCGCGGAGGCGCGTGAGATCTATCTGCGCACCGCCGAGATCTACATCGCGCAGGGGTTCCTTCCGAAGGCGGCCACGGTCTACAAGAGCGTGCTGAAGCTGACGCCGGGGCTGCCGCACGTCCGCATCCAGCTGGGCGAGCTCTATCGCCGCATGGGCATGGTGTCCGACGCGCTGGGCGAGCTGGAGGCGGCCGCGCGCGAGCTGCTGCAGGCGGGGCGATCGGGGGACGCGCTGCCCGCCCTGCGCCGGATCGTCGAGCTGCATCCGGACAACGTCGTGTCGCGCATCCGACTGGCCGAGGCGGCGTCGAAGGCCGGTCGCACCGACGAGGCCATCGGCGCGTTGACCGAGGCGGCCGATCAGCTGAGGCGGGAAGGGCGGGCCGACGAGTTCCTGCGCGTCGCCGAGCGCCTGCTGTTTCATCAGCCCGAGAACCACGCGCTGGCGCGCGAGCTGGCGGCCAGCTACATCGAACGCAAGAACCCGCGGCTGGCCCTGGCCAAGCTGCAGCGCCCGCTGCGCGCGGCGCCGCGCGAT
>CAZPUH010000878.1:0-2387 GCA_964589215.1 uncultured Myxococcales bacterium | reverse complement strand
GCGGGCGACAGGGCCGGCGCCGCGGGCATTCCCGGCGAGAGAGCGACCGGCACCTTCAACCGCACGAACGGCAGCGCGCCGGCGGACGCCAGCATGGCGCCCAGCGCGTCCATCGACTGCGGACGCTGCTTGGGATCCTTGGCGAGGCACGCCAGCACGATGTCGCGCGCCGCGGGCGAGACTCCCGCCGGCTCGGGCGGCGGCTGCGAGATGTGCGCGTAGATCAGCTCGCCCAGCCCCTCGTACACGAACGGCGGCCGGCCGCACAGCAGCTCGTACATGATGCAGCCGAACGAATAGATGTCGCTGCGGCTGTCGATCTCGCCCGCGCCCCGGCACTGCTCGGGCGACATGTAGAGCGGCGTGCCCAGCAAGTTGCCCGTGCGCGTGTTGGTCCCGGCCGCGCCGCCGCCCAGCAGCTTGGCGATGCCGAAGTCCAGCACCTTGACCACGGGCGCGGCCGGCTGCCGGCCGGCGGGCAAGTGCAGGAAGATGTTGTCCGGCTTCAGGTCGCGGTGGACGATCGCCTGCGCGTGCGCCGCCGCCAGCGCGCTGGCCACCTGCGCGCAGATCGCCAGCGCCGCCTCCGGATCGCCGGTCAGCTTGCCGGCCCGATCCAGATAGCCGCGCACGCTCTCGCCGTTCAGGAACTCCATCACCATGTACGCGCGGCCGTCGGTGTGGATGCCGCAGTCCTGCACCTCGATGATTCCCGGGTGCTGGATCAGCGAGGCCGCCCGCGCCTCGGTGAAGAAGCGGTTCACCACGGACTCCGAGCTGCAAAGCTCCTTCAGCAGGAACTTGATGGCGGCGCGCCGAGCGATGTAGCGGTGCTCGGCGAGGTACACCTCGCCCATGCCGCCCTCGCCCAGCTTCCGGGTGATTTTGTAGCTCGCTACCGTTTCGCCAATCACGAGGTCGGCTCTGGTTCAGAAAGGTGAGATTGCCAGGGTATCACGGCCTGGCGGGGCGGTCATTGGGGAGGGCCGCGGAACACCCGGCGGATCCCGCCCCACCAGCCCGCCAGCAGCAGGACGACGGTCACCGCCGTGACGCCCAGGGCCTTCTCGTTGGGCGGCTGCACGCCGATCCAGACCAGCACCACGGTGCCGGCCAGCGCGACGGCCCCCAGCGCCCGGTACGCCGGGCCGCCCAGATCGAAGGGGCCGAACGTCGTCCAGGTCCGCCCATATGCCCACAGCCCGGCGGCCGTCGGCATGACGTACGACAGGTACAGGAAGATCACGCAGGCCGTGGTCAGCGTCGAGTACGCCGGCGCGTAGACGGTCGACGCCAGCGACAGCGCCGCCGTCGTCCAGATGGCCGGCACGGGCGTCTGCCAGCGCGGCGACACCCGCCGCAGCACGCGCGAGCCGGGCAGACCGCCGTCGCGCGCGAAGGCGTACATCATGCGCGACGTCGACGTCATGCAGGCCAGGCCGCAAAGATAATTGGCGGCGACGATCGCGACCCACAGCGCGCGGCCCGCGGCGCCGGGCAAAACCTGTCGCATCAGCCAGGCGAACACGTCGCCGCCCTGCCGCGCGCCGGCGGCGACGTCCGGCATCGCCAGCACGAACGACGCCACCATCACCCAGCCGACCACGCCCGACAGGACCACGGACCGGACCATGCCGCGCGGCACGTTGTGAGCGGCGGCGACCGTCTCCTCCGCCGTGTGGGCCGAGGCGTCGAAGCCCGTCACGGTGTAGATCGGCCACATCAGCGCCAGCAGCGTCATCACGGGCAGGCCGCGCGGGGCGGGCCAGACGCCGCCCCCCGCCGCGCCGCCGTAGTCGGCGAACGCGATCAGACGCCCGAGGTGCAGCCCGGGCGCGCCGTGCAACATCGCGAAGGTCAGCACCAGCGCGACGACCAGGATCAACCGGCCGCTGAAGTCCGTCAGCAGCGTCGTCAGGCGGATGCCGAAGTGATTCAGCAGCGCGTGCGACAGCGAGATCGCGGCGACCCCCGCGACCTGGTGGCCCAGGCCCAGCCCCGCCGCGTCGATGCCCAGCAGCGGCCCGACGAAGCCGACGAACAGCTGGTAGGTCCCGACGTTGACGGCGGCCGTGACGAACACCAGGCCGCCCAGGTTCAGCCAGGCCGTCGCCCATCCCCAGCCGTTGCCGCCCAGGATGGCGCTCCAGTGGTAGAGGCCGCCGGCGGTCGGAAACGCGGAGGCGACCTGCGCCATGCACAGCGCCACCACCAGCGAGAACGCGACACCGATCGGCCAGACGATCCCCGCCGCCGCGCCGCCCACCGCCGAGATGCCGAGCTGCAGCGACGTGATGCCGCCCGCCAGGATGCAGATCGTCGAGAACGCGATGGCGAAGTTCGAGAAGGCGCCCATCCGGCGGCGCAGCTCCTGCGTGTACCCCAGG
>CAZPUH010000877.1:0-2347 GCA_964589215.1 uncultured Myxococcales bacterium | reverse complement strand
GCGGTTCGGGGCCAAGAACACCAAGGCCACGCAGGCGCAGAGCCGCCTCAAGCAGATCGAGAAGATCGAGGTCGCCGAGCTGGCCGACAGCTCGCGCCGCACGCCGCAGTTCCGGGTCACGCCCGAACGGCCCAGCGGGCGCGAGGTGCTGGACCTGGAGGCGATTTCGAAGTCGTACGGCGACAAGCGCGTGCTGACGAACGTCTCGCTGACGGTGCGGCGGGGTGAGCGGGTGGCGATCATCGGGCCCAACGGCCTCGGCAAGTCGACGCTGCTGCGCATCGCGGTCGAGCGCCTGGCCGCCGACGCGGGGCGCGTGAAGTGGGGGCACGAGGTGCGCGTCGGCTACTTCCCGCAGGACCACCGGGAAGTGCTGCAGGACGCGGACGCGACGCCGCTGGGCCTCTTGACCGAGCTGTGCCCGGCGGAGAGCCCGACGTTCGTGCGCGGGCAGCTGGGGCGCGTGCTGTTCTCGGGCCCGGACGTCGAAAAGGCCGTGGGGTTGTTGTCGGGTGGCGAGGCGGCGCGGCTGGTGTTCGCGTTGCTGGCGGTGCAGAAGCCCAACGTGCTGGTGTTGGACGAGCCCACCAACCACCTGGACCTGGAGGCCATCCACGCGCTGGTCGACGCGGTGAAGGCCTACACGGGGACGGTGCTCTTCGTGTCCCACGACCGCTGGTTCGTGAGCGAGCTGGCCACGCGCGTCGTCGAGATCACCAGCGAGGGGCCGCGCGACTTCAAGGGCACCTACGCCGAGTACCTGGCCAAGCTGGGGGACGACCACCTGGACGGTGACGCGGTGGCCTCGAAGGCGCGCGCCGAACGCAAGGGGGACGCCGCCGCGCCAAAGGGGGGCGGGAGCTGGGAAGAGCAGAAGAAGCGGCGCAACCGGAGCGCCCAGCTGCCCAAGCTGCGCGACAAGGTGCTGGCGGAGATCGAGACCTGCGAGGCGCGCAAGACCGAGATCGCGGCCATCTACGCCGACCCGGGCTTCTTCCAGCGGGCCACGCGCGACGAGATCGACGCGCTGGTGCAAGAGCAGGAGGCGCTGGGGCCGAAGATCGAGCGCCTGGTCGGGGAGTGGGAGTCGCTGGAGCGGGAGATCGAGCTGGATCAGTCGGCCGGCAGCGACGCGGACCGCGCCGCCCGGTAGTCCCACCACAGGATGGCGGCGCCCAGCGCCTCACCCGCGAAGGTGACGGGGCGGAACATCGTGCCGAGGTGCTCGGTGACGCTGGCGAACGGGTAGCTGGGGAACCGCCAGCCCAGCGCCGGCCAGAGCAGCGTCCGCAGGTCCATCGACAGCCCCACGAAGTCCAGCACCAGGTGAGTCACGACGCCCATCGCGAGCGCCCGCACTGCCTCGGAGCGGGTGACCAGCGCCGCGGCGGCGATCACCAGCAGGAACAGCCCCGTGTGGCCGAAGAGGTGCGTGCCCGAGATGAGCCCGGCGTCCGCGCCGTGCTTTCCCGTCAGCCACGACCAGCCGTAGTAGAGCGGCTTGTCGATCAGGTCGGGGAGCAGCGCGCCGGCGAAGAACGCCCGCCGGGCCGCGCGCGACAAACCGCGATACGCGCGGGAGGCGAGCCGCTTGCCGATGCCCAGATGCCCGAGCACGAACATCGTGCGCGGGACGTTATCACGGCGGTCAGCGCAGGAAGGGCTTGATGGCCGGATACCAGGTGTCGCCCATGATGACGTAGCCGGCGTCGGTGGGGTGTTGCTTGTCCGCCTGGTTGAGCAGCGTCGTCTTCCAGTTCGCGTGCGCGAGGAAGGCGGCGTGCATGTCGACCAGCAGCACGTGCTTCCCGGCGTCCGCGCGCGCCTTGACCACGGCGGGGATCAACGCGTTGTAGGCCTGGATGTTGGCGTCGACCGCGTCCGTGATGCAGGGGACGATCTGCGCGACGACGAGCAGGACCTTCGGATCCTGTGCGATGATCTTGTCGATCAGGCTGCCCAGCTGGTCGGCGATGTTCTGCGCGCCCGACGTCCCGATGGGCGATGTGTCGAGCCCGATGTCGTTGGTGCCGATCATCAGCAGGATGATGTTCGGCTTGTTGGTCATCATCGACGCGACCATCAAGCTGGAGATCTGCGAGATGCGATAGCCGCCGTGCCCCTCGTTGTCGGGGGGGAAGGCCACGCCGTCGACGGTCGCGGGGCCGTTGGGGGGCGCGCTGCCGACGAAGGTGACGGACTTCTTGTCGGCCAGCACGTCGTGGAAGAGCTCGACGCGGTAGCCGCCGCCCTTGGACGACCGGTACCCCTCGGTGATCGAATCGCCGAGCGGCATGATCGCGCATGTCCCGGTGGCGGGGCAGGGGGCGTACGTGGCGTCCGATCC
>CAZPUH010000876.1:0-5443 GCA_964589215.1 uncultured Myxococcales bacterium | reverse complement strand
GTGCTGCGCCAGTCGATCGAGCTGGGTCGTGGTCCCCGAGCCGTCGATCCCTTCGAGCACGATGAACATGCGATCTTGAGTAAAACCCCCGTCCGATCTACACGGTGAGCCAGGTGGCGAAAAGGCAAATCGTGGCGGCGTTCGTGCTGCTGGCCTTCGCGGCGGGGGGGACGGCTTGCCGGCGGTCGCGCGGCCGGTCCACGGCGCCCAACACGTCGGCCGCGACCTGGGACGCGCGGGACGTCCGCTGCGTGGAGCGTCCGGAGGGGTGCGTCTGGTGCGAAGGGCGGGGCGCGACGCCGCCGCTGGTCGAGCCCGACGCCATCCCGCCGTCGCTGTGCGATCCCAAGAACCCGGGCGACTGCGTGGACTTCTGTTCGCAGCTGGCGCCCGACTGCGCCGTGCCCTGGCACAGCGGCCCCAGCTGCCTGCTCCCGAACGAGCAGGAGTTTCGGCGCGAGATCTTCCGGCGCGACACCGCCGACCGCCCCGAGGCAATCATCCAGGGGCGGGTCACCGACGACGGCGGGCGCCGCATCGAGGGCGCCAAGCTCCGCGTCTGGTTCCAGGGGACCGGCATCCTGGACGAGGTCTCGGCCAAGGACGGCAGCTACCGCCTGCGCCTGCCCGCGGGCCCCTGGATGTACTCGGTGCGGGTCAGCCATCCGGGCAACGCCACGGAGATCGCCGACGTGCGCATGGATCGCGCGGGAACCACCGTCCGCAACTTCCGCCTGTCGCCCGAATCGTCGATCCGCGGCCGCGTCACCAGCGCGGCGGGCGATCCGATCGCCGGCGCAGCCATCCACGCCGTCCGCAGCCCCGACGACCCGGTCGACGCGGGCGAAGCGTCCAGCGCCGAGGACGGCACGTTCGTCATCGGCGGCCTCGACGTGAAGCGCTACTTCCTGCGGGCGTCGAAGTTCGGCTGGCTGCCCGAGATGCTGAAATGGGGCGTGACCGCGCCGGCGCTGCGGGTGGGCTTCAAGCTGGTGCGCACCGGCGTCATCGAGGGGCGGGTCGTCGACGGAGAAGGCGAAGGGCAGCCGAACGCGACCGTCGTCGCGCTGCCCTCGGCGGGCGTGGGGAACGCCGGGTCACCCATCATCTGGGCCGCCGACGGCGACGGGAAGTTCGCTCAGGACCGGTTCGAGCCCGGCACCTACTACCTGTGGGCGCGGCGGGGCGAGATGCTGGTGTTTCCGCCCGAGAAGATCGAGATCAGCGGCGCCAACCTCGACGCGCAGATCGAGCTGAAGCTGACCCACCGGGGGGCGCGCGTGCGCGGTCGGATCGTCACCCGCGGCGGCACGCCGCTGGACACGGCGGCCCGCGCGGTGCTGTTCGGGCTCTCGCCGCTGGCGTTGCCGCGCAAGGCGGTGGGCGACATCGATCGCGACGGCGCCTTCGCGGTCGGCGCGCTGCTGCCGGGACGCTACGAGATCTCCGTCCGGGTCGGGCCGCGCGTGCTGCCGATCGTCAGCGGGCCGCGGCAGGTGGAGATCCCGATCGAGCCGGGCGCGACGGTGGACCTGGGCGAGACGCTGGTGGTGCGGCCGCAGGCTGAGGAGTGAGAGCGAGGACGAGGACGGGTCAGTGCAGGACCCGCATGCGGGACAGGCAGTCGGTCAGGATGTGGTGGCTCTCGTTTTCGAATGACGTGAAGCGGACGGCCATGCCGGAGATGGCGCGGGTGGTGCCCGACTGGGTGTAGTTCATGAAGTAGTGGTTCTTGACCTCGCCGGTCGCGACCACCTCGCCGGAGTTGTCCGGCGCCAGGAAGCAGACGCGCACGGAGGCGCCGAGCGGCAGCGGGTCGCGCAGCTCCAGGAAGATGCCGCCGGCCGAGACGTTGCGTGCGACGCAGTAGACCTCGCCGAAGAGCGGCGATTCCACGCGGACGGTGAACATCTTGTCGAACCGGAGGTGGGCGCGTTGCTCGGCATGAGCGTCTTCCGCTCGCGGGCTCTCGGCGTCAGGGGCGGCGGCGGAATCCAGGGTGATCGACATGGAGCCATCGTACATTGTCGGCTGATGAAGTCAAAAAACGCACATGTAGGATATCCACCGCCATGGGAATTTTTGTTCTGCCGATCGTCGGTGATCTGTCACGCGCCGACGGAGACAGCGGCATGGACAGCGACGTGGACGGCGAGAGCGCGGCGAGCTGGACCACGCCGCCGACACGACGTGGCGATAGCTGAAAATGCGCGGCTGCTCTATGATGATCGCGGGCCTGTTCTAGATGCTCTCGGACGAGAGGACGACGCAACGCCACGAGCTGCCGCTCCCCAGCGAGGCCGATGGGTTGGTCGTCGCCCCCGACCGGACGGTCGCGCGGCCGCTGGTGGCGTTCCTGCGCGCGCAGGGCTTGATCGTCCGCACGGCGGACGACGCCGACTCCGCGTTCGAAGAGGCGCTGCTGCACCCGCCCGACGTGGTGCTCATCGACGACCGCGTGCCGCCATCGGGCGCGGTCGATCTCTGCGCGCGTCTCAAGGACAACGTACGCACGCACTTCGTCCCCGTGATCGTCTGCGCGCTGTCCGACCTGCGTAGCTTCCGCATCCACGCGCTGGCGGCCGGCGCCGACGCGATCTTCACGCCGTCGACCGACGTGCAGGAGCGGCGGGCGCGCCTCTGGGCGCTGCTCCGCACGCGCGCGCTGTACAAAGAGGCCGACCGGCGACAGCGCACGCAGAAGAGCGAGATCGTCGAACGCCGCCACTGGCTCTCGCACTTCCTGCACGACCTCACGGGACAGGTGGCGGCGCTGGCCGCCAACGTGGATTTCATGTCGAAGTTCGCGCCGCCCTCCGACGACCGCCGCCGCCACGACTTCGACGAGAGCGTGTCCGACGCGCGCGGCGTGTTCGAACGGCTGAAGGCCACGATGCGGACGGTGATCGACTACGACCGCTTCGAGACCGGGCAGCTGATCCCGCGCGAGGCGCGCTTCGTGCTGGGCGAGGCCGCCGCCGAGGTGGCCGAAGAGCTACGCCGGCACGCCACGATGGCCGATAAGACCCTGAGCGTGACCCGCCCCCCCAACGAGCAGCCGCTGATCGGCGATCGGGCCCTCATCGCCGCCGCCATGCTGAACCTGGGCCTGGGGGCGCTGCGCCGGGTCCCCAGCCACGGCACGCTGAGCATCGACATCGTCGAGACGGAGGGCGGGGCGCGCTTCCGCGCGGTGGCGCCGGGCGCGCCTCTGCTGGCCGCCGAGAAGGTGCGCGTCTTCGAACCGTACGGCCGCCGTCCCGGCGGGTCCGCCACCTACGGCATGGGGCTGGCGCTGGCCCACGCCGTCATCACCCTCCACGACGGGAGCATCTGGGTCGAGGAGCTCGAGAACGGCGGCGGCTGCGCCTTCGTGTTCGAGCTGCGGCGCCAGGGTTCGGGAAATCGGCCGAAGCGCGGCGCCGACGCGGGCCGCAGCAGCGGCCTGACGGCGGAGCGTCCGTGAACCGCGCCCGCCTGGGCGTCTTCGTGCTGGCAGCGGCTCTGGCGGTCGCGACCCGCGTGCGGGCCGCCGACGTGCGCGTCCAGGACCTGTGCAAGGCCGTCGTCGAGGACCCGAACTACAAGATCCGCGTTCAGGCGGCGCTGGTCCTGGGCAAGGTGCGCGATCCCGTGGCCGTGCCGTCGCTGATCAGGGCCCTGTCCGATCCGAACGCCACCGTGCGCGGCATCGCGGCGGGCGCGCTGGGCGACATCGGAGACGCGACCGCCGCCGACCCGCTGCGCGATCTGGCCCGGCGCGAGAACGACGGGTTCGTCAAGTCGCAGGCGAACAAGGCGCTGGCGCTGCTGAACGGCGCAGCGTCGAAGCGCGCCAAGATCTACCTGGCGTTCGGGCCGTTCACCGGGGGCGTGAAGACGGCCGGTCCCGAGGCCGCCAAGATCATCGCCGACGCGCTGGCGCGGGAGCTGGCCAAGCTCCCCTCGGTCACGCTGACGCTGAGCCCGGCTGACCAGCACAACTTCGCGAAGACGGGGCTGCTGGGGTTCTACATCGACGGCAACATCACCCGGCTCGAGGACGTGGTGGCGGGCGGCGCGTCCGAGACCAACTGCGACGTGAAGGTGATGGTGGCCCGCTGGCCGCAAAAGAGCATCATCAGCTGGACGAACGCGGGCGCGAGCCTGCAGTCCGGGTCGCGGCCCCGCGACAAGGACGGCGCGCGGCGCGATTGTCTGGAGGCGTCGGCAGGCCAGCTCAGCGAGGAGCTGGGGCATTTCTTCAAGTCGCAAGGCGGATAGAGGACAATGAGCCAGAGCATACGTGGACCCGGAGGGTGCCTATGACCACCACAGAAGCGGCAGCGGCGCGGCCGGCGTACAAGCGCAAAGTCCGGAACTACCTGCTGGATGTCGGACTGCAGCTCCGGTACACGGCGACCATCGTGGTGGTCGCCATCTTCCTGACCGCCGGGTTGGGCTTCAAGATGTACCAGGCGACCCGCGAGATCTCGCGGATCATCCTGTTCACGGGCCTGGCCGACCCGGCCACCGCGCAGGAGCTGCAGGCGCAGTTCGCCAACAGCGACCGGGTGGTGCTGTGGGGGATCATCGGGTTCGGGTTCGTTCTGATCCTGTCGATCAGCGCCGTGGGCATCCTGATCACGCACAAGGTCGTGGGGCCGCTCTACAAGATCTCCAGCCTGTTCGCGCGGGTGCGGGACAACCGGCTCGGCTCCGCGCCGCCCAGCCTTCGCAAGGGGGACGAGCTGCAGGACTTCTACTCGTCGTTCCGCGAGATGCACCAGTCCGTCCGCGATCGCGTCGTCGAGGACGTGCGCGTGCTGAGCGAGACGATCGCGTCGATCGAGGCCAGCACCGAGGGGCGCACGCCCGCCGTTCAGCGCGCGCTGGACGAGCTGCGCCAGCTCCGCAAGCGCAAGGAAGACAGCCTGGAGCCCGCGCCCGAGAGCAACCCGTAACGCCCGACAGCGCGGTGGGGACGGCCCGCGGCGTTCAGCCGCGGCGGGTCTGCGCGGCGCTGACCAGACAGAGCCCGTGCAGGAACAGCCCGGGCAAGAAGCAGCAGGCGTACCCCATCAGCGTCGTCGCCATCCAGGCGACGCCCGCGCCGGCGCGGCCCGAGTAGATGTGCCCGGCGCCCGGGATCAGCATCGACAGCATCACGGCCGTCACCGGACTGGGGCGGGGACGCAGCGTCAGGAAGAAGGAGTCGCCGCTGGAGATGGGCGGCGGCCCCAGCGACGTGTCGCCGCCGACGCGCGTCGCGATCGGCTTGCGGCCGGGGTAGACGTACTCGATGACGCCCGCGGCGTTGGTCCGCACGTTCAGGGTCCCGTGCTCGACCATGCGCGCCAGGTGCTTCTCGGCGGTGCGCACCGACACCCGACCGAGGTAGGCGACATGTGCCGCCGTGACCGGGACGTCCGTCTCGAACAGCACCTTCAAGACCAGCTGTTCG
>CAZPUH010000875.1:0-3284 GCA_964589215.1 uncultured Myxococcales bacterium | reverse complement strand
GGCGGTGGCGCCGGCCAGGCGGGCCCGGGCGGGCAGGGCGGCGCCATCAATCAGGCAGGCGCGGCTGGTCAGGCCGGTGCTGGCGGCGCCGCGGGCGCCGCCGGGCGTGGGGGCGCGGCCGGCGGTGCGCCTCCGGACAATCCGCCGCCGAACGTCCCCGGGTTGTGCACCAGCGAAGGGTGGTGCTGGACGCACCCGCTGCCGACGGGCGATCGGTTCACGCAGGCGTTCGGCATCGGCGCCGACGAGGTCTGGGCCGTCGGCACCTCGGGCACCCTCGTCCGCTTCCACCAGGACGGCACCTGGTCCGCGGTGCCGTCGCCGATGACCGAGGTGTACACGCTGTGGGGGCTCTCTAGCAACGACGTCTGGGCCGGCGGTGCGCAGGGCGTGTACCGCTGGAACGGCCAGGCATGGACGGCGTCCCCCGTCGGCACCGGCCCCTCATCGCGCGCCGTCTACGCGATCTGGGGCTGCGCCCCCGAGGAGGTGTGGGGCGTCGGCGCGGCGCTCGGCCACTGGAGCAACGGCGCCTGGACCTACCCGACGCTGCCGGCGTCCAGCGGCCAGAATCCGCTGTACAAGACCGTCTGGGGCAGCGCCTGCAACGACGTCTGGGCCGGCGGCACCGTCGCCGCGACGGGCGCGGGCGCGATCATCCACTGGGACGGCGCGGCCTGGTCCCCCGGCGCCGATCTCCCCTCGGAGAGCATCGTCGGCACGGGCGCCCAGAGTGTCTGGTCCGTTGCCCGTGGCGCGCTCTCGCATTGGGACGGCGACGCCTGGTCGCCGGTGCCGTGGGCTCACACGATCTGGAGCTTGTTCCCGGCCGGCGCCTCGCAGGTCGGGATCCTCGACGACACGCACGCCGTCACGCTGTCGCCGGCGCTGACGCCTGTGCCCCTGGGGTCCGCCCCCGCGGACGTCACCTCGATCTTCGGGCGCACAGCGGCCGATCTGTGGGGCGTCGGCGGTCCCGGCGTCGTCAGCCGATCGCAGGGCAACGCCTGGGGCAACGTGCTGTCCCCCTGGTCGCTGAACACCGGAAGCGGCACGCGGGTGACCGGCACCAGCGCCACCGAACTGTGGGCCGCCGTCGGCGGCGCGCTGTTGCAAGGCGACGGGACGCAGTGGCACACGGCGCTGACGCCGGCCCAGACAGGCGGCACCATCGCGGACATCTGGGCGCCGTCCTCCAAGGACGTGCGCGTGCTGGGCGGGGACGGCGTCATCCACCACTGGGACGGCACCGTCTGGAACGCCGACGCTCCGCCCCCGGCCAGCGGCGGCAGCTCCGCCCTGCGCGCCATTTCGGGTACTGGCTCGCAGGACGTCTGGGTCATCCGCGGCGGCGACACCGTCCTGCACTGGGACGGTACCTGGGTCTCGCGCCAGCCTTTCCAGCTCGTGAACCTCGTCGACGTCTGGGCCGCCGGTCCCGACGAAGCCTGGGTGGTCGGCGACGGGGTCGGCCACTGGTCGGGCGGGGCCTGGCAGTCGGTCCAGCTCCCGGCGCAGGTGGCCGGCACGGCGTTCCGCGCCGTCGACGGCTCCGCCGGGGGCGTGTTCTTCGTGGCGGGGGCGTACGTGCTGCGCGCCAGTGACGACGGCCGGAGCCTCTCCGTCATCGGCAGCTTCAGCTTCCCCGTGGCGGGGCTGTACGCGGGGCCCAGCGACGTGTGGTCCCTGGTGCAGGAGCCGGGGCTCACGCGCGTCTATCACGCGACCGCACAGAACCCGACGGACCTCGCGATGTCGTCCGTCGCGCCCGGCGGCATGAACGACATCTGGGCGTCGCCCGACGGCACCTTGTGGACGGCGGGCGAGGGCGGGGCGCTGCTGAAGCGCGCGCCCCATTGAGACCGAACCTTTCGTAGGACCGCCGCATTGTCTGGTTGCCCGCCGGCTGCTGCCGAAGCAGGCGGCGGGCTCGACCATGGGCATTCCCGTCCAAAACTCGCGTTGCCGTCCACGTTCCTGGGCCTCGATCGTCGCGATCGGGGGCGCGTTGGTCCTGTGCCCCGCGCTTGCGGCGGCCGGCCCGTCCGCCGACGGAGCGGCGACGCCGGCGGACGATGGCGCGGGCGCGAAGGCTGAAGCGCGCGCCCATTTCGAGCGCGGTGTTCAGCTGGGCCGCGACGGCGACTACCGGCAGGCCGCCGCCGAATTTCAGCGCGCCTACGAGCTGTCTCCGCACTACGCGGTCTTGTACAACCTGGCGCAGGCGCAGGTCGCGCTGGGTCTGCCGGTGGAGGCGATCGACACGTTCCAGCGCTACCTGCTCGAGGGCGGCGCGAACGTTCCGGCCGACCGTCGCGCCGAAGTGCAGGCCACCGTCAAGCAGCAGCAGACCCACGTGTCGATGCTGACCGTCGAGACCAACGTCGCCGGCGCGTCCATCGTCGTCGACGGCGTGTCGGTCGGGCGCAGCCCGCTGGCCGGGCCGGTGCGCGTGGCGCGCGGCAAGCACCAGGTCACGGCTGCCCTCGAGGGATACCGCGCGCAGCCGCAGACCGTGGTCGCCGAGGAGAAGGCACGGGTCAGCGTGCAGCTGGAACGCGGTACGCCCGCGGACGCCGACCGCTCAACGGCGGCGCCCGCGCCAACGGTCGCCGCGCCCGCGCAATCGGCGCCCACGCCCTTCCACGCGGTCAGCACCGTTCCGGGGCCGCAACCGGAGCCGGCGCCGCTGCTGGCGCAGCAGTCTTCCGCTCCCGACGACGACGAGGCTGCACATCGCGACGTGCGGCGGACCGTGGGCTTCGTGGCGGGCGGCCTCGGCATCGCGAGGGGGGCCGCCGCGCTGGGCTGCTACCTCTGGAACCGTTCGCGGTTCGACGACTACGAGGCCGCCAAGGTCAACGACGTCGCGAAGGCCGATTCGATCCGCAGCGTCAACGCGGTCACCGCCGGGCTGGCGATCGGCAGCGGCGCGCTGATCGCGACGGGCGTCGTCCTGGTGCTCACGGCGCCGCCGCGCGCCGCCGGGTCGCCGCAGGCGGCGCGGGCGTCGGGTAGCGCGGTCGCCGTGGGTCCTGGCGGCATCTCGTGGCGAACGGCGTGGTGATGCGCTTCGAATCGACCGATCGGGGGGGAGCGCGGCTCATGAAGCCAGCGAATGTCTACGGACCGAAGTCTTTCACCGCCCGCGGCGTGCGGGCGACGATCGCGATCCTCGCCTTGTCGCTGGGCTGGGGCGCGGCGGGATGTCTCGATCCCAGCACCTTCAGCGACGGAGGCGCCGACGCGTCGCCCGACGGCTTCGACAGCGCCGCCGTGCACGG
>CAZPUH010000874.1:0-2553 GCA_964589215.1 uncultured Myxococcales bacterium | reverse complement strand
CGCAGCTCGACCAGCGGCTGCGCGCCGCCGGCCTCCGCCGAGGTCTCCGCGGTGGCGGTCCCCCACCCTTCGGCGCCGGCCGTCACCCGGTACCGCCCGGGCGCCAGCGACACCGCGAACTGCCCGGCGGCGTCCGTCACCGCGCCGGGTAACGCAGCCAGGCCGGACGTGGCGCTGACCGCGACGCGCGCCCCCTCGATGGGCGCGCCGGTCTGATCGACGACCCGTCCGCGCACGGGGAACCCTTCGGCCAGGGTCAGGGCGCCGAGGTCACGCCTCTCGCCGGCCGCCAGCGTCGCCTCGAGCGCCAGCGGCTGATACCGGTCGCGCGTGACCTCCAGGCGGTACCGCCCCGGCAACAGCCCCTCCAGCGCGAACCGCCCGCCGGCGTCGGCGACGGCCGTTTGCGCACCGCCCAGGACGCCGACGGCGCCCGCAGGGAGCGCGGCGGCTTCCGCGGCCAGCGGCAACGTCCCGCCACGCACGGTGAGGTCCTCGACCTCGGCGCCGGCACAACGCACGTGGGCGCCCGGGAGCGGGGCGCCGTCCGCGCGCGCGACGCGCCCCGTGAGCCGTGCCCCGTGCAGAAGCTCGAGGACGATCGGTCCCGAGGCGGGCGCCTGCCCCGGCGGGCGCGCCTCGACGGTCAGCGCTCGCCGCAACACGAACCCCGGACTCGCAGCCGTGATCCGGAAAGCGCCGGCGGGGAGCGGGGCCAGCGTGAACGCGCCCGCGCCCGTCGTTCGGGCCCGCACCGGCAAGGGATCTTCGCCGGGCGGCAGCGCCCGATCCTCGGCCGTGACGTCGACGGGCGCGCCGGGAGCCGCGCCGTCGGAGGTGACCCGACCGACGATCGCGGTGGCCGGCGCCAGCACCAGCGGGAGCGGGGCGCCGCCCGGCACAGACGCCGCCGAGACCCCGTGGGCCGTGGGTGAGACGAACCCGGCCGCGTCGGCCCGCACGGCGTAGAGGCCGTCCCCGAGCCCCGCGACAGCGAAGCGCCCGTCGGCGCCCGCGCGCGTGCGGCGCTCGGGCCCGCCCGCCTCGGCGGCGAGCCTGACGGTCGCTCCCCCGACCGGCGTGCCGTCCCGCCAGACCGTGCCGGCGATCGTGCGCCCCTGCCCGTCCAGCGACAGCGCGATCTCCGCGGAGGGGATCTGGACCGGCGCGCGCGCGGCGACCGGGAAGCCGGCGGCCTCGACCAGCAGCCGGTAGCTCCCCGCCGGCGCAGTCAGCTCGAACCTTCCGTCGACGTCGGCGGCGGCGCGGACCGGCGCGCGGCTTCCTGGCTGCGTCGCCACCAGCGCGAAGGCGAGCACGGCCGCGTCCGGAACCGGGTGACCAGCGGCATCCATGACCCGTCCCGTCAGGCGGGCCTCGGCCGGGGTGGCCGCCGGAGCCGTGGGGGTGGCCTTCTGCGAGCGGCGGTGGCAACCTGCGCCCCAGCTACCCAGCACGCCCGCGACCAGGGCCAGCCAACAGGCGCGGCGCGCGCTTGCGATTTCCATCGACGGGTGCTAAAGGTACGCGCCTTCCGGAGGAAATTGAAATGGCCGCGCATTGCGAAGTCTGCGAGAAGCAGCGTCGAGTTGCTAACAACGTCAGCCACTCGAACATCAAGACCAAGAGCATCCAGCGGCCCAACCTGCGCCGCGTGCACGTGCGGCTGGCGAACGGCACCCGGGGTCACGTCCGCGTCTGCTCGCGCTGCCTCCGTTCCGGCGCCGTCACCAAGGCCTGACCGGCCGTTTAGCTCCCTGATCCGGGCCTTCAGCGCCAGGAATCAGGGAGCCGGACTGGCGCACTGGAAAAGCAGGTTCAGCGCCAGGCAGTTCTGGTAGTTGGAGATCGTGAGGCCGCCGCTCATCAGGGCTGCGGCGGTAATGGGCTGTGCGTACGAGCAGGCGATCTGCCCCTGCCCGCACACGTTCTTCGAGCAGTCCTCGTCCCCCACCCAGATGCGCCAGGCGGGCTTCGCGGCCATCAGGGCGGACGCGCTGACGGTCACGCCGGTCGGGGTGATCGTGCTGTTCCAGGCCGCCGAGTAGACGTCCTGGATCGTGTCCGTCACGCCGGCCGTGGTGGCGCTGACGTCGTTGGCCGGGTTCTCGTACTCGCAGAACAGATCGGGAGCCGCGCCGCCCTCGTCGCCCTTGGCCGGGTCCCAGAACCCGCCGTTGGGGGCCAGCGTCGTGACCCGGGCACTCTCGGCGACGATCGTCCACTGCGACCCGGGGTTGAGCGCGCACTGGCCCGCCGCCGAGCAGAGCTCACAAGCGCCGCAGGCCGTGCAGGCCGCGCCTCTCGTGCCGCACTGCTTGGCCGTCGGCGCGGGCACGCAGACGGTGCCGGCGCAGCAGCCGTTGCAGGTGAGCGGGCCGCAGCGCCCCGGCCCACCGGCTGCGCCACCGGTGCCGCGCGCCCCCGCAACCCCGGTCAGACCGGCCGCGCCGCCGCCACCGGTGCTTTGACCCGCCCCGCCCGCCCCGCCCGCGCCGGCACCGCCGTCCGAGCCGGTCGTGTCGGAGCCAGCGGCCCCGCCGGCGGGGTTCG
>CAZPUH010000873.1:0-3416 GCA_964589215.1 uncultured Myxococcales bacterium | reverse complement strand
CGAGCAGCGAGGCGCGCTCCTCGGGCGACAGGTCCACGGTCGCGGCGACGATGTCGCCCAGGCGGCCCGGATCCTTGTGCTGATCCAGCACCTGCGCCGTCTCGTCCGGGATGTCCGGCGAGATGGCGATCAGCTGCTTGGCCACGTCGTAGACGGCCATGCCCAGCCCGTCGATCTCGATCGGGTCCTTGCGGATCTCGACCAGCGGCTCGTAGGCCGCCAGCAGATACGGCTTTTCCTGCGTGAATCCGGTGACTCGCCGCCGCTCGACGCCCCGCAGGACCGCGGTCACGCGGTTCTCGGCGGCCTTCACGATGCGGACGACCTCACCCTCGACGCAGATCGTGTACAGATCCGCGCCGGCGGGCTCTTCGATGTCGGCGTCCTTCTGGGTGCCAACCAGGACGCGCGCGCCCTTGCCGCCCAGCGCCTCGATCAAACGGAGCGAGCTGGCGCGGCCAATCTCGACGGGCATCACCGCGCCCGGAAAGAGAACCAAGTTGCGGAGCGAAAGGAGCGGTAGGGTCTTGGTGTCAGCGCTCATTTGTCGGGTTACCTCTGGTTTATGATGCCGCGACGCTGGGAAAGGTAGAACAGAAATACGGTGCCCAGCCGGCGGTCGAACGGACCGCCAGCCGAAAATCGGAAGCCATCTGGGCACGGGTCAGAATCGGCGCACGTCTCCCGTCGCGGTTCGGCGCGCCAGTTCCTCGATCAGCTTTCGGGTCTCGGCGTCGTCCGGCTTGATCTTCGGAGCGACGATCTCGACGCGACACAGCTGATCGCCGCGCGCGCCGTCCGGCGTCTTGACGCCTCGCCCGCGCAGGCGCAGCCGCGCGCCGCTGGACGTCCCGGGCGGGACCGTGACGGTGACCTTCCCTTCGACGGTAGGAACCTCGATCTTGGCGCCCAGCGCGGCCTCCGCGAACGAGATCGGCAGGTCCAGCTCGATATCGGAGCCGTTTCGCCGCAAAAAGCGATCGGGCCGGACCTCGATGTCCAGGTAAAGGTCGCCCGGCGTGCCGTCCTTGGACGGGGCGGGCGCGCCCTGGCCGGGCAGCCTGAGCCGCCCGCCCGTCTCGACCCCGGGTGGGATGTTCACCTCGACTGTGTTGCCGGCGCCGGTGCGCACCGTGCGCTTGCCGCCCAGCGCCGCCTCCGCGAGGGTGATCTCCAGCCTGCCGACGGCGTCAGGACCCCGATTCGGCCGGGCCCGCGTCCGGCCGCGCGCCCCGAATCCGCCCCCGGCTCCCCGCGCCCCGCCCCCGAAGAGGCTGGCGAAGAGGTCGTTCATGTCGAAGTCACCGTTGATCTCGACGTCGCCCGCGGAGGTCCGCGCGCGGCCGAAGGTCTGCGCGAACGCGTCCGGGTCGAAGACCTCCGGCATGCCGTCCGGGCGGACGGGCGCGTGTTTCAAGCGGTCGTATTCCTTGCGCTTCTGGGCGTCGCCCAGCACCGAGTACGCGTCGTTGATCTCCTTGAAGCGCTCGGTCTTCTTCTTGTCGTTGCCGGTGACGTCGGGGTGAAATTCCTTGGCGAGCTTCCGATACGCCTTCTTGATCGCGGCGTCGTCGGCGGTCTCGGCGACGCCCAACGTCTTGTACAGGTCTTTCATGTGATGGCTTGCACCTCCATCATGACACGGCCGCTGCCCGGCGCTGGGGCCTGCGCGTGAACGTCAGCTCGTCGGCGCCCGGTGCCCGGTCGAGGACGATCGTGTCGCCCGGGTGAACCTCGCCCGCCAACAACCTCCGGGCCAGTGGATCCTGGACGTGGCGCACCAGCGCCCGCTTGAGAGGCCGCGCTCCGTACTGGGGGTCGTAGCCCTGGTCCGCCAGGAACGTCCGCGCCTCCGGCGTCAGCTCCAGCTCGATGTCGCGGTCCGCCAGCAGCTTGCGAATGCGCGCCAGCTGCAGGTCGACGATGCTGTCGATCTCGTTCCGCCCCAGCGGGTGGAACATGACGATGTCGTCGACGCGGTTCAGGAACTCGGGCCGGAAGGTCCGGCGCAGCTCCTCCATGACCCGGGCCTTCGACTCGAGGTTCGTCCAGTCCTGGAGGTACTGGCTGCCGACGTTGGACGTCATGATGACGACCGTGTTCCGGAAATCGACCGTACGCCCCTGGCCATCCGTCAGCCGCCCGTCATCCAGCAGCTGCAGCAACGTGTTGAACACGTCCGGGTGCGCCTTTTCGATCTCGTCGAACAGGATCACGGAGTAGGGGCGGCGCCGCACCGCTTCGGTCAGCTGCCCGCCCTGGTCGTAGCCGACGTAGCCGGGAGGGGCGCCGATCAGGCGCGAGACGGCGTGCTTCTCCATGTACTCCGACATGTCGATGCGCACCATGTGGCTCTCGTCGTCGAACAGGAACTCGGCCAGCGCGCGGGCCAGCTCCGTCTTGCCGACGCCGGTCGGTCCCAGGAAGATGAACGAGCCGATGGGCCGGTTCGGGTCCTGAAGGCCGGCGCGTGAGCGACGCACCGCGTTCGCCACGGCCACGACGGCTTCGTCCTGGCCGATGACGCGGGCGTGGAGACGCTGTTCCAGGTTCAAGAGGCGCTGCTGCTCGCCCTCCAGCATCTTGTCGACGGGGATCCCCGTCCACTTCGACACGACGGCGGCCACGTCCTCCTCGGTGACCTCCTCGCGCAGGAACGACCCGTGCTTCTGGGCTTCTTTCAGCTCCTCGCCCTTGGCGGCCATGGCCTTTTCCAGCTCCGGGATGCGGCCGAACCGCAGCTCGGCGGCCCGGTTCAGATCCCCGCGACGCTGGGCCAACTCCGCCTCGGTCTTGGCGGCCTCGGCCTCTTCCTTCAACTTGCGAAGCTCGCCGATCAGGCTCTTCTCGTGCTGCCAGACGCTCTTCATCTGGTCGGCGCGCTCGCGCAGCTCGGCGATCTCCGTCGCGACCTGGGCCAGCCGCTTGGCTGACGCCTCGTCCTTTTCGCGCGACAGCGCCTGCTCCTCGATGGCCAGGGACGTCAGCCGCCGCTCGATCTGATCGATGGGGTCCGGGCGTGAGTCGATCTGCATCTTGAGCCGGCTGGCCGCCTCGTCGATGAGGTCGATGGCCTTGTCGGGCAGCTGCCGCCCCTGGATGTACCGGTGCGACAGGCGCGCAGCGGCGACCAGCGCCGCGTCGCGGATCCGGATGCCGTGGTGGACCTCGTATCGCTCCTTGAGGCCGCGGAGGATCGCGATCGTGTCCTCCATCGACGGCTCGCCGACGTAGACGGGCTGGAAGCGCCGCTCCAGCGCTTTGTCCTTCTCGATGTATTTCCGGTACTCGTCCAGCGTCGTCGCGCCGATGCAGCGCAGATCGCCGCGCGCCAGCGCCGGCTTCAGCATGTTGGCGGCGTCGACGGCGCCCTCTGCGCCGCCCGCGCCGACCAGCGTGTGCAGCTCGTCGATGAA
>CAZPUH010000872.1:0-25455 GCA_964589215.1 uncultured Myxococcales bacterium | reverse complement strand
GAATCCGTAAGGCTTCGTCGGATCGTGTGCGGGGCGCAGCTCCAGCGCCATCTGATGCTCGTCACCCAGATCCAGCACCTGCTGGTGCCGGCGCTTGCGCAGATCCCACACGTGCAAGCGGTGGCCGTACTTTTTGCCCAGCAATAGCTCCGGCACCAGCCCGCCCTCGACCATGTTGGGGGTCCCCCACTCACTCGAAAGCAGCGTGTCGTACCCCAGGTGCCACCAGAAGTCGTATGCCAGCTGCTGGGAGCCCCGATCCACCTCCCAGCGGCCCCGGACGTCGAACGTCTCGCAGTCCAGGATGAAGATGCCACCGGGACCGCCACCGTCGGGATTGCCCAGCGCATTCACGTAGAGGCCGTCGGGACCGCAGTGGATGGTGTGAGGCCGAGAGTAGCCGGTCTTGTGCGCGATCTCGTGCGGCTCGATTGTCTTGACCAGCTTCGGTCGGGCGGGATCGGCCTTGGTGTCGAAGACGTAGATCCGCGACGAGCGCAGGCCGGGAACCAGCAGATAGCGCCGTTCGACGTGCGGGTTGGGCGCCCACGGGCAGAGCGACGCGCTGCACGCGTTCCACCCGAAGTGGTGGAGCTCGTCGCCCACGTGGGGGAGCTCCGCGAGCGACGCGATCCGACCGTAGCCGGGTGACGCCGGATCGAGGTCGACGACCGCCAACCCGTCGGGCTGACCGCCGGGCCGCCCGAGCGCGCCTTTCGGGTCCAGCGCCGCCACGTAGGCCAGCTTCTCCGGCGGGGCCTCGCCGGCCAGCCGCGGGGACGGGTAAAAGGTCGGGTCGGGCCGAAAGGTCACGTGCCAGCTCCCGCTCGTCCCAGCGCGGTGGCGGCGGGCACCTCCACCAGCTTGCCGCTCTCGACCTGGTACACGTAGCCGTAGATCGGAATGTCACGGGGGACCAGCGGGTGTTGGCGGATGCGCTCGACGTCCGTCGTCACGCTCTCCTGCTGCTCGCGGATGGTCAACCAGTCGATGAAGTCCCCTTGGCGCGATCCCCCTCCACCGTCGTCCACCCACTGGTGGCCATCGTGCCGCGCCGTCTTGAGGCTCTGCGCCAGGAGGCCTCGGATCACCTCGTCGCTGAACAGCTCCATGCCGCAGTTCGAATGGTGGATGACGAACCACTCGCGCGTGCCGAGCAGCTTGTACGAGATGACCAGCGATCGAATGGCGTCGTCGCTGGCCCGGCCACCAGCGTTGCGGATCACATGCGCGTCCCCCTCGCGCAACCCCGCCAGCTTCGCCGGATCGATCCGCGCATCCATGCAGGTCAAGATGGCGAACCGCCGAGCCGGCGGCATCGCCAGCCGGCCCTTGTCACCGAAGTCGGCGGCGTAGGCCGCGTTCGCCTTCAACACCTCGTCCCGAATCTGGCTCATGCTCTTCCCCCTCGTCCAGCCGTGTCTGCTATATAAGACATCTGTCTTCCGACTGCAACGACGAACCGCGGGCGGCGAGCGACGCCCTGCACACGACGCCATCCGGTCAGATCTGGAGCTCGTCGGCTCGGAGGTGCTCGCCTGGGGCGAGTACTAAAGCCGGGCGCCGCGGTCGACGGTCGGCGGGAACGGCGTCATCATCAGGGGCATGACGTGGTTGTCGTTCGCGCTGCTCTCGGCGATTTCTGCGGCGGGCACGGCGATCTTGGCCAAGGTCGGCGTCCAGGGGGTTCCGTCGAACCTGGCGACGGCGATCCGAACCTGCGTGGTGGTCCTGTTTTCGTGGGGCATCGTGTTCGCGACCGGCGACCACCGTGCCATCGGTACGCTGAAGGCGAGGTCGGTCGTGTTCCTGCTGCTCTCGGGCGTGGGGACGGGGATCTCGTGGCTGGCCTACTTCAGGGCCCTGCAGCTGGCTCCGGCTTCGCGGGTGGCCCCGATCGACAAGTTGAGCCTGGCCTTCACGGTCGCGCTCGCTGCTTTGGTGCTGGGCGAATCGATCTCGTGGAAAGTCGTCGTGGGCGCGCTGTTGATGGTGGCGGGCGCCCTGCTGACGCTGGCGTGAGCCCGGTGGTCGACGTCAGGAATATCGACGTCGCGAGAGAGTGGTCCATGAAGCAGTACTTCGCTGGCAAGTCGGATTCGGTCGGATGTTCAGGAGCGTGTCGGGAACGGCGGAGCGCACGACGCTGCCCGCGGCGAGCGTGAGTCTGGTCTCCATCGGCAACGCCTTCCACCACTCGATCCGCAACCCACGCCCGCTGAGGTCGCAAGGATCCTGCGGCCCGGCGGACGAATTCTCACCTTCGACCACCTACGACCGTCCGCGGCGAACGCGTTCATGCGGGAATACTCGGACTTCGTCGCTCGGGTACCCACCTTCTCATGACGACGAGGACATCGTCCTCTGTCCCGCGATTCCGAATAGTCAACGGCCCGAGGACGTTGTCGCAACGGGTGCGGTCTGCTCCTTGGCGGCGCGGACCTTGGCGGCCTTCCGGAGAGGCAGAAGGCCGTTGCCGACGGCCAGCATGCCGCCAATCTGGTTGAACACCATCGAGTGCATGACGCCGAAGCCGCCGAGCAGGGCGCCCGCGACGCAGATCAGGTTAGGGACCAGGATGAGCCCCCAGCTGGTGCGAACGTTGCGGTGAAGATCGCGTGAGACATCGTGCAGCTGCAGCAGCTTGCGTAGGTTGTCTTCCATGAAGACGACCTGCGCCGTGTCGGTGGCGACGCTGGATGCGCCGCGCAGTGAGATGGACACGTTGGCCTTCTTCAACGCGATGGAATCGTTGACGCCGTCGCCGACGAAGCACACCGTCGAGCCTTCCTTCTGAAGTAGCTCGATGTATTTGGCCTTGTCCTGAGGCAGGACCTCGGAGAAGTACCGATCCATCCCCAGCCGCTTTGCCAGCCGGCGGGTTGGCTGTTCGTGATCGCCCGAGATGATGGCCAGATGCTTGGCGCCACGTGCACGCAGACCGGCGATGACGTCGGCCGCCTCGGGGCGCTCAGCTGCGCGCAGCTCGATGGCACCTCCCAGCTGTTCGCCAACCCCCACCATCACCAGCGAGTTCCCCTCCTCGTGGGCGGCTTTCATCTCGCGCTCCAGCTCGGGCGGCAGGGCGATTCCCTCGTGAGTCATGAAGCGCGCGCTGCCGACGCGGACGGTGTGTCCGGCAATGCCGACGGTGATGCCGTAGCCGACGGCGTACTTCGAGTCGTCGATTTCGGGCAGGGCCAAGTCCAGCGCCTTGGCCTTGTCCAGGATCGCCCGCGCGATGGGGTGCGAGAACTTGTGCTCGGCGGCCGCCGCCCATTGCAGGATCTGCTGTTCGTTGTACGGTCCGAATGCTAGGACCCGCCCGACCTCGGGGCGTTCGCGGGTCAGCGTGCCGGTCTTGTCGAAGACGAAGGTGTCGACGCTCTTCAACAGTTCCAGCGCGCGGCCGTCCTTGACCAGAATGCCGTGCTCCGCGCTCAGGGTCAGAGATGACAGCATGGCGATTGGCGCGGCCATGCGGATGCCCGTGCCCAGGTCGCAGTTCACGACAGCCGCCGCGCCGTTGACGCCGGCGGTGACGAGGCCCAGCGCGCCCAGGGCCAGCGTAGGGGCCACGGCGCGGTCGGCCAGCTCCTCGCCCTTCGATTGCGAGCGCAGCTTGTACCCGGCCGTGTCATTCAAGATGCGGGCCAGCTTGGCGGAGGTGGTGTCCGCTCCGGCGCTGACGACGCGCACGCGCACCTTCCCAGCGATCAGTGTCGTCGAAGCGAGCACCCGGTCGCCTTTGACCTTCTCCACCGGGGCCGCCTCGCCGGTCAAGGTGTGCTGGTCGACCATGGCCATGCCGTCGACGACCTCGCCGTCGACGGGGACGGTCTCGCCGGTGTGCACGATGATGATGTCGCCCACCGCTAGCCGTTCCAGCGGCGCCTCGACCGCGGCGCCGTCGACTTCCAGCCAGACAAAGCGCGGCTGCTTGCCGAACACGTTCAGCAGCATCTTCTTGCTGCTGTCCTGCGTCTGCTGAACCAGCTTGCGCGCCACGCTGAGCGTGAACCCCAGCACAGTCCCGGCCAGGATCTGTCCGGTGGCCAGGCAGCTCAGGACGACGATGGCGTCCAGGACGTCAACACCCAGGCGCTTCTCCTTGAAGAGGACCTGGTGCGCGTTCTTGAAGCTGGGAACGACCGAGTAAAGGAACAGCCCCGCACTTAACGGCCTCAGCGCCGGAATCAGCGTGCGGGTGACGGCCGCCAGGGCGACCGAGACGGTGCAGACGGGCAGATCCAGATCGACGGGCGCCAGCGCCAGATCCAGCGCGGCGGGAAGGACCGCGTCCAGCAGCTCGATGATTTGATGCTTCTGGATCTGCTTGGGATCGAAGTGGACCAGCACCGAGCCGGTCAGCTCGTCGGTCGCGTACCGATCGATGCCAAACGTGTTCATGAACTCCCGCTCGATGCTCTGGCACAGCTTCCGGCAGCGGACGAGAGCTGGGTGATGAACTCGGATGCGGCCCGGGGTCTGGTGCGTCGTAGTCCAGGTCGACAGCCGGCGGCCGTAGCGCTGCAGGCGCGCCGACTTCCACTTCCAGCTGACCAGGTGGTCCGGCAACGCGGGTGCGGCATCGGGCTCGTCGGTGACCGCGGGTGACGAGAGGCGCTTTGACAGTTCGGCCAGGCTGCGATCGCCGGAATTCAGCGGACCGGATAAAACGATCTCGGCAGTCCCGCTCTCGGCGTCGATGGCGACCTGGTCCACGTAGGGCGACCGGAAGGCGCGGCGGAAGAATTCCCGCGCCAGCTCGCCGTTCGTGTCGCGGAATATGCCGCCGGCGGCCGAGAGCCGGATCGTGTTGGGGGCAGACAACGAGACCACCACCCCGGACGGAAGCTCGAACGAGCGGGGTGCGAAGGGGGGAGCTGACTGCGTGCCGGCCGCATCGGGACCATCGTCGGGCTGGAACCGGCCTGCCGCGTTGTGGTCTTCGATGCGCTCCTTGACCTCGCGAACGCGTCGCGCGACCTGCGCGTAGGCATTACCGACCGCGGCGCCTGCACGGTCGGCCAGCGTGCGGAGCCGCTCGACCAGGCGAGGCAGCTCGGGGTCGTCGCCCGGTTCGGCGGCAAACACGATCTCGTATCGCCCGTCTGCCGGCCGAAGCCGATCCGCGGAGGTCCCGCGGTGGGCGGGCGTTGGACGCCCAGGGTGCAAGTCGTGCGGCGTGACGCTCATTCGTTTGTGCCGGGTTCGTCGGGAGACCCTTCATCAACGGTCTCTTCCAGAGCCTTGCGCGGGCCGCGCAGCGCCACTGCCGTGCGCGCACCGGCCAGTGCGCCGTCCTCGAACCCCCGCCGCAGCGGGTTGGTGGGGGGCAAAAGCTCTTTCAGGAACACACCGCTGAACACCAATCCGTATGAAACGCCGTACCCCGTGTAGTAGGCGCCGGTGCTGACGCCCGACTGCACCTTGCGCGCCGCCCGTCGCGCCGACACGGTCGCGTCGGCGCGCGCGTCACCGATCGACTCGGCCGCGGCGTCCAGGGCTTCACCCAGGACCGACAGGGGGTTCGACGTGGATTCCTCGGGTCGCTTCGTCTTGGATGCCATGGTCATTTGCCTTTCGCGCTGTGCAGTTTCGATTCGAACTCCGGACTCACGCCTGTTGCCGGTGCTGCGAGCGCAGCACGGCTTCGCTTTCGCGCAGGCGGGCGAACTCCAGCTCGACGCCCGCTGCGGCCGTCCTCATCTGCGCGATCATCTTGGGGTGACGCGCGCGCCGGATCTGTAGCCATCCGAGCCCGACGGCCAGATAGACGCTGAAGACCCCCAGCAAGATGGTACCGGTCCGGTCGATTGTCACCATCGGGCTGCCTCCCAGGTTGATACCCAGGGTTCCCAGCAGCGCGAGCAGCATGAAAGCGACCGCGCCGACCGACGAGCCGACGGCCTTCGCTGATAGTTTTCCGAGTGACTTGAGGTACACCGGCGCCGCGATCGAAATCAGGATGTAGACGACGATGAAGCCGAAGCTGCACAACGTCCCGAAGATTCCCTGCGCCTGGAAAGTGCCGATGCCGGCGCAGTAGAGCGCCGCGGGGACGCCAAAGGTGAGGGCGGCCGTCAGCGCCACGGCCACGTGCGGCGTCCCGTTTTTGAGGTGCGCGGAATTGAGTCTGGTGGGGAGCACACCGTGGCCGGACATCGCGAACAGCAGGCGAGCCGCCGAGTTGATGGATGCCAGCGTGCACGAGCAGAAACTCATCAGGATGCCGAGGTTGATCGCCACCCCCATGGCGCGCCAGCCCAGCGCATCCCCCAGCGCGTTCAGCGGGGCCTCGCTGCTGGCCAGCGCACCGCCGCTTCGCGCGAAGCCGAGTACCACAACGTACGCGCTCACCATGAAAAACAGGCCGGCCACGAGCACGCTCTGGATGACAGAGCGCGGAATCAGCCGGAGGGGATCCTTGGCCTCGTCACCCAGCGCCGTCGAGCTCTCGAAGCCCGAGAAGGCGAACACCACCAGGACCACCCCGGCCAGCGCGCCTTTGGGAGCGCCGTTCTTCAGCGTCAACTGCGCGCCGTCGATCGCGAAGCCGGCACCGGCCCAGATCTTGGCGCCCAGCACCAGGACGAACAGCAGCGACAGCCCTTCAAAAAGCAGCATGGTCCGGGCCGAGAGCTGGATGTCGCGGAAGGCGATGGTGAAGCACGGCACCACCGCCACCGCGAACAGCAGAACGATCGGCAACTGCACGCCGCCCAATTGCTTCAGCAAGACGTTGGCGATCAGCGAGAACCCGCACAGCGTCGACATGCCTGTCAGCGTGTAACCGAACAGTAGCGTCCACGCGCCGAAGAATCCGGCCGTCGGACCCAGGCCTTGAACGACGTAGTTGTACAGCGAGCCCGGCGAGGCTGAGCGACGTGCGAACTGGTTGATGTTGAGGCTCACGAACAAGAGCCCCACTGTGCCCAGCGCGAAGCTGAGCCAGGTGGCGTTGCCGGCCCGGGCGTAAATGAGCCCCAGAACTGCAGCGGGCACGGTCGAGGGTGCGATGACCGAAACCGATTGCGCCAGCACCTCCGAGTACGACAGACGCGATCGCCCCAACTTCACGCGCGGTGGCGGCGCCGCCGGCGTCAGCTGCTCCGCTTGTGGTTCCGGAAGGACCTTCATGGGCGCTTGTGGCACGGCGTCTCAGATATAAGACAGAAGTGATCTCTAAGTAGACACGCCGTTCGGCTCTGTCAACGAAAAGTCACGGCGATATAACGAGCCCGCCATTCTCGCGCCACCGACCTGTCTCTCATCGAAGACAAACATCTTGCATGGGGAATGGCCCGCCCTTATATTGCGAGCAGTCGATCGCTCCCAGTGCGGTCAAGGCCAAGCGGGTCGTCAGGAGGCGCATCGTGAACACTGTGCTGAAACGGCCGGCCGCCGGCTTTGCCAAGGGGCCGTCCTTCGTCCGGATATCGGACGTGCTGCGGGGAATCCTCCGGGACAATCCCGGGGTGAAGACGTTCACGGTCGAGCGCATCGTCGCCGCGATTGGTGACGACGGCTTCGAGGCCTCGCTGATGATGTTTTCGATTCCGGCGGTGGTGCCAGTCCCCACGTCGCTGGGGATGGTGACGCTGCCGGCCGGGGCGATCGCGGGGCAGATGGCGGCCGGCAGCCGCCGGATCCGGCTGCCCCGGTTCATCCGCAAGCGGTCGTTGTCGCGTCGGGCCTTGGCCGTCGCGATCCACAGCGCGCTGCCCATCCTGGAAGCGGCCGAAAAAATAGTCCGGCCCCGATGGAGCTGGGTCAATCACGTCATCTGGCGGCGCATGATCGCCGCGTTCATGTTGATCCTGGTCATCGCCATCGCCTTCCCGCTGTTTGGCTTTGATTGGTTTCACGCCACATCCATTTTCGTGATCTCGCTGGGGATGGCTGAGAAGGACGGGCTGGCCGTGATGCTCGGGGTGGCCGTAGGGCTGGCGTCGCTGGCGATCATCGCGGGCGGCCTGTCGTGGCGCGCGCTGCGGTCCAAGTTCATCGGCTGGATCTGGAAGCTGTCCGGGAAGCTTGGCCTGAACCTGCTGGCGAGACTGCTCGGGGGACTGGGGCGCACCCGGTTGGCGCAGCTGCTCCGCTTCCGGTGGTCGAGCCTGCTCTTGCGGTGGAACCCCGAGAAAAAGCGCGCCGCGCACCCCGATCCAATCGGGGGGCGTCGTATTTGCCGGGCGGGCGCTGGGCCCCCAGGCGCTCGTGGCCTGACCGCCGGCCGGTTCAGCGCGCCCGGGCGGCCCCGACCGGGCTGGTCCGCTGGTCCTCGACTGCCGACGCCAGGCGGTTCAGCGCCAGCGCGTGACGTGCGAACACGACGCCGGTGCCCAGGTTCGAGAGCAGCCCCGTTTGCAGCGCGCCCAGCCGGGACGTGAAAGCGCCGGCCACGCCGGTGAGGTTGGCTGCGTACACCGTCCGGTAGTCGGTGGCCAGCCGTGACTGGTGCGCCTGCGCCAGTCCGACCAAGGCGGCCAGGCCGTTCAGCCCTTGGCTTGTGAGCAAGACGTCTGCGAGGTCGTCGGGTGCGCGCCGCACGGCCGCGGTCGAGACGCTAACTGTGCTGGCCGCGATGGCTTCTCGGGCTGACGCTTCCGTCCCGTCACCGACCCAGATGGTCGCGCGCCGCACCCCGCGGATCAGCTCGGCTCTGGCGGCGGGCGCGAGCCCCCCGTAACCCAGCTCGATCTCCAGCTCGCGTGCCAGCGCCTGGGTGTCGGCGACCGAACGACGGCCGAGATAGACCAGGCGCGCGCGTGGATGTTGCGCCTTCAGCGCCGCGATGGTCTGCTTGCCGACCCGCTCGCCGGTGTGCGCAAACGAGACGACTCCAAGAAGCTGTCCGTTCTTCAGCACCCACAGAGGTCGCAGGGCCGCGGCTTCGTCCGGCGCATCCGACTGCTGCGGACCCTTGGCCAGCGCCTGCCGGAGGCCGCCCGGGACAGACAGGTCCGATGCCACGATGTAGTGCGCAGTGGCGACCTCGATCAGGTCGCCCGAACGGTCCCTATAGCGCGCCACGCCGGCGTGCTGACGGACCTGCTCCCGCTTCGGCCGCAGCGTCGTTGAATCGGCGGTGAAAGCCTCGAGAGCCAGGGCCGCTCCGTCGCGCTGGTCGTGGCGCTCGAGGGCCGCTCGCGCGTACGCCGCCACCACCTTCTCGTCCACCCCTTTCGCCGGGTGGACGGCCGCCACTTCGGCGCGGCGGCGGTCCAGGCCGGCGCTCTCGTCGAAGATGAACACGTCGGCCCCTGCCAGTCGGTCCAGCGCCGCCGGGTTGCGGAAATAGATCCCTTGTTGGGCCGCTTCGCCCAGGGCGCGTAGCGCAGAGAGGTGAGCGCTCAGGCGCGGGCCAGTCACGTAGTCGGGGCGCAGGACGGCCTGGGAGGCACGCCGCGTCCGCGTGAGAGCCAGGTTGAGCGCGGCCACCGCCAGCGTCGGCTTGGCGTTGCGGTTGGCGACGCGTTCGACCTCATCCAGCGAGGGCATACGCGGTAGCGGCGCGTGCGGAAGCAGCGAGGCCAGATAGCTGGTGGCCGTGTCACGGACCCGCTCGACTCGAATGGTCAGATGTCCTGCACGAATGAACGTCCCGGCACCGATCCAGTCACCGGATGCTCGTTGCTCGACGGCCGAGCCATCGCGGTTGAAGGGGACACCGGCCACGACGGCGGCCGCCCCTTCCTGGACGAATCCGTCGACCGGCACCGTCTCGCCGCTTCGTACGACGACCAGGTCGTCCGGGCGGACGTCGTCCAGTGGGACCTGCAGGTAGGTGTCGTTGCCCTTCGCCGTACGGGCCCAGATCTGCCGGCGCCGTTGGGACGCGAAGAGGCGGCGCTGGCTGCTCACGAACTTGCGCCGGGCCAGCCGCGGCCAGAACTGCATGAGCACGGTGATTGCGGCGGAAGCGAACGGCATACCGCTGGCCAGCGTGAACCCCAGGCCGACGGTGTAGAGCACGTAGACGCCGACCTGGCCGCGCGCGAGCTGCTTCAACCCGGCCACCAGGTTGGGTGCGCTGTAAACGAGGTACGCTCCCACGGCCAACGGCCTCACCACCGGAACCAGGTACTGACCGGTGAAGGCCAGCGCCAGCAAGGCGGTGGCGGCGATGAAGCGGGTGCGGGGCGGCGGCCCCTCGAGCCCCTCCAGGAGGCGGGGCCAGGCCTTCTCCAGCTCCCGCCCCAGGTGGTCGACGGTCAGCGCCGCGCGGTCGAAGCGAATCGCGACTTCGCCCGTCAGCCCGCTGACCCGGAAATCTTCGACGCCGAGGATGGTGGCCAGCTCTTCCTCGAGGCGGAACACCACCTCGCGCCGATGGCGCAGGGCCGGGTGCCAGAGCTGCAGGCTATCTTCGCTCTGATGGCGAACGCGCCAGGTCGAGAGCCCGCTGCCGAGCCGACTCACGTGGATCGGTTCGGCCGCCGGCCTGTTCAGGTAGAGCAGCCCCACGTCGACGCCTCGGACCGGTCCGACCTCCGCCTCCGAGGGGGATGGCGAGTCGGTGAGCTGGCTGAGCACGCGACTGAGCTTCTTCCAGATCCGGCGTGGGTTGGCGACGGCGCGATGGTGGATGCGCCCGAACTCCTTCGCTCGGCGCAGCTCGACGCTGTCGACCTCGGCCACCAAGAAGGTGCGCGAGAGGAACTCGTGGACTCGATCGGCCTGCTGGCCGCCAAAGATCTCGGCGCTCCAGATCGAGACGCCGTCAGCGCTGGGGGCTATCCGCATAGACTGGACTCCTGCTCGGACGTTGAGTGGAACGTGAGGATTAATCATTGCTTGCGCGAGCGAGCCGTCTACCATGCGAGACAGCTCCTCCGTGATGTGCCTGCCGAAGCGACTGCTCGTCGTCGTTTGCTCTCTGGTCAGCGGCGGCTTCGAACCGTTCGCTCGCGCCGAGCCGCCCGTGAGCGACGATGCGCGACCGGCGGCCATTGCCCGCGTGTCGCGCCCCACGACGGAGCCGCCCACGGAACGCGGCGACGACCGATTCAGCGTTCACGCTCAATCGACGTTCATCCCGCAGCACCATCCGCCCTTCCATTCGCCGTACGTCGGCCCGCTCAGCCTGTCGCCGGGGAATCAGATCGACGAGACCTGGTCGCTGTCGCTGTTTGTGGGCGTCCGCTTGTGGCGCGGCGCCGAAGCGTACATTGATCCGGAGCTGCTGCAGGGCTTCGGGTTGTCGAACTCCACTGGCATCGCTGGATTCACGAACGGTGAGGCATTCAAGGTCGGCACGCGCGGCGTGGTGGGCAAGATCAGCCGGCTGTTCTTCCGGCAGACGTTCGGGCTGGGAAGCGCGGCGGAGGCCGTCGACGCCAATCAGAACCAGGTCGCCGTTCACCGGGCCGTCGACCGCCTCACGCTCACCGTCGGCAAGTACGCGGTGGTCGACGTGTTCGACGACAATCGGTACGCGCACGACTCGCGCTCGGGATTCCTGAACTGGACGATCAACGACCTGGGCGCCTTCGACATGGCGTCGCCGGCTTACAACTACACCTACGGGGCCAGCGCCGAGCTTTACGTGGGCCGCTGGGCCGCGCGCGCCGGGTTTTTCCTGGAGCCCACCTACCCCAACGCGGTCTCCATCGACACCACGTTCCGCCAGTTTCAACCCTTGTTCGAGCTGCAGGAGCGGCATGAGCCTTTCGGCCGGCCGGGAAAGGCGAAGGTGCTTCTGTTTGGCAAGCGGGTCGACGCCGGGCGTTTCAGCGACGCGCTGGCAGCGGCGCGCGGGACTGGCCAGCCGCCCAGCACCGCCGACGTGCGCGGCCGGCTGGTCTGGGGCTACGGCGCCGGTCTCAACGTCGAGCAAGAGGTGGCCGCGCACCTGGGCGTCTTCTTCCGCGCCGGTTTTCAGACCGGCACGTTCGAGGAGTTCTCCTTCACGCAGGTCGAGGAGTCCGTGTCGGGCGGACTGGCGGTGGGGGGCGACCGCTGGGGACGTGCCGGCGACACGCTGGGGCTCGGCATCGTCATCAACGGGATCTTCGACCCGCAACGGGCCTACCTCGCGGCTGGCGGGACGGGGATCATCATCGGCGACGGCGCGCTCGACTACGCCCCGGAAGAGATCGCCGAGCTTTACTACGAGGTCGCCCCCTGGAGCTGGCTGGCGGTGACGCCGGACGTTCAGTTCGTCAACCACCCGGCCTACAACCAAGATCGCGGGCCGGTGTGGGTCTTCGCCGTTCGCGTTCACGTGGAGTACTGAGGGGCGGCCTCAGATGAGGTAGTAGGCGGGGTGCCGTTGCTCGTCGCCGACCTGGATGCGCGGCGCGCAGTGCGGGCAGTCGTTGTCGGGGCCGAGCAAGACGTAGGCGTGTCGCACCGCCTTCAGCGTCGCGGAGTCGGCCTCGTCCTCCTCCTGGACGAAGATACGGTCCGCCGGAAACCACTCGGCGAACCGGAGGCGCTGCATGGCTGCCAGGAGGTCGGGGCGGACGCCTGCCAGGATCACGACCAGATCACCCTGCTCGGCGTCGCGCAGGAACAGCTCGAGCTTTTCCATGCAGACGGCGTCGGGGTTGCGCAGGCGCTTCAGCCGGAGCACCAGATGGCGCGTTCCGTTCGCGCGCGCCCGGCTGACGGCGTTCTCCAGCGAAGCTTCCAGGGTGGTGACCGCGCCGAAGAACAGCTCGCCTTCCAAATCGTAGATCGTGACGGCGGTGCAGGGTGGATCGCTCGGCAGCCGCTCGCGCACCACCCCCTCGTCGGTCACGGCCAGCGGCTTGACTCGCATGCGCGCCGCGCGCGGGACGAACAACACGATCGACACGCCGACGCCAACCAGGATCGCGAACTCGACCCCCACCACCAGCGCCGCCAGGCAGGTCGAGATCAGCAGGATCGCGTCGTAGGTCGAGGCCCGCGCCAGATAGCGCAGCCGTTCGAAATCGATCAGGCGCGCCGCCGCCAAGATCAAGAGGCCGGCCAGCGCCGCCTTGGGGATGTAGCGCGTGAGGGGCCCCAGCAGCAGTACCAGGCCCGCCACAAACACCGCCGTGAGCACACCGGATAGCTTCGACGCGGCGCCGGCCTGGTAGTTGATCGCCGAGCGGGTCAGCGAGCCGGAACCCGGCATGCATCGGAAGAAGGCCGCCACCAGGTTGCCAAGCCCCTCGGCGAGGCACTGCCGGTTGTAGTCCAGCTCTTGCCGGGTCTTGTAGGCGATGGCCTTCGCGATGGCCAGTGCCTCCAGCAGCCCCAGGATGCCGATAGCCAGCGCGCTGGACGACATCTGCCCCAGCCAGCCCCACTGGATCTCGGGGACGTGCCATCCGGGCAAGCTGGCCGGCACCTCCTCGATGAGCGAGAGGGCCGGCTTGGCGCCGCCGTGCGCGCGCGACCACCCGAGCAGGAACGCCGGCACGGCGACGGCCAGAAGCACCGTGAACATGTCCAGCTGAGGCAACCGGTAGCGCTTGACCAGCCGGCGGGCCAGGGTGGCGAGCACCAGCGCGCCGCCGCTGACCGCGACCGCCTTCCAGTTCACGTGCGCTGGCTGAGTCAAAGTCAGCCACAGCCGGTAAAAGACGTGCTGGTGGCCGGTTCCCAGGTTCTTGAGCCCCAGCGCATTCCCCACCTGGCCCACCATGGTCAAGATCGCCGCACCGACCATGAACCCGGTGACCACCGACTCGGAGATGTAGCGGGTCAGATCGCCCAGCTTGAAAACGGCGATCGCGATCTGGACGACGCCTATCATACCGGTCAGCAACGCCATCGCCTCGAAAGCGGTCAGGCGCGCCTCGGGATCGATGAAGGCCAGCGCGCTGAAAGTCACCAGGGACACGGCGCCGGTGGGGCCGTTGATGAGGTGCCGCGACGAGCCGAGCAGCCCAGCAATGGCCGTGAACACGATGGCGGTGTAGAGCCCGAATCTGGGATCCACGCCGGCGATCAACGCGTAGGCCATGCTCTGCGGCAGCGAGATGGCCGCCACCGTGATAGCTGCCTGCAAATCGTGGCGGAGCGTCGGCCATCCGTATCGTGAAGTCTGGTCTGTGCTCATGACTTGACCCGGCTAGCGCGGTTTCGGTCGGTACACGGTGTCGATGATTCCGTTCTCGGCGAAGAACCGCTGCTGCGCGTCCTCCCAGTCCCGCGCGACGGCGGTCACTCGGAACAGGTGCAGCTCTGGGAAGCGATCGCGGTGTCGCTGCAGCACCTCGGTCTTGAAAGGGCGGTAGCCGCTCTGGGCGATGACCTCTTGCCCCTCGTCGCTGAACAGGAACTGCAGGTAGGCCCGGGCGCCCTCCGTCGTTCGGTGGACGGCGACGTTTGCGTCGACCCAGGCCACCACCGGCTCCGCCAGAATGCTAACCGGCGGGTAGATGAGCTGCAGCTCGCCCTTTGCTTCGGCGACCTCGCGCAGCGCCTCGTTCTCCCAGGTGACGTGGACGTCCCCCTGCTTCTCGACGGCAAAGGCCAGGCTGGTGGCGCGCGAGCCGATCTCCAGGAACGGCGTGCGCTCGTAAAAGGCCCTCAGATAGGCGCGGGCCTCGGCTTCGCTGCCGCCGCGCGTGAGGATGGCGCCCCAGGCGGCCAGCGCGCTCAGCTTGCCGTTGCCGGAGGTCTTCGGGTCGGGCGTGATGATCTCGATCGGCTGTCGGACCAGGTCCGGCCAGTCCCGAATGCCGTAGGGATTTCCGCGGCGGACCACGAAGACGATCGTCGAGTAGTAGGGCTGCGAGCCGTTGGGCAGGCGCGATGCCCATCCGTCGGCGATCAACCCCCGCCTGTGCAGCCCTTCGATGTCCGAGGGCAACCCCAGCGTCACGACGTCGGCCACCTGGTCGCCGTCGATGACGGACCGGGCCTGCCGCGAAGACCCGGCGTGGGATTGCGTGATGAGGGCCTTGCGGCCGGTCTGGCGCGCGTACTCGGCGACGAAGCGGGTGTTGACCTTCTGGTACAGCTCACGCGTCGGGTCGTACGAGACGTTGAGCAGCTTGAGGTCGGCGTTCCGCTCCCAGTTCTTCGCGGCGACGGTCAGCCCCGCCGCCCCGACCAGGGCAACCGCCAGCACATTCAGCTTCCGCGATGTCGGGTTCACGTGGGTGGAAACCGACCGTGTGTCGGTATTGTGACGATCTGTCTACAATGTAAGACGGTGTCAAGTGGTAAATCCGGTCTTGGCTGCTTGCGCGGCCCCGGAAAGCTGATGCGCGGCGCTTCGGCATGTCGCTCGCACCCCTCCGGATCATCGCCGGCAGCTGGCGTGACTCGGAAGTAGGGAGGGGGGCGAGCGCCCCGCGTGCGACATCGCCGGCGATTCCCTCAAAAGTTCGTGGACCCGTCCCCGGCATCCGGGGCGGAGGTGGTGCCGGCGTCCGACCGCGGGCCGGAATCGATTGCGGTCGCAGCGTCCGCATCGCGGTGCTTGGCGTCGGAAGGTCGGCTCAGAGCAGTCCGACGCTGCCGCCCGCGGCCGCCACGCCGGATTCGCCCACCGCCTCGCCATCTCCGAACGCGGTAGACGCGGGCGCACCGGAGCTGGCCCCGCTGGCGGCCCAAGCTGACGCTGGAGCTGAACGGAGCGCGCGCGAGGCTTTGCCCGTCGAGCCCGCCGCTCCAACGCAGCCGGCCGACGCGCCGGCCACTTCTGCACCGCCCCAGGAACCGTCGGACCCGACACAACTCGGTGCCGTGGTTGTCGAAGGGCGCGCGCGCACCACGACCGAGGCCGCCGCCGATCAGCTCAATGACGTGAACGGTGGAACGAACCTCATCTCTTCCGAGGATCTGGCGAAGGGCACCGTTGGCACCGTCGGGGACGTGCTCAAGAATCAGCCCGGCATATACGCACAGAGCGTGAACGGCGGCGAGGCGACCCGGCTGTCGATCCGAGGGTCCGGCATCGTGCGCAGCGGGTTCCTGTTCGGGTGGGGCGTTGTCCAGAATCTGGACGGGCAGCGCCTGTACGGCGCGTCCGGTAACCCTTACGAGGCGATCGAGCCCCTTGCCGTTGACCACGTCGAGGTGTTCCGTGGCGCAAACGCCTTCGACTACGGCCCGCTGTCGCTGGGCGGCACCATCAATTACGTCACCAAGACCGGCTATGACGCCAGCCCCTTCCAGCCCCGACTGGAGGCTGGAAGCTACGGGTATTTCCACGAGCAGATCAGCTCCGGTCAGGTGCTGGGTCCGCTGGACTATTACGTCAGCATCACGCGGTTCGACAAGGACGGCTATCGCAACAACACGCTGTCGTACAGCACGCGGTTCGTCACCGACTTCGGCTATCAGCTGACCCCAAACATCACGACCCGGGTGTTCTTCCGGGCCGTGAATCAATACCAGCAAGACGCCGGCTTCCTCACCGCGAAGCAGTTGGCCGCGGACCCCAGGCAATCGCAGTTCGGCACGCAGATTCGCGACCGTGTGAACCCGGGCACGTTCGTGCTGGGCGACACCACGACGCTGACTCTCGCGGACGGCGCACATTTGGAAGCCGGGCTGCAATATGACGACTCACCAATCAACTCGCCGCAGAACGGCCCGACCTCCGTCTACTTCGTGTTCAAGCAACTGGCGGGCTCGCTGCGCTATAGCCGCACCGACGCGATCTTCGGTCGTCCGAGCAAGACGCTGATCGCCTTCTACGGGCACGAGACGCTGAACAATCTCTGGACCTCTTATATCGTCTCGCCGGCGCAGCTTGCGGCCACTCGCCCGGCCAGCCAGAGCGACTTCACTTTCGTCGCCGCCAACGACACCGAAATCCTGGAGCACGCGTGGCTGAACCTCGGCGTGGCCGGGATCACCCAGCGCCGTTACACCGGCGTCAGCGCGGGCGCTGGCCTGGTTGGGCAGTACATCGGTCTCGACTACAAGAACATCGTCCCCAAGGTGGCGGCCCGGTACGAGTTGACCCCGCGGACCAGCGTGTTCGCCAACGTGAGCGGCTCGGTGGACGCCCCCTCGGCCAACAGCCTGATTCGCACCAACGCGACCTACGTGCCGCTGCAGTTCCTGCCTCTGAAGGCGGCTAAGGCCACCACCGTCGAGATTGGAACGCGCGGCTCCGAGAGCATCCTCTCCTGGAACCTCTCGGCTTACCGCGGGTGGGTCACGAACGAGCTTCTGACGGTGCAGATCGCTCCCAACGTCACCACGTCGTCCAACGCGACGCCCACGATCCATCAAGGCATCGAGGGCAATCTGGACATTCTGCTCTGGAAGTATGCCGGCAAAGACGCTCCGGCCGGCGCCACCCCGCGCCAGCGGATCATCCTGCAGCAGACATACACCTGGAACGACTTCCGCTTCCGGGACGACCCGACGTTCCACACCAACCGCCTGGCCGGCGTGCCGATTCACCTCTACCAGGCCCAGCTGGCGTACGAGCACGCCGCCGGCTTCTACGCGGGTGTGAACGTGTCCGCGTCGCTGGCCGACTATCCGGGCGACTTCGCCAATACCATTTTCGACAAGAAGTACGGAATCCTGGGCGCCCGGGCCGGCTTTCGGAACCCCAAGAGAGGGCTCGAGGTCTTCATCGAGGGGCGCAACCTGCTGGATGCGACGTACGCCCCTGTCGTGGCGCCGGTCTACAACTCCAATCACATGGACACCGCCATCTACGCGCCCGGCGAAGGCGTCGCGGTCAACGGCGGGCTCTCTTTACGCTTCTGACGGATCGGTGAACAGAACATTCACGACGACGTCACCCAACCGAGGAGTCTGTGATGAGCCAAACTGCCGCAGCACAACAGTCCAAAACGAAGACCACCACGACCGCGCCGGGCGTCGAGACGCTCTACACGATTTGCCCGGTCCTGACCGCGGCGAACGTGGCGGCGGAGTTGGGCTGGTTGCAAGAGGAGTTGCAGCAGGCGGGAGCGATCCCGGTGTACCTGCGTTCCCTGGACAATAACGCCGGCTGGATCCCGCACTATACCCACGGCCGTCATAACCTCTTCCGCGACGGCGGTGCCATCCCGACCATCCGCGCGCGGGCGGACCTGACCAAGACGAAGTTGATCGGCCTGACGTGGGGGCAGCAAGGCGGACAGATCATCGTCAAAGCCGACTCGGGGATCCGGCGGGTCGCGGACCTGAAAGGCCGCCGCATCGGCCTTTACCGCAGCCTCAACACGGACAAGATCGACTTCACCCGGGCGACCGCTGAGCGCGGCATCTTGCTGGCGCTGGAGCTGGCAGGCCTCGGTCGCGAGGATCTCTCGATCGTCGACATCGAGGACGCCGACGCGCCGAAGTTCGCGGTCGCTTCCAAGCCGGCCGAGCTCTGGGCCCAAGGGCGCGCGCGGCGGCACTCCGTCGAGCACGAGGTCGACCTGCAGGCGCTGGCAGAGGACCGGGTCGAGGCGGTCTACGCCAACCACGGGCGGTCGCATGCGCTGGTCAAGACCGGCGCCTTCACGGTCATCGAGGACCTCTCCCGTTACCCGGACTGGACCCTCCAGGTGGCCAACGGGCCCTACACGATCGCGGTGAATGCCGAGTTCGCCGAGCAGAATCCGAACATCATCGTGGCGTACCTGCGCGCGTCGATCCGCGCCGGGCGGTGGATCAACGAGCACCGCGCGGCGGCGGCCGAGATCTTCACCCGCGTCACCTTCAATGACGATCCGAAGCTGGTCGAAGGGCTGCTGGCCGACACCGACCTGGTGCCGAACCTGTCGCCCAAGAACCTTTCGGCCATTCACATCCAGAAGGAGTTCCTGAAGACCCACGGCTACATCGAAAAGGACTTCAACGTCCGCGACTGGGCCGACCCCACCTACCTCGAGAAGGCCCTGGCGTCGCTCAGCTCCTGATGCGCGCGCTGTTTTACGATCCGCGCTACGCACGGTGGACGGCTTGGGCCGTCCCCGTCCTGCTGCTCTTGTCGTGGGAGCTGCTGGTCGACCGGCAGATCGTAGGCGTCCGCGTTCTTCCGGCCCCCAGCCAGGTGCTCGGGGCCCTGGTGCGCTTGCTGCGTTCGGGCGAGCTCACGACTCATCTGAGCATCAGCTTGCAGCGAGCCGCCGTTGGCTTCTTCGTCGGCGGCTCGGTGGGGCTTGTTTTGGGGTTCGCGACCGGGCTGTCGCGCGTCTTCGAGGTGCTCGTCGACTCTCCGATTCAGATGCTGCGCAACATCCCCCACCTGGCGCTGGTACCAATCGCGATTCTCTGGCTCGGCATCGGCGAGGAGTCGAAGGTTTTTCTGGTGTCCCTGGGGGCGATATTTCCGATGTACGTCAACACGTTTCACGGCATCCGATCCATCGACCGGGGCTCTATCGAGCTGGCCAAGGTCTTCGAGCTCAATCGATGGAAGGTGTTGCGGGACATCGTCTTGCCGGCGACGCTCCCCAACATCCTGCTGGGCGTCCGCTACGCGCTCGGCATCACGTGGCTGACGCTGATTGTCGCCGAGACGCTGGCCGCGCATTCGGGCATCGGCTACATGGCCATGAAGGCCCGGGAGTTTCTGGAGACCGACGTCGTGGTCCTGAGCATCCTCCTCTACGCGCTGCTCGGCAAGCTGTCGGACAGTCTCGCCCGCCTCCTCGAGCGGCGGTTCCTGGGCTGGCACCCTAGCCAGAGCCTGGTGACAAGCCCGTGAGCGGCGCATGACGGGCGGCAATGGTTCCGAGAGCGGACTGGCGCTCGACATACGCGGGCTCCAGAAGGCCTTCGGGCCGAAGGTCGTTTTGCGCGGGATCGACCTGGCGGTGCGCCCCTCGGAGTTCGTGGCCGTGGTCGGCAAGAGCGGGTGCGGAAAGAGCACGCTCCTGCGCCTGATTGCCGGCCTGGAGACGCCCAGCGCCGGGTCGATCTCGCTCGGCGACGCCGCGCTCAAGGGCTCGAAGGCGCGGCTACGGGTGGTGTTCCAGGACCACCGGCTCCTGGCCTGGAAGAGTGTCCTTCACAACGTGGCGCTGGGCTTGGGAGCCGAGTGGGAGCCAGACGCACGCGCGCTGCTCGCGCACGTTGGCCTCGGCGATCGGGCGGACGACATGCCGGCGGAGCTGTCGGGGGGCGAGAAGCAGCGCGTCTCCCTGGCGCGCGCGCTGCTCACTCGGCCCGGGTTGCTGCTGTTCGACGAGCCGCTGGGATCGCTCGATGCGCTCACCCGCATCGTCATGCAAGATCTCATCGCGACCCTCTGGCCAGAACAGGCGTTCACGGCGCTGTTCATCACCCACGACGTCGACGAGGCGATCGTGCTTGCCGATCGGATCGTCGTGCTCAAGGACGGCGTGGTCGACCTCGAGGTCGACGTCGACCTCCCCCGACCGCGCGCGCGCACGTCGCCCGGGTTTGACCGGATCAAGGAGCTGGTTCTGGACCGGATCCTTCGCACCAGGCCCGAGGTGCTCCCGCGCCAGCTTCAGGCCTTCCGTTAGGAACAGCGATTCGAAGGAGAAGTCATGGCACGATCACCTCAAGGACGGCTGCATCTCGGCGCGATCATCACGGCGGGTCCGGGGACGGGAGCCTTCGGGGCCTGGCGGTATCCCTCGTCGGAGCAGCATCGCTTTCTCGAAGGGGAGTACTACCAACACATCGCGCGCACCCTCGAGCGCGGCAAGTTCGACCTGATCTTCTTCGCCGACAAGCTGGCGGTGCCGGGGAAGTTTCCTCGTTCAATCGAGGACAACCTCCGCAACGGCTCGTGGGGCGCGGCGCACCCGGACCCCATGGTGCTGTTGGCGTCCATCTCCGCGGTGACCGAGCGGATCGGCCTGGCTTCGACGGTCTCGACGTCCTACCAATCTCCCTTTGTGGTGGCGCGGTCCCTGGGGACGCTGGATCACATCAGTAGGGGCCGCGCAGCCTGGAACGTGGTCACGTCCACTGAGGATTCCGAGGCGCGCAACTTCGGCCTCGACAAGCAGCGCGAGCGGACGGTCCGGTACGAGCGGGCCGACGAGTTCCTGCGCGTGGTGTTCGGTCTGTGGGACACCTGGGAGGACGGCGCGCTGGTGCTCGACCGCGAACGCGGGTTGGTGATCGATCCGTCCAAGGTCAAGGCGCTCGCCCATGAGGGAGAGCACTTTCGCGTGCACGGACCGCTCAACCTGCCGCGCGGTCCGCAAGGTTATCCAGTCATTGCGCAGGCCGGTTCGTCGGACCAGGGGCGCGACTTCGCCGCACGATGGTCCGAGCTGATTTTCAGCCCCCAGCCGGTCCTCAGCGCGGCGCAGGCGTTCTACGACGACGTCAAGTCGCGCGCCGTCAACCAGGGGCGTGACCCGAACGACATCAAGATTCTCCCCGGCGCGTTCGTGGTGGTGGGCGAGAACGAGGCCATCGCGCGGGAGAAGGACGCGCTCCTCAAGAGCTATGTCGACCTGAAGGCCTCGCTCACGGGCCTCTCCTCGATGCTCGAGCTGGACCTGTCGGGTGTCCCGCTGGACACGCCCGCGATCGACTTGCTGGCCCGCCGCAGCGTGCAGGGCATGCAGGGACACGTGGATGCCCTGGCGCAGATCGCGCGGGCCGGGAACCTGAGCCTCGCGGCGCTGGTGGAGCGCTTCGCCCACAGCCTGACGTTCGCGCGGTTCGAAGGGTCTCCGGCCCAGGTCGCCGACCAGATGGAGCACTGGTTCCGCTCCGGCGCTTGCGATGGATTCATCGTGCGTCCGTCGTACCTGCCCGGCAGCATGGAGGACTTCGTCAGGTTGGTGGTGCCCGAGCTCCAGCGCCGCGGCGTGTTCCGCCACGAGTACGAGGGGACGACGCTGCGCGATCACCTGGGCCTCGATCGCCCGGCGCACGGCAGCTGGCGGCAGCGGTTCGCTCAGCGTTCCAGGTTCGACGGCCAGGCGGCCCTGGGCGGCGAATGAACAAGAGAGCCGTGGCTGCCGCCATCGCGATGCTGGGGGTCGCGGTGATCCTCTGGCGCCTGGGGAACCGCAAGCCCCAGGCGTCGACGGGCACCCCGGTCGTCCTGAGGATCTCGCACTTCCTGCCGTCCATCCCAGCGACGGTGCAGAAGGCGCGTGGGAACCTGGAACGCCGGCTGGCCCCGCTGGGCGTCACGGTCCAGTGGAACGAATTCACGCAGACCACCGACAGCATCCTGGCGCTGTCCTCTGGTGCCATCGACCTGTCGGTCGGAGGACTGGAGGGCGGTCTGGCGGCCATCGCGTCGGGCGTCCCGCTGCGCATCGCCGCGACGGGACCCCACGTGACGCCGAAGACGGGCTGGTACACAGCCCTGCTGGTGCCTGACGGCTCGCCCATCAAGACGCTGGCGGACCTGAGGGGGAAGAAGATCGCGGTCGGACGCGGCGGGTTCGCAGAAGCCGTCCTGGCCGTCGCCGTTCGCAAGGGCGGTTTGAGCTACCCCAAAGACGTTCAGCCCGAATACGTCAGCTCCGCCGACGGCGCCGAGGCGTTCAGCCAGCGCCTGGTCGACGCCGTCCTCACGCTGGACCCGTACGTTCCGTCGATTCAGCGCCGAATTCCCTCGCACGTTCTGACTGACAACGAACGGCTGGGGTACCGGAGCCGCTGGTCGAAGCCGAGCGACAGGTGCAATCCCAGCCGCGCTTGCGCGAGGTGGCTTGACCCCCCGGTCGGGACCAGGCCGCGGTGGTCGACGACGCTGGTCCGTAGGTCGGCAGATCGCAGACAGGCGGTGTCGTTCCCTCTCAGCTCCGATGGCGATATCTGGACGCGGCGATGTGCCTAGAACAACCGTCGATGTGCCTAGGAATATGCCTAATTCGGGGTGATTTTGGGTGTCGTCCGGTGCTTCGTGGTGTCGTTAAGTCGTTGATTTCATTTGATTGTGGTGCTCGTTCCGGTCTCTTCACACGGTGGAAGTCGAAGGTTCAATCCCTTCAACGCCCACAAGAAGCAACCGGCTCTACGGTTCTGCTGCTCGCTTGCTGCAGCAGCACGTGCGCAACCGTCAGACGATGCGCCTCCCGGCTGCGTCGTATGCCCGCAGCTTCTGACGGGCGGCAGCGGATCCCGGGAAATCGGCGGCGAACAGCGTCCAGATCATCGCGTCTCGTGGCTGACCGGAGCCATCCAGGGCGCGACCCCGTAAAGTGGCCTCGTGCGTGTACCCCAATTTGCGGGCTACGGCGGCGCTGGCTGTGTTGTTGGGCGCACAATGGATCTCAAGGCGCTCCAGGCGGTCAACCTCGAATCCGACGCGGGTCAGTGCGCCCGCCGCTTCCGTGGCCAACCCCTGCCCGACATAACCCGCGTGAACCCAGTATCCGATCTCGCGTGCCCCATCGCCAACCCTCGTGTGCAGGCCCGCACCACCGATGACCGTGACGTCGTCACGCTCGAAGACTCCGTATGTGAAGTCCTGCCCTAGGTCGAATAGGCCTCTATGCCGGCGAAGCAACGCGATCTTTTCGTCCAGCGTTTGCGGCTCGTGGCGTGACCAAGCCATTCCGGCGAGATTCGCCAAACTCGCGTCAATTGCAGCCTTGAGGGACACTGCATCTCGCGGATCGTAGCACCGCAGGATCAGGCGTTCGGTCGCGATGCGGTATGCCGGACCGGCAAGCATTCAAGGGCTCCCCTGGATCAAGGTCTTGCTGATCCATCGCGACTATCGTTTGTAGATGATCATGTTGTGGTAGCGCGCCTCGCCCGGGCCGGGGTTCTCGTAGGCGTGTTTGGTGTCCGCGTTGAAGACGATGGAATCTCCTCCCGAGAGGTCCTCGACAGCATCGCCCACGACCATCCGGAGTGTCCCCGCCAGCACGACGACCAGCTCGCGAGTGCCGGGCCCATGAGGTTCGGAGGTGTGGCGCGCACGTGCCGCCAAGGTCAGCTCGTACATCTCGATCTGTGGAAGGCCGGACTGGGGCACCAGAGGCCGGCTCTGGAACTTGCGGTCCGTCGACCTCAGCACTTCGGTGTCGTCGTGCCTAAGCACCGAGAGCGCAAGCCGCGATTCGCCGATGAGGTCGTTGAAGGGGATCCCTAGCCCGGAGGCAATCTTCCACAACACGCTGATGGTGGGGTTGGTCTTTCGGGTCTCGATCTGCGACAGCGCCGCTCGGCTGACGCCGGTGATGCGCGCGAGTTGATCGAGCGACAGCTCGCGCCGCTTGCGTTGCTCGCGAAGGTTGTCCGCGACCCGCCTGGCCAAATCCGCTGCGCCGACCTCGTCGCCAGGTGGCAGTGGACGTCCTCGCAGCGGAGAGCTCAAATGCCCGAACCTTGCTCGAAGGTGTCGCTGCGGACCTGAGCTTGGGTGACACGGGCGCCGGGCGCAACGTCGCGAGTGAGCCAAACGTTTCCGCCGACGGTGGCTCCCCGGCCGATTCGGATCCGACCCAAGATGGTGGCGCCCGCGTAGATGACGACGTCGTCCTCGACAATCGGGTGACGGGGCAGACCTTTGAGGGGAACCTGATCTTCGTCCGTCGGAAAGCCCCGCGCTCCCAGCGTGACGCCCTGGTAGATACCCACGCGCGCTCCGATTGTGCACGTCTCGCCAATGACCACGCCGGTGCCGTGGTCGATGAAGAAGCTCTCGCCGATGGAGGCGCCGGGGTGGATGTCGATGCCGGTGGCGGCGCGTGACAGGTCGGAGACGATCCGGGCGATCAGGGGAACCCCGAGCTGATGCAGCTCGTGCGCCACGCGGTGGTGCATGATGGCCGTGACGCCCGGGTAGCACAGCAACGTTTCGTCGACGAAGGTCGCGGCCGGGTCGCCCTGGAACGCGGCCTGCACGTCTGTGTCGAGCAGAGCGCGGATCGCTGGCAGCTTGCGCAACAACGCCCGAGCAGCGGCGCGGGCAGCCGCTGCGCATTCGCCGCACTTGGCGCGGTTCCCGGCGTGGTTGCAGGTGAACGCGAAACCGCGCCAGGCCTGTTCCGCGATGGAACGCTCGGCGCGGTCCAGGCGGGCGCCGAGCAGGTACCGTAGGTTTTCCGGCGCGAACGCCGGTGCCTCGAAGTGCGCGGGGAAGAGGACTGCCCGCAGGTCGTCCATGATGCCGGCGACGGCTTCCCGCGAAGGCATCGGTCGCCGGGCCGCGCCCAGGTCGAGATCGCGCCGGAGACGCGTGGACGCCCTGGCGAGTGCATCGATGACCGGCTCGAGAGAGTCGTCCGCGCTCCCGGTTGCCGGCTGCGCAGCGCGCCGCCTTCGGTCGACCGGCGCAAGGCGACTTTTCAGGCTAACCCGAGACATCTGTCTTGCATGTGAGATAGCGCTGTCGCGGCCGATAGGCAACTAGTACCGCTCTCGACCGTGGGACGACGTCGTCACTTCGGCGAGGGACGCGCCGGCGCCACTCCGCGCCGGCGCAGTCGACGAAGCGCCCGAGGTACGTCCATCTGTGACATAGGACTACCGTCTTGTATAAAAGACATATACAGTCTGCCCATGTCGGTCCTGACGCTGCCTGGTTCGGATGGCCTGGCCTTGACGGTCCGGGCCAAGGCGTTGGTGTTCGAAGATCCCGCGTCACGCGACCTTCTG
>CAZPUH010000871.1:0-3133 GCA_964589215.1 uncultured Myxococcales bacterium | reverse complement strand
TTCCGGCGAGCGCGTCCATGCCGGCGCCCCCGGCCGTCCCACCGCCCCCGATTCCACCGCTTCCGAGCGCGCCGCCGTCCCCGGACCCACCCACGTCGCCCTGCCCGCCGGCTCCTCCACCGCCGCCGCGCTCGTCGCCCGCGGCTCCGTTGCCCGCCGTTCCCGCCTGTCCGCCGGCGGTCCCCGCGCCGCCGCCGGTCGCTGCCGCGCCGTGGCCCCCCTGCCCGTCCGGGGAGCCGACCGGCGCGCCGCACCCGACGCCCAGGGCGAGCCAGATCAGCCCCGCCACGAGCGAACGGGCCGGTCGCGTGCGCTCGTTCGCCATCCGGACTATTTTCGCCGACGGCCCCCTGCAGGGGAAGCGCGCCGACACAGGATGATGCGCCGCTCAGGGACCCCGAACGGGATTCCGGTCGGATCGGTGGGCGTCGTAGGCCTTGATGATCTGCTGCACCAGCGGGTGGCGGACCACGTCGACCTCCGTGAAGTAACGGAAGGCGATCCCGGGGATGTCGGACAGCAGGTTGATCGCCTCGTTCAGGCCCGAGCGGCGGTTGTCCGGCAGGTCGATCTGGGTGACGTCGCCCGTGATGACGGCCTTCGAGTCGAAGCCGAGGCGCGTCAGGAACATTTTCATCTGCTCGCCGGTGGTGTTCTGGGCCTCGTCGAGGATGACGAACGCGTCATTCAGCGTGCGGCCGCGCATGAACGCGATCGGCGCGACCTCGATCAGGCCGCGCGTCACCAGCTGGTCGGCCTTCTCGAAGTCCATCATGTCGTGAAGGGCGTCGTAGAGCGGCCGCAGGTAGGGGGAGACCTTCTCCTCCATGCTGCCGGGCAAGAAGCCCAGCCGCTCGCCCGCCTCGACGGCGGGGCGCGTGAGGATGATGCGCTTGACCTGCTTCTCCATCAGCGCGCGGACGGCCAGCGCCATGGCCAGGTAGGTTTTGCCCGTGCCGGCCGGACCGATCCCGAAGACGATGTCGTGCTCGCGGATGGCGTCGACGTAGCGCTTCTGCGCCAGCCCCTTGGGGGCGATGGGACGCGCGCGGCCCGCGACCAGGATCGTGTCGTGAAAGACGTCCTTGAGGTCGACGCCGGCGTCGGCCCGCAGCGCCACGGCAGCGCGGCCGATGTCCTCCGGGCTGATGGGCGCGCCCCCGCGGGCCATGCCGTAGAGCTGCTGGACCAGACTCCGGGCCACCGCCACGTCGGCGCCAGGACCCACGATCGTCAGATCGTTGCCCCGGGAGTGGAGCTGGGCGCCGGTCTCGCGCTCGATCAGCTTGAGGTTGGAGTTGCGTTCCCCGAAGAGGGCCAGAGCGACCCGGTTGTCGTCCAGGGTGAGCCGCTCGGTGATGGTGTCGGTCAACGCTGAGCAGATAGCACGCGCTCGGGAGGCGTTCAACGCGATATCCTCGGCGCCGTGGCGACCCAGAATTCTCCCGAGCTCCCCGACCTGACCCCGCTGCCCGGCAAGCAAACGGGGGCCGCGGTTACCCAGCTGGTCGGCCTCATGCAGCGGCTGCTGGCCCCCGACGGCTGCCCGTGGGATCGCGAGCAGACGCTGGAGACGCTGGTCCCCTACCTGGTCGAAGAGACGTACGAGGTCGTCGACGCGCTGGCCGGCGGCGACGTCGACGACCACCGCGAGGAGCTGGGCGACCTGCTGCTGCAGATCGTCTTCCAGTCCGAGCTGCGCTTCGCCGAGGGGAAGTTCGGCATCGACGACGTCGCGCGCGGCATCGTCGGCAAGCTGGTGAGCCGCCACCCGCACGTCGAATTTTCATATGGGACCCCCGAGGGGTCCCATCCCCCCCGCGATGAGGGTGCGCCGGCGGAGCCGTCTCACCCTCGACGCGATCGCGTCGTGGCGAAAAACGCGGACGACGTGCTGGCGAACTGGGCCAAGCTGAAGGCCGTCGAGAAGGCCAAGAAAGGGAAGCACGGCGCGCTGGACGGGATCCCCAAGAGCGCGCCGGCGCTGCTGCGGGCGACCCGCGCGGGCGAGAAGGCGGGCGCCGTCGGCTTCGACTGGCCGGACGCCGCGGGGCCGCGCGCCAAGGTCGACGAGGAGCTGCGGGAATTCGACGAGGCGCGCGCCGCCGGCGACCGGGCCGAGATGCAGCGGGAGCTGGGAGATCTGCTGTTCGCGACGGTGAACCTGGCCCGCAAGCTGGGGCTGGACGCCGAGCAGGCGCTGCGCGACGCGACGGATCGGTTCGCGAGCCGGTTCGGTCACGTCGAAGCGACGCTGGCGGCCGCCGGGCGCGCGGTGTCGGACGCGTCCGCCGAGGAGCAGGACCGCCTCTGGAACGAGGCGAAGAGGAACGAACGGCGTTAGAGTAGCGGGCATGCCGCGCCCGACCCCGCCGACGACGTTCGACTGGATGCAGCCGCACCGAGCGCCCGCGCGCGCGAGGATCGACGCCGACCGGCGCGCGGGAATGTACCGCGCCGAGATCGAAGAGCGGGCGGCGCTGCTGGCGCGGCTCGGGCACGGCCGCGACGACGTGCGCGCGCGGTTGGCCGCCAACCTGAGCTGGGACTTCTCGGCGGCGCGGCGCCCGCTGACCGACGCCGACCTGGACGGAATCCTGGACCGCCTGTTCGACAAGCCCAAGCCGGCGACGCCGGCGCGCCCCCCCATCAAAGGAGCCTCGCGATGACGCAGAAGATCGCCCCCCTCCTCCAGGCCGCCGCTCTGGCGGTCGGCGCCGCCGCGTGCGGCGTCAACGAGGACGTGTACAACGCGACGTTGAAGGACCGCGATCAGCAGAAGCAGAAGCTGGCCGAGACGCAGAAGGCGCTGGACCAGGAGAAGGCCCAGCACGCCAAGGACGTCGACGCGCGCGACGCGCGCCTGGCGGTGCTCTCGAACAAGCTCAAGTCGCTGGGGCAGGACGTGTCGCGTCTGGAGACCGAGCGCGGCAACCTGGGCGGCGAGCTGGAACAGGCGCAGAAGCGGATGGAGGAGCTGCGCAAGGCGCAGGCCCAGGCCGAGGAGCGCGCCGCGCAGTTCCGCAAGCTGGTGACGCAGTTCAAGGCGCTGACCGACGCCGGCAAGCTGCAGGTCGAGATCCGCGAGAACCGGATGATCGTGCGGCTGGGCGACAAGATCCTGTTCGACCCC
>CAZPUH010000870.1:0-3533 GCA_964589215.1 uncultured Myxococcales bacterium | reverse complement strand
GGTGCCGGAGCGGCCGCCGCCACCGCCGCGGGAGGCGCAGGCGGTGGGCTGGGCGGCGGCGGCGCGGGCGGCGGTGGCCGCGGCGTGATGGAGGCGTGCGACCCAGGCCGCGGGGGTGGCGTGACGACCGGCGAGGTGGGCGACAGCACCGGCGGGTTCAGCTGACCGAGCCGGCCGGACAGACGCATGCCGTAGAAGCCGTCCGGCCGCTTGCCGGGCGCGCCCGCCATCTGCAGGATCGTCTGCAGGGCGCCCGCCTGCTTGAGGAACGCGTCGCTCAGCTTGAAGCGCAGGTAGGCGTTCACCGTCGACGACGGCAACGGATCGCGCAGCGTGATCTCGCCCTCCAGCGCCACCTCGCCGTCGGCCGAACGCCCGCCGATCTCCTGTAGCCGCGCGAGGCCCTTGTCGATGGCGATGTGGCCGCCGAAGTCGCCCAGCCGCAGCCGCGGCAGCGTCAGCCCGCCCGACAGGAACGGGTTGCCGGCCACCCGCAGCGGCGTCTTGCCGTCGCCGACGACGCACCCGTCGCAGGAGAACGTCGCCTCGCCGCTGGCGTCCGCCAGCTTACCGGTGGCCGAGGACACCCTGGCCTCCAGCTTGGCCGTGCCGGCGAGCGGAATGTTCAGCGCCTCGCGGACCCCGGGGATCTCCGACATCTTGATGTCCCGCGCGCGAAGCTCGAACGCGAAAGTGCCCTTCTTGCCCGGGGCGCCGGTCTGGACCAGCTCGATCTGGCCGCCGAACGCCTCCAGGTTGACGGTGAAGGTCTTCGACGACGACAGGACCGACCAGGGGGACAGCGCGATGCGCGCCGACTCGATGGTGAAACGCGTCGGCTTGCCCGTGGTCGGCCGCGTACGGATGCGGATGTCGCGGAAGACGACCCCCAGACCGAACGCCGGCGAGGCCGAGCCGATCTCCACGTCGAGGTCCTTGGAAGCGGCGACCCGGATCGCGACGTCCTTGGCCCGCTGCGACGGGAACGACAGGTAGAGCGCGACGATGAACACCGCCAGGCCGAAGACCGCGTAGAGGGCCGAGCGTCGAAGGCGGCGGAGCTTGTCGGGGGCAATCGTGACCATGCGTCCTCTACTTGTCGGCCTTGTCCTGGCCGTCCGGCTTCTTCTTGGCGCGGTCCTCGCGCACGCGCTCGAACGCCGTGGCCGTCAGCTCGACGTCCAGCTTGTCCGTCTCGTCAGAGTAGCGGTGCTTCATCGCCAGCCGCGTGAAGAAGATCAGGCGCGGGCCCGTCTCGACGCGCTTCATGAACTTCGTCAGGCTCTGCAGGTCGGTCTCGCGGATCTTCAGATCCGTGTCGTGCTCGACGTAGCGGCGGCCGGCCGGCACCGTGGGCCGCTCGCTGGACTCGGCGATCTGGATGTTCGCGTCGCGGGCCGCCGCCTCCAGGTCCGCCGCCAGCTGGGGGGGGTCGTTGCCGATGCGGGCCTCCTGCACGGAGTTTCGCGACTTCGCCTCCAGGTACTCGTCGCGGTGCTTGGCGATGGCCGTCAGCGCGTCGCGAATGGAGGCGTTTCCGTCCTCGAGGTCGCTGACGTCGCTCATCGCGACCGCCGCGCTCAAGAAGACGATCACGATGACCGCCACGGCCGTCAGGATGGTCAGCGACCGCTTCGTGCGCGGGGCCAGCCGCTCCCACTCGCCCTGGAAGTAGGCCAGCGGCCGGCCCACCAGCGCGGCGGCTCGCTCTCGAACCCGGCCGAGCGCGCTCATGCCGGCCTCCCGTGTCTCGATCCAGCCAGCGTCATGGGCACTTCGTCGCCACGTTGAGGGTGAACTGCTTGGCCCCGCCGGAGACCTCCGTGATGGCCCCCTTGGTCACCTCGTCGAAGCAATCGATCTCCTTCAGCTTGGCCGCGATCTCGTCGACGGCGGCCGCCGTGTCGACCGTCCCCTTGATGAACGTCTTCTTGGGGCGGATCTCCAGCTCCGCGACGTCCAGCTTGATCTTGTCGGCGGGCGGGACCTTCCGCGAGATCTGGTCCAGAAGGTCGAACGCGGTCGCCTTCGGCAGCGGCGCCAGCTCTTCGCGGAACCCCTTGCGCAACAGCTCGGTCACGGCCTCGGCGTCCTCGCGCGGCTTGCCGAACAGCTCCTGCGTGGCGGTCTTGAGATCCTTGTCCAGCGCCTTGCGCTCCGTTCGCAGGCTCGACAGCTTGGCGCCCATGTCGATGCCCGCGGCCAGCAGCATCGCGGCCGCCAGCGTCGCCAGGTGGGCCGCCTTCTGGCGAAGGATCGAGTAGTTCGCGCGGTAGGCGAAGGGCCCGCGGCGAAAGTCGATCTCGCGCGAGCCGCGGGCCGCCGCCAGCGCGATGGCGCCGGCCAGCGCGTGGACGTCCGCCTCGGGCGCCCCACCCTCGTCGCCGGCCGACTCTGCGCTCGGCCGACCGGCGGCCTCCAAGACCTCGCGCACCGACGGATGGCGGGCCGGGATGCCCAGCTCGGCCTCGAGGTACGTGAGCAGCCCCGCCAGCCGGCCGCCGCCCCCGACCACCAGCAGGGCCTGGACGTCCTGGCGCGCGCCGGCCGAGAAGCTGGCCAGCGTCTGCCGCAGCTCGCGGATGGTCGGAGCCAGCGCCTCCCGCAAGGTCGCGTCCAGCTTCGCGAGCAGCGGCGTGGTGGCGAGCCGTCCGGGGCTGGCCAGGAACGCCTCCCCGCGCTTCGCCTGCTCGGCCCGCTCCAGATCGGCCCCGAACGCGCGCGCGATGGCGGCCGTCAGGTGCGCCCCCCCGCGGCGAATCGTGCGGGCGAACAGCACGTTGCCGTCGCGGATGATGCAGACGTTCGTGCGCTCGTGCCCGAAGTCGACGACCGCCCGGCAGGCGGCGACCGGCGCGGGCGCGTCCCCGGCGGCCGGCGCCACCGCGACCGGGGCGGCGGCCGGGAATCCCGCCGGGAACAACGACCGATAGATGACTGGGGCCGCGTACAGCGACCGCGGGTGCACCCCCTGGGCGTCGGCCGTGGCCAGAAACGCCGCCACCTCCTCGCGCTTCGCGGCGGCGGCCAGCACGGTGGTCCCCTCGGGGCGCTGCGCCGCCACGAGGTAATCGAACACCACGTCCTCGATCGGGCTCACGATCTGGCTCTCCAGCTCGTATCCGACGACCTGATCGATCTTGCGCGCCTCCGAGAACGGCAGCTCCAGCACGCGCACGGACAGCTGGTCGCCGGGGATCGCCACGTACGGCGTCACCTCGCCGCCCAGATGCGACAGCGCCTCGCGCGCGGCCTGCATCTGCCGTTCGAGCAGCGGGGCGTCCCCCGGCGGCACCATGATCTCGTCGAGGCCGCGCAGCGTCGTCTGGCGAAAGCCCGCCTCCAGCAGCGCCAGCTTGACGGAGTAGGTGCCGAGATCGATTCCGCAAACGGTGTGAGCCATGGTGGTTGTCGCTATTCCTCGCGCCAGTACTGCAGAGCGCCCGCCGCCTTCTCGGACGCCGCGTTCAACGTCATGTTGTTTTCGATGATCCGGCCGGTGTCGACGATGGTCGTGATCTTCTTCTTCACGC
>CAZPUH010000869.1:0-3968 GCA_964589215.1 uncultured Myxococcales bacterium | reverse complement strand
GCCCCCGGAGGCCGCCGCCCGGCCCGCCCCGCCGTCGTCGTGTGGCGGCTGGACTCCGCCCCCGCTACCACCGCCCGTGCCACTGCCCCCGCTGCCACCCGACGCGTGGCCGGCCGCCCCGCCCGACCCGTTCGCTCCCGCATCGCGCCCACCGCCGCTACCCGTCGCGCCGCGCCCGCCGCTGCTCCCGCAAGCGGCGACGCAGCAGATCAAGACGAACCGAGCCGTGGCTGTCGAGAATCGCACGTCCACCCGCTGGTTTTGTATATCTCATTTACGAACTGCGCCCCATCAATAGGCGCCGAACGCCAAAGATGGGACCGCCCGTCCCTTTGCGCCGGTGCAGGCGGTCAGTCTTCGAAGGAGGCGACCCACAGTCCCAGGCGACCGCGCCTAACCCGACCCAGCCGGATGGCTTTGTCAGCCGCGTCTCCGCGTTGGGCGGCGTCCGCTACGCGCGTATCGATCACGAACTTGCTCCCAGTCGCCTGGCCGTTCAGCGCGCGCAGTCGTGCCTGCCGCCGGTACGCCCGCTCGACCCGGAACTGGGTCGGTTCCCCAGCCGCCGGCCCCGATGAAAGGACCCATGTCTCGAACGCCCACGACCCGATCGGGGCCATCGTGATCAGAAACCAGGGAACCAGACCAAACACGGGCTTCACCTTCGACCAGTGCGGCAGGAACACCGCGAGCGGCACCCACCCGATTGCGAACCAGGCGATGGCGAGACCGCCGATGGCAACGTACAGGCTCGCCGTTTGCTGCACGGATTCCTTCGACAGCTGCCCCGGAAGCAAGAGCCCGACGAGCGCCGCCGCCAGCGGCAGAAACACCCACGCGAGCAGAAGCGCCAACTGCCCCGTTGACGACGGTTGCGCTTTTCCGTTCATTGGCCGACGGTAAGAAGGTGGCACGTCCGTCACAACGGATCAGCAGGCCGGAGATTCCTCGTCTGGTGGCGCGCGAGTTGCCGGTCTAAGCTGCCCGCATGACGGCCGACGACATTCGCGCGCTGCAGGCGCCTCTCAAGGAACGTTACAGGCAGCCGCCGGGAGCGGCGCTGGTGACCCTCAAAGCCATCGGTCACGTCGACGCCGAGAACGTCGCGTGTCGGATCGAGCGACAGGCGGGTGACGTGGCGGGGCTTCACCCGGCCACCGGCGGCACGGGCGCCGAGCTCTGCTCGGGCGACATGCTGCTGGAGGCGCTGGTGGCCTGCGCGGGCGTGACGCTCAAGGCGGTGGCCACGGCCATGGAGATCCCGCTGCGCGCGGCCACGGTGCGCGCCGAAGGGGACGTCGACTTCCGCGGCACGCTGGGTGTCGACAAGACCGTCCCCGTGGGCTTCAAGGCCATCCGCCTGACCTTCGAGCTGGACACCGACGCGCCGCAAGAGAAGCTCGACACGCTGCTGAAGCTGACCGAACGCTACTGCGTCGTCTTCCAGACCCTGAACCACCGGCCCGAGATGACGGTGGCGGCGCGCCGCGCCGGCGGTTGAGCGTTTTTGAAACCGCGTTCGCCCATGCTATTGAGCACCGATGGCAGACAAGTACGATCTCGTCGTCGTCGGCGCGGGGCCCGGCGGGTACGTGGCCGCCATTCGCGGCGCGCAGCTGGGCTTCAAGACCGCCTGCATCGAGCGTGAGCGGCCGGGCGGAATCTGCCTCAACTGGGGGTGCATCCCGACCAAGGCGCTGTTGAAGTCGGCCGAGGCCATGCGCGCCGTCCAGCACGCGGGCGAGATGGGGATCGTCGTCAACGGCACCGTCAGCTTCGACTGGACCAAGATCATCGCGCGCAGCCGCGCCGTCTCCGAGAAGCTGGCGGGCGGCGTCGAGTTCCTGTTCAAGAAGTACGGCGTCACCCACATCCCGGGGACGGCGACGCTGACCGGCCGCAACAAGCTGGAGGTCACCACCAAACCCGGCAAGTTGAACCTGGAGACGCCGCGCACGATCATCGCGACGGGCGCCCGCGCCAAGCTCCTGCCCGGCATCGAGCCCGACGGCGACCGCGTCATCACCTACCGCGAGGCGATGGTCCTGCCGGAGGTCCCGAAGTCGGTCGTCGTCATCGGCGCCGGTGCCATCGGCATCGAGTTCGCCGACTTCTGGAATGCGTTCGGCGTCGAGGTGACGGTCATCGAGTTCATGCCGCGCATCCTGCCCATCGAGGACGAGGAGGTCTCGGCGTCGCTGACGCGCATCCTGAAGAAGAAGGGGATGACGATTCACACCGGCGCCAAGACCACCGGCGTGAAGGTGAGCGGCAAGACGGTCACCACGTCGTTCACGACCGCCGACGGCCAGAACCAGACCGTCACGTCCGAGCGCGTCCTGATGGCGGTCGGCGTCCGCGCCAACGTCGAGGGGATCGGCCTGGAAGGCATGGGCGTCACCGTCGACCGGGGGTTCATCCAGGTCGACGACCAGTACCGCACCACCAGCCCCGGCATCTGGTCGATCGGCGACTGCGCGGGGCCGCCGCTGCTGGCGCACGTCGCGATGGCGGAGGGCGTCCGCACCGTCGAGTGGATGGCTGGCCACCACACGGTGCCCGTGAACTACGACGCGATCCCGGGCTGCACCTACTGCGACCCGGAGGTGGCCTCGATCGGCAAGACCGAGGCGCAGGCCAAGGAAGCCGGCATCGACATCTCCGTGGGCAAGTTCCCGTTCAACATCAACGGCAAGGCGCTGGGCGCCAACCACCTGGACGGCTTCATCAAGGTCATCACGAACAAGGCGCGCGGCGAGATCGTGGGCGTGCACGGCATCGGCTACGGCGTGACCGACCTCATCGCCGAGATGTCACTGGCGATGACCTCCGAGGCGACCGCGCACGACGTGCTGGCCGCCGTCCACCCTCACCCCACCCTGTCCGAAGTGATGTACGAAGCGACCGCCGCCGCCCTTGGCGAGGTCGTCCACATCTAGCGCACGATATCGCTGACCGCGATTTCGACGTCCGGAAGGCCTGCAGCCGGATCGCGTCCCCGGGTCGCATCACGCGTACCTGACCGTACGTGTCGTCGCCGGGATCGGTCCGGACCTCGATCGTTCGTCCAGCGATGTCCACCAGCCAGTACTCGGGGACACCCGCGGCCGCATAGATGCGCGCCTTCACGCGGCGATCCTTGCCGAGGGACGAGTCCGCGACCTCAATGAGCAGCAACGCCTGTTCTGGATGGGAGAGCCGCGGATCGCCCAGCGGCACGACCGCCAGATCGGGCTCGGGCTCCGAAATGTCCGAGGCCGCGAAAGGCAACTGGACGCGAACTCTGGCCCGGGTCGCCAGCGCCACGACCAGTTGATGCGTCAAGACCTCGATTGCCGCCGCATGCGCCAGCCCCTGAGGCGTCATCTGGACGATGAGCCCGTCCAGGAGCTCGATCTTCTCGTCCTCGTCGAAGAACCCGAGTTCCACCAGACGATCGTATTCGACGCGCCGCAACGGACGGAGCCGTTCCGTCGTGACGAGGTCCTCGATATGGGGCTGGCCGGACAACACACCGATGCTACCACCGTCTTCGGCGCTGGCCGTAGCCAGTTGCGGCTTGGCCGTCGGGGATCGGGTAGATTCTCCACTCATCCCGATGCCTGACCGGATCGTCGAAACCCGCTCGCGCAAGCTGCGCGTCCTGCAGGCTGAACGCGAGGCCGAGGGTGCGCCCGCCGAGCGCCCGCAGTTCCAGCCCAAGCCGGACTGGATCCGCATGAAGATGCCGCGCGGCGAGGTGTTCTTCGACCTCAAGCAGCGTGTCGCCGAGCTGGGGCTGCACACGGTGTGCGAGAGCGCCTCGTGCCCCAACATCGGCGAGTGCTGGAACCGCCGCTCGCTGACCATCATGATCCTGGGCGGCATCTGCACCCGCTCCTGCCAGTTCTGCGACGTCCCGACCGGGCGCCCCCTGCCGCCGGACGCCGCCGAGCCCGAGCACGTGGCCACGATGCTGGGCGAGCTGG
>CAZPUH010000868.1:0-15985 GCA_964589215.1 uncultured Myxococcales bacterium | reverse complement strand
CGGCGGCGCGACGGGCGCCGCCGGGGCGACCGCCACGGGCGGGACGCCGGGCAGCGGAGGCTCCTCGACCACGGGCTCGACCGGCGGTAGCACCGGTAACAAGACGATGCCCGGTTCGTCGTCGGGCTGCGCGGTCGCAGGCGCGCCAGCCGAGCCGGTCACCGTCGTCGCCGTCCTGGCGCTCGCGCTGGTGAGCACCGTTCTCCGCCGCCGTCGCACGCGCGCCTGATGTCGGTCGGCCTGGTCCACGTCGAGCGCGCCCTGCGGCCGCTCGACGAGCTCCGCCGGTTGGCGCTGCGCGCGCTGGCGCGCACGTCTCCCGCCGGGCGTGCCCTCGCGGCGCGGCGCCAGCTCCGCGTCCCGGTGCTGCTCTCCGTTCACACGGTGGCGGCGTTCGCGCTGGCGGTGGTGGCGCCGTCGTTCCTGCTCGCGGTCACGCCGCTGGTTCTGGGCGTGCCGCACCTGGCGGCCGACGTGCGCCACCTGCTGCTCCGTCGGGCGTCGCCCCGCTGGTGGCTGGTGGCAAGCGCCGCGTTCGCCCTGGCGCTGGTGGCCCTCCGCGTCTTTGCCGAGGCCAACCCCCGAGCCGCCTCGCTGGCCTTCGAGCACGCGATCGCCGCCGGCTGGGTTCTCGCAGGGGCCGTCGGTGGGACCGCCTTGGGCGCCGCCGGGCCTCGCCGCTTGACGGCGCGCGGCTGCCTGGTCATCGCGGCCGCCCTCCTCCTGGGCGCGGTCGCGATCGCGGCGCCCCGGCTGTGGCAGCAGCTGCTTCTTCACGGCCACAACCTGATCGCCGTCGTGCTGTGGCTGCTCCTTTTCCGGCGCGGATGGCGGCTGGCCCTGGTGCCGGTGGCGCTGATCCTCGGCGGCGTCGCGCTGCTCGCCAGCGGCGTTCTGCTGGACGCCACCATTCGCCACGGCGCGCTCTCCGTCGCGGGCCTGCACCTCTTCGCGGCGGCCGACTGGCTGGCGCCGGGGCTGTCGGACACGCGCGCCGTCGCCCTGGCCGCGACGTTCGCCTTCCTGCAGTCCGTCCACTACGGCATCTGGCTGGTGGCCATCCCGGCCGGGGATCGCCCGGGCGACGGCAGCCGCACCTGGCGCGCCGCGCTCCGGTCACTGGCCCGCGACCTGACGCCGGCCGGCCTCTGCGCGGTCGCGGCGCTGGCGCTGCTGGTCGCGGGAATGGGGCTGCTCTTCGCGGCCGGCACGCGCCGCCTGTTCCTGTCGCTGGGGACCTTCCACGGGTGGCTCGAGCTGGCGGTGCTCGCCTTCGTCGTCGCGCGCGGCCGCCTGCCGCCCACGGCGGACTGCGCGGCCGGTTCGGCGCATCGCCCGTGACGTTCTGGGTCGCGAGCTGGCTGCGCGCCTTCGGGCTGACGGTGCTCGTCGAGCTCGCGGTGGCCGTTCCGTTGCTGGCCGCCGCCGAGCGCAGCCTGGGCCGCCGCGTCGGCGCCGTGGTCGCGGCGAACCTCGCCACGCACCCGCTGGTCTGGTTCCTGTTCCCCGGGCTCGCGTTCGGCCACTGGACCCAGTTCGGCCTCTCGGAGGCCTGGGCCGTCCTGGCCGAAATCGCCGTCTACCGCCTGGTCTGGCCGGCCATGCGGCCCCGCCGCGCCGTCCTGGTATCGATCGGTGCCAACGCCGCGTCTTGCCTGCTGGGCCTGCTGCTGATGAAGTGACGATTTCCACGGGCGCGCGCATCCTTTCGCCGGCCCCAGACGTCGTCTGGTTGAAGGAGAAATCAGATGACCAAGGACGCGCGTACGGCGATCGTGATTGGCGGCAGCGCGGGCGTTGGGCGGGCCGCCGTGCTGGGGCTGGCGGCGGCGGGGCGGCGGGTCTGGGCGGTGGGTCGCGACCGCGCGCGGCTCGAGACCTTGAGCCGCGAAGCAGTGGCCCCGGGCGAGGTTCTGACGCGCGCCTTCGACGCCACGGACGCCGGCGCGATGGACCAGCTCATCGACGAGACCGACCCCGACCTGCTCGTGCTCAGCGCGGGCGCACGGCCGCGGATGGTCGTGGTCGAAGAACAGACCTGGGAGAGCTTCTCGGCGCCCTGGAACACGGACCTCAAGATGGCGTTCCAGATCGGCCAGACGGCGCTCCGCCGGCCGCTGCGCCCGGGCAGCCAGGTGATCTTCGTGTCCAGCGGCGCGGGCCTCGGCGGCTCACCGCTGTCGGGCGGCTACGCGGGAGCGAAGCGGATGCAGATGCTCCTGGCCGGCTACCTGCAGCGCTCGGCCGACGCGGCCAAGCTGGGTATCCGCTTCCAGGCGCTGGTCCCCAAGCAGGTGCTGGCGCAGTCGGAGATGGGCGGCGCGGTGGCCGAGGCGTATGCGAAACTGGGCGGCATCACGCCCGAGAAGTACATGGAGCGCTTCGGCGCGCCGTTGACCCCGCGCGCCGTCGCGGAAGCCATCGTCCGACTCGCCGTCGGCGGCGAGCTGCCGCGCGAAGGTTCGCTGGGCCCGGTGTTCGGCCTCACCGGGGCCGGCGGGCTCGAGGCGTTGTGAGCGCCGCGGCTGGCGGCCCCCCGCCCGAGCTGGCGCAGGCGCGCGCGCGGTTTCTGGACATGGTCGCCGAGATCCGGCCCGAGCTGCACCGCTACTGCGCGCGGCTCACGGGCTCGGTGATCGACGGCGAAGACGTCGTGCAGGACACGCTCGCCCGCGCGTACTACGCGATCAGCATGGCGCACGAGGTGCCGCCGCTGCGGCCGTTCCTGTTTCGGATCGCGCACAACGCCGCGCTGGACGTCCTGCGGCGGCACGATCGGAAGGTCGTCGATCTCGTGGCCGACGTTCCGGAAGACGCAACAGACGACGAACGTCCGGACCCGGCGGTCGTTCGCGCGGCGCTGGCGACGTTCCTGACGCTGCCGATCGGCCAGCGCAGCGCCGTCATCCTCAAGGACGTGCTGGGTTGCACGCTGGACGAGATCGTCGAGAGCACGGGCAGCAGCCTGCCCGCCGTAAAGGCGGCCCTGCACCGCGGCCGGGCCGCCCTGCGCGCCCGCGCCGAGCTGGAGGCGCCCGAAGAGCCGGCAGCCGACGCGAAATCACCCCGCGCGCTGGCCGAGCAGCGCGCGCTGCTGCATCGCTACGCCACCCTGTTCAACGCCCGCGACTGGGACGCCCTGCGCCGGTTCGTGGCCGAGGATTGCCGCCTGGATCTCGTCTCCCGCGCCGAGCGGCGCGGCCCCGGCGTCGGTGAGTACTTCACCCGCTACGCGGAGCTGCCGGACTTCCGGGTGGTGCCCGGCCTGCTCGACGATCCGGCGACCGGCGGACGGCCCGCGCTGGCCCTTCACGAGCCGCGGTCCAGCGCCCAGCCGCGCGCGTTCGTCTTGCTCGACTGGCAGGGCGACCGCGTCGCGCGGATCCGCGACTTCCGGTACGTTCCCTACATCGCCGACGAGGTGCTGCAGGGCCGGGCGACGTTCCGCGCCGACGCGGATTTCGCCGGCTAGATCGCCAGGGGCGCCGGGAACTGGGAGTCGGCGCCGAACGCGCGGTCCGCGTCCTCCCACGGGGCGGGGACGTCCAGCCACAGCGGGTTGCCCAGCAGCTGCCCGGCGCCGTCGTGATGAAAGACGCGCACGCGCGCCAGCTCGGTCGACGAGCCCGCGTTGAACACGTGCATCGCGCGCGGCGGCCCGAACAGGCGCGCGCCGCGCGGCACGTGGCGATGTCCGTGCAGCACCAGGTCGCAGCGGCCGCGCACCCGGCGCAGCAGCTCGCGTCCCTTGGACAGCTCGGATGTGAAGACGAAACCCAGCCAGTTCGACAGGCGCTCAGCCATGTGCTCCTCCGGCATCGGGAGCACGTGGTGGTGAAGCGCGATGACCACCAGGACGCCGGCCGGCGCCGCGTCCAGCGCGGCGTCGATGGCGTCCAGGTCGGCGTCGTCCAGGCTGCCGTGACCATTGATCCAGGACCGATTGTGCGGCGCGGTCGAGTTCACGCGCACGATGTAGAGACCGGGGCGCGTCGCGACCTGCACGCGCGGGCCGCTCATCAGCTGCCCCGAGACGTCCTCGCCCAGGCAGTCATGGTTCCCGGGGACGATCACCAGGCGACCCTGGGCGGCAAGCGGAGCGAAGATGGCCTCGAACGCGGCCAGCTCCTTCGTGAGGCCTCGATGGGTCAGGTCGCCCGTGGCGATGACCTGATCGATCCCCGAGTCGAGCAGCGCCGCGCAGAGGCGCGCCGCATTGGCGTCATTCTCGGCGCTGCGCCCGACGTGAAGGTCCGATATGTGCGCGAACCGCGCGGCCTGCTTCATGCGTCCACACTAGCGGCCGTCCGTGAACGCACCGCTTCAAACCCGTGGCGGCCCCGAAACAAGACCGGAAACATCAGGCGCGGGAACCCCGGAACGGGCTCCCGCACCGTCACGGCCACTTACTTGACGGGGAAGTATCCCACCTTGGTCACGATCGCCTGTCCTTCCGCCGACAGAACCCAATCGATGAAGGCCTTGATCTCGGCCGACGGGTTCGTGCGCGTGTAGAAGAACAGCGGGCGCGACAGCGGGTACGTGCCGTTCTTGATCGTCTTTTCGTCCGCCTCGATCGCGGGCGACTTGTCGTCCTTCTTGATCTTGAGGACCTTGATCCCCTTGGCGTAGGCGGCGCCGCCGTAGCCGATTCCGAACTTCTCTTTCACGACGGCGTTGACGACCGCGGCCGTGCCCGGCATCGCCTGGGCGCGCGGCGTGTAGTCGGCGTTCTCGAGAACGTGCTCCTTGAAGAACACGTACGTGCCCGAGCTGTTCTCGCGCGAGTACGGGATGATCTTGGCGTCCGGACCGCCCACGTCTTTCCAGTTCGAGACCTTGCCGGTGAAGATGGCCTTGAGCTGCGCCATCGTGAGCTCGTTCAGCGGGTTCGAGTCGTTCACGTAGACCGACAGGCCGTCCCGGGCGACCACCGTCTCGACCGGGGGCTTGCCCTCCGCCTTCTCGGCCAGCTGCTTCTTCTCGGCGTCCTTCATCGCGCGCGACGCCTCGCAGATGTCCGTCGTGCCGTTGATGAGGGCGCTGATGCCCGTGCCCGAGCCGCCGCCCGTGACCTGGATGGTCGTCGAGGCGTGCTTCTTCATGTACTCCTCGGCCCAGCGCTGCCCGAGCACCACCATGGTGTCGGAGCCCTTGACGGTGACGGTGCCGGCCATCGCGGGCCGCGCGCTCGCCGCGCCCGCGGTCAGCGCCAGCGCCGCCATCGCGATCTTCATCCCAGTTCTGCTCTTCATGGTCTCTCCTTTAGGTTTCTGCTTTCTTGGTTCGTCAAAGCGCGATGGCCAGCCGGAACAGGAACTCCTGCTCCCAGGGGCTCGCCAGCTTCTGCAACAGCGGCGACGCATCAACTCCACGGTCGAAGTGATTGACGACGTAGTTGAACGTCGCGCGGAAGCGTTTCGTGTGCCAGTAGTTGACGCCCAGCTCGCCGCTGTCGACGACCGTCTTGCCGACGGCGGGGCTCCCTTTCGTGTCGGGGTCGGAGACGGTCTCGTCGAGGTGCTCGTAGCGTAGCGCCACCATCACGCCGTCGCGCACCGCCTTGACCCCGAACTTGCCGAATCGGGAAAGCGGCTCAATACCCTGCTGGTCGCCGATGATCCTGTCGTCGCCCAGCAGCCACACGAAAGCCTCAGCGTAGAAGGAGGTCCCGCGCAGGTCGGCCCCGGCGACGCCCGGCTGCAGCGCGCCCGTGCCGTTTGCGGCGATGACCTCCTCGGCCAGCGGGCTGTGCCGCCAGACGAACTCGCCCCGCGCGCCGTACCTGTGCGCGATGGGCGCGTTCAACTCGGCGGCCACGGAGTTGAGCCGGCCCACCTGCCGCAGCTGGTAGGTGTTCGTCGTTCCGCCGGTCGCCGCCGTGAACGACCCCATGTTGAGGAAGGTGAATCCGCCCTGCGTCGTCTGGCTGGGCAGCGCCAGCGTGTTCGATCGATCGCCGGTCCAGAACGACGCGCCGATCTCCACGTCGTGCAGCGGGCCTTCCCCCGTGAACGAGAACGGCGCGATCCAGCCGCGCCCCATCAGGTCGAAGTGGTTGTCGGCGTTCTTGAAGTTCTGGCCGTCGCCGTTCACGACCGCCAGCGAGTAGTAGAAGTTCCGCGCGTCGTTGAAGCCGTGCAGCATGGCCCCGATCTCCTTGTTGTCGGGGATCCCGAACGCGCGCACGGTGATCGAGCGCTCCATGAAGTCGAAGTACTTGTCTGACGTCCGGTTCTCCAGCGTGAAGGGCGCGTCGTACTGCCCGACCTGCAGGATCACCAGGTTCTTCCAGGGCGCCAGCGCGACATAATCGTCGGTGGTCGCGAGGTTGGCGGGCGCGACCGGCGCCGCCGCGGGCGGCGGGCCGGACGCGAAATCGCCCGCCAGCCAGAAGTAGACGAAGCCGCCGATCCAGCCCCCGACCTCGAGCCGCGCGCGGCGGAGCAGGAAGGAATCGTTGGGCACCTTGTTCGCGCTGTGAAAGACGTAGCTGTCGACCTGAAGCCGACCGCTGGGGAACAGCACGAAGGCGTTGTCCGGCGAGCGCAGGAAGGCCGTGCCGTCGCTGAACCCGGACAGCGGCTCGGCCGCCAGCGGCGGCGGGACAGCCTCGACGACCGGCGCGGGGACGGGTGCCGGGGCAGGCGGGCTCACGGGGGCCACCTCGGCCGGGGCCAGCGGCGTCTCGGGCGCCGGAACGGGCTCGGACGGCACCGGCTCAGCCGACGGCGGGGGCATCGGCGGCTGGTTGGAGATATCCGTCGGCGGCAAAGTCGCGGTCTGGGCCGCCACAGGGTGACAGAGCAGCATGAGACCGCCCGCCAGGCCGGCGGCCAGCGTGGTTCGAAGGGAAACGCGGGTGCGTGCGAGCTCGAGCATCGGGTCCTCTCAGACGGGCGGCATCGTGCCCCCCCTCGGTGACACGCGCGTGACACCGCCGAAACGTTTCTTGGAAGCGCGCTGGCCAGGGGTGCCCCATCGGCCGTCTCACGTGTGTCACCCGGTTGTCACAATTGCGCCACCGATTCGTCAACGCCCGGTGCTCTTATCCACGGCGTGACTTCCCCCGAGGGGGCCCTCTCGATGGCCCGGCGACGAACGACCAGCGCGAAGATCACCGTGCCCCCGGTACGGCCCCCCAAGCTGACGCTGGCGCCCGCCCCGTTCTGGCACCGCGGGATCGAGTGGCTGCTTCGCGGGCTGGCCGTATCGGCCATCGTCGCGATCGTCTTGATCCTGGTGTTCATCGCCAAGGAGGCGGCGCCCATCTTCTACGCCAAGGCCGTGCGGGCCGAGGTGACGCTATCGAAGATGTTCGTCCCGCAGCTGTGGCCCGGGTACGACGAGTCCTCGTCCGTGTGGCAGCCGGTCTCCGAGATCCCCAAGTTCGGCATCTGGCCGCTGATCCTGGGGACGCTGAAGGTCACGATCGTCGCGATGGTGGTGGCCGTTCCTCTGGGCGTGGGCGCCGCGCTTTACGTCTCGCAGTACGCGGGGCGGCGCACGCGCGAGATCGTCAAGCCGGTCGTCGAGCTGCTGGCCGGCATCCCCTCGGTCGTGCTGGGGTTCTTCGCGCTGATGGTGATGGCGACCTGGTTTCAGGATCTCTTCCACCTCGAGTCGCGCCTGAACGCGCTGGTCTCGGGCGTCGCGCTGGCGTTTGCCGTGGTCCCCGTGATCTTCACGCTGGCCGAAGAGGCGCTCCGCGCGGTCCCGAACAGCTACGTCGAGGCGTCGACGGCGCTGGGCGCCGCGCGCTGGCAGACCATCCTGCGGGTCGTGCTGCCGGCCGCCAGCCCGGGTATCGCCGCGGGCATGGCGCTGGGGCTGGGACGCGCCGTCGGCGAGACGATGATTGTCCTCATGGCGTCGGGGAACGCCGCCATCGTGTCGGGCAACTTCGCGGACTCCGCGCGCACGATCTCGGCGACCATCGCGGCCGAGCTGGCCGAGGTCGTCTTCGGCGGCGCCCACTACACCGTGCTGTTCTTCCTGGGCACCTTGCTGTTTCTGACCACCTTCTGCATCAACACCGTGGGCGACTGGGCGATCCGCCGCATGAAGACCCGGCTGGGGGGCTCCCCGTGACCGGTGAGCTGGGCGTCCCGACGGCCATCGCGGCAACCGAACGTTCGGCCGCGATGGCCCGCGCCAACGCCCGCCGCACCCGCCGGAACCTCGTCGCCGACGGGACGATGGCGGTGGCGACAGGCGCCACGCTGCTGATGGTGCTGGCGGTGCTGGCGATCATCCTGATCGACGTCATCCACAACGGGGCGCCGCGCCTGTCGTGGGCGTTCCTCAGCGAAGCGCCGCGCGACGGGATGACCGCCGGCGGCATCTTCCCGGCCATCATCGGCATGCTGGAGATGGTCATCCTGATGACGCTGGCCGGGGTGCCGGTCGGTGTCGCGACGGCCATCTACCTGCACGAGTACGCGTCGCCCGTCTCCCCGGTCACGCGCGCCATCCGGATCGCGGTCGCCAACCTGGCCGGCGTGCCGTCGATCGTCTTCGGCCTGTTCGGCCTGGGGTTCTTCGTCCAGTTCCTGGGCGCCGGCATCGACAAGGTGTTCTTCCACGGCGAGAAGATCTACGGCCAGCCGGCGCTGGTCTGGGCGGCGCTGACGATGGCGGTGCTGACGCTGCCGGTCGTCATCGTCGCCACGGAGGAAGCGCTGCGCGCCGTCCCGCGCGAGCTGCGCGAGGCGTCGCTGGCCCTGGGCGCGACCAAGCTTCAGACGGTCATGCACGTGGTGGTTCCTCAGGCCGCGCCGGGCATCCTGACCGGCACCATCCTGGCCGTCAGCCGCGGCGCCGGCGAGGTGGCCCCCATCCTGTTCACGGGCGCGGCCTACTTTCTGCCGCTCTTGCCCAAACACCTGTGGTCTCAGTTCATGTCCCCGAGCTATCACGTGTACGTGCTCTCCACGCAATCGCCCGACGTCGACGCGACCAAGCCGATCCTGTACGCGACGGTGCTGGTCCTGCTGGCGCTGACGTTCACGCTGAACATCGCGGCCGTCGTCGTGCGCGCGCGGATGCGGCGCCGGATCCCCGGAGGTGTCGGATGACCGCCGCCAACGGCCTGACGAAGCCCGAGCCCGCGGTCAAACTGAAGGTGAAAGACCTGACCGTCTTCTACGGCCCCAAGAAGGCCGTGGGCCCCGTCTCGATGGACATCGTCGGCCAGCACGTCACGGCGCTGATCGGCCCCTCCGGCTGCGGCAAGTCGACGTTCCTTCGCTCGTTGAACCGCATGAACGAGCTCATCCCCGGCTGCCGCATCGAGGGCGACGTCCGGCTGGACGGCGACGCGATCTACGGTCAGGGGATCGACCCGGTCGCGGTGCGGCGCCGCATCGGCATGGTCTTCCAGCGCTCGAACCCCTTCCCGAAGTCGATCCTCGAGAACGTCGCGTACGGGCTGCGCATCGGCGGCGTCAACGACGCCCGTGAGATCAATGTGCGGGTCGAGCGCGCGCTGTCGCAGGCGGCGCTGTGGGAAGAGGTGAAGGACCGTCTGAACGACAGCGCGCTGGGGCTGTCGGGCGGCCAGCAGCAGCGGCTCTGCATCGCGCGCGCGCTGGCCGTGGAGCCCGAGATCCTGTTGATGGACGAACCGGCGTCGGCGCTGGACCCCATCGCCACGGCGCACATCGAGGAGCTCATCAACGAGCTGTCCGAGAACTACACGGTCGTCATCGTCACGCACAACATGCAGCAGGCGGCGCGCGTCGCCGACTACACGGCGTTCTTCTATCTGGGGGAGCTGGTCGAGTTCGACAGGACCGACGTCCTGTTCACCAAGCCCAGCGACTCGCGGACGGAAGACTACATCACGGGGCGATTCGGATGATCAGGCCCAACAGTCCTTCACGCGAACACACGAACCGCGAGTACGAGCTGGAGCTGCGCCGCCTGCGCGAGCAGCTGCTGCTGATGGGCGCCAAGGTCGAGGACATCATCAACGGCAGCATTCGCGCCCTCATCGATCGGGACAGCGAGCTGGCCGAGCAGATGATCGCCGTCGACCGCAAGATCAACCAGCTCGAGATCGCCATCGACGAGCTGTGCATGCAGGTGCTGGCGCGCCGGCAGCCCGTCGCCTCCGACCTGCGCTTCTTGACGACGGCGCTGAAGCTGGTCACCGACCTCGAGCGGATCGGCGACCTGGGCGTCAACATCTGCGAGCGCGTGCTGGAGCTGAACGGCGAGCCGCCGCTGAAGCCCTACGTCGACCTGCCCAACATGTCGCGTGAGGTGCAGGAGATGCTGCACGAGGCGCTGGACGCCTTCGTCGCCGCCGACGTCGAGCGCGCGCAGCGGGTCATCGCGCGCGACAAGAACGTCGACGCCTACTACACGCAGATCTTCCGCGAGCTGCTGACCTACATGATGGAAGACCCGCGTAACATCTTCCGCGCCACCCGCCTGCAGTCGATCGCCAAGTACCTCGAGCGTATCGGTGACCACGCCACCAACCTGGGCGAGCTGACCGTCTTCATGGTGAAGGGAAAGGACATCCGCCACGCCGGCAAGCTGGGCGACGGGACGATCTAATTCAGGACCCTGAGAGGGTCCCGCGCCCCCCGCGATGAGCTCGCGCGGGCAAAGCCCGCGCTCCCTCGACGCGATCTAGATCGGGACCCCGAGAGGGTCCCGCGCCCCCCCGCGATGAGCTCGCGCGGGCAAAGCCCGCGCTCCCTCGACGCGACCTAGCCCCGGTTGAGGCTCTGGCCAAGCTGCTACAGTTCGGGGGTGGCTCTCGAGTCGGAACGACAGCGGGCGCTCATTGAAGACGGGTACCTCATCGTGCGGGACGCCGTGCCGCGGGCACGGGTCGATGCGGCGCTGAAGGCCATCAATCACTCTCTGGGCGAACAGGGGATCGACAAGAGCCAGATCTGGACCCTGCGCGCGCAGACGTTCTGCCCCGAGCTGACGGAGGCCGATCCGATCCTGGACCTCTATCGCGGGACGGCGCTGCAGGCCGTGGCCGAGGCGGCCATCGGGCCCGGCCTGCTGCCGCCGCCCCTCAGCGGCCAGATCGCGCTGCGCTTTCCGCAGGATATCGCGCAGCCCAAGGACCCCTACCCGCACATCGACGGCATGCCGGGGCCGCTGAACGGCGTCACGGCCGGCACCATCTACCACTTCACGGCACTGGGCGGCGTGTTCCTGAGCGACGTCAGCGCGCCGTTCCAGGGCAACTTCACCGTCTGGCCGGGAACCCACCGCGCGCTGGCGGCCCACTTCGCCGCCCACGGCACCGACGAGCTGCTGCAAGGGTTTCCGCGCATCGCGATGCCGGCGCCCCGCCAGCTCACCGCCCGCGCGGGCGACGCGATCCTGGCGCACTACCAGCTGGCGCACGGCGCTGCGCCGAACGTCGGACCGCACGTGAGGTACGCCGTGTTCTTCCGGCTGATGCGCGAGGGGCACGATCCTTCGTCGACGGCCACGATGGTCGACATCTGGCGCGAGTGGAGCGGCCTCAACAACCCTGGGCGGGCGTGGTAGCAAGCGGAGCATGAATTCGAAGCGCCTCGTCCGACTGCTGGCCTGGGTCGTGACGGCCGGGCTTCTGGTCCTGCTGTTCCGCAAGATCCCGTTCCAGCAGGTCGTCGCGGCCACGCGCGCGGCCGCCCCCTGGACGGTGCCGGCGGCCCTGCTCGCGATCGTGGCGGTCTACCTGGGCGACTCGTTCGCGATCTGGAAGACGTTCGCCTGGTTCCTGACCCGCCTGTCCTTCGGGGACGTGCTGCTGGTGCGCGGCGCGACCTACCTGCTGGCCGCCATCAACTACAACGTCGGCCAGGGCGCGATCATCTACTTCGTGCACCGCGTGGCGCGCGTGCCCATCATCCGCGGCGTCGCCACGGTCCTCTTCATCATGGGGATCAACGTGCTGGCGCTGCTCTTCCTGACCACCGCGGGGCTGGCCGCCGCGCCCGCGGTCCCGCACGCCGTCTCCGTGCTGGTGCTGGTGGCCTACGCCGGCCTCGCGGTCTACATCGCGGCGGTCGCGCTGCGCCCCCGCTGGCTCGCGGCTCGCCCCGTCTTCGAGGTGCTGCTGAACGCCGGCATCGCCGGTCACCTGCGCACGCTGCTGGTGCGGCTGCCGCACATCGCCGCCTTGATCACGATGCAGATCGTCCTTTTGTGGGGGTTCGGCGTGCACGTGCCGCTGGTCGACGCGCTGGCGGCGCTCCCGCTGGTGTTCTTCGTGGCCGTGCTGCCGATCTCCGTGCAGGGGCTGGGGACGACCCAGGCCACCATGGTGTACTTCTTCGCGCGCTGGGCCCCCGGCGACCAGGCGGCGCAGCAAGCAGCCGTGCTGGCCTCCAGCCTGGTCGGGCAAGCCATCATGCTGGCCTTCCAGGCCGTGCTGGGGACGGCCTGCCTGCGCAGCCGCGTGGGGCGCGCGCTGAGCGCCTCGACGCAACCCGCCGCGCAAACCGGATGACGATCCGACCGGGGCGCCTGCTCGTACGATCCGCATGTCGCTTGTGACCACGGCGCGACCGCTGTTAAGGTCGCGGGCGATGTGGGGGGACGAGCCCGGGGACGCCCGGGTGGTGGGTTCACAGCCGCGCACCGAAGATCCGGCCCTGGTCGCCGCCGTAGCGCAGGGGAGTCGGGAAGCGCTGGGGGCCCTTTACGATCTGCACGCGCCGCTGCTGTTCGGACTGGCCAAGCGGATGCTGGGGAATGCGGCCGCCGCCGAGGATCTGCTGCACGACGTGTTTCTGGAGGTCTGGCAGCACGCGGCCGAGTACAGCCCGGATCGCGGTAGCGTGCGGTCCTGGCTGCTGGTGCGAACGCGCTGCCGGGCGCTGGACCGACTCGGGCGCGGCGCGCGCGAGTCGCGCGTCACCCAGCACCTGTCGCAGACCGAAGGCGAGCCGTCGGGCGCGCCCACCCCGGCGCTGGCCGTCGACGGGGCGCGCCTGCGCCGCCTGATGGCGACGCTCCCCGGAGAGCTGGTGGCCGTGCTCGATTTGACCTACTTCGCGGGGCTCTCCGCCAGCGAGATCGCGCAACGGCTGGACATTCCGACCGGCACCGTGAAGTCGCGCCTCGCCCGCGCGCTGGAGACGCTTCGTGGCGCCGTCGCGCCCGCCCGCGGAGCCGGAGCCAACCGATGAGCGCGGACGACGACGCCCTCCTGTGGGCCTGGGGCGAGGCGAACCTCGCGGCTGAACCCCCGCCCTCGGCGGCGCGCGCCCGCCTGCTGGACGCCGTGAGCGGCGCCGGCCGGTTCCAGCCGCTGCTGGCCGCGCTGGGCCGCCTGACCGACCTGGGCGCGGCGGCGCTGTCGGCCGTGCTGGGCCGGATCGACCAGCCCGCGTCCTGGATCGAAGGCGCGCCCGGCGTCAGCTACTTTCACTTCACGCCCGGGCCTGGCGGGCCGGCGCCCGCCGCCGGGATCGTGCGCGTGCGGCCGGGCGCCGTCTTCCCGCGACACCGGCACCTGGCCGCGGAGGTCAGCTTCGTGCTCGACGGCGTGCTGGTCGAGGACGGCCGGCGCCAGGGGCCGGGCAGCGTGCTCGAGGCGGCCGGCGGGTCCGAGCACGAATACACGGCGGCCCCCGGGCGCGATCTGCTGCTCGTGTCGCTGCACGGCGGGATCGTCTTCGCCGATCCGAACGCCTTTCGCCTGGTCCCGCCCGGCTGACCGGACGGCGCATTCAGGCGCTCAGTCGGTCCCGAGCCGGCGATTGAGGGCGGCCAGCTCTTCGCTGATCGCGAAGTGGATCAGCTCGACGACGCCCGCGTGAGCCCGGGCCACCGCCCACAGCTCCTCAGGGGGCTGCAGGACGGCGGCGGCCAGGCGGCGATCCGCGCGCGCGATCTGCTCGAACGCGCCCAGCACGTCGCCCGACGCGACCAGCGCCGCGCGATAGCCCGTGTGCCCGAGGCCGCGCAGCCAGCGATCGCCGTCGAAGAGCCCGGCGTCGCGGAACGACAGCGCCGCCTGCTCGAACGCCCGCCGTTGCCGCCGCGGCAGCATGCGCGCGATCTTCTGCGACACGTCGTTCAGCTGTTCCTCCGGCAAGATGCCGCGGCCGTAGCCGGGGTAGACGGTCCGGACGCCCGCGGCGACCAGCAGCCCCAGGTCCTTGCCCGGGATGCGGCCGATGGCGTAGGTCCCGGCGCGCAGGTGCCCCAGCTGCCGCCCGAGCTGCAGGTACGCCTCCTGCCGCGGCAGCCCGTTGAAGCCGGGGGGCAGCAGCAGCGACGGCGGGGGGCCGGCCTCGATCTCGACCTGGCTGGCGATCGCCCGCGCCTGGTACACCTCGTAGCCGTCTTCCACGCCCAGCAGCATCGCCACGCGACCGACCAGCGCGCGCACCGGATCCTCGGACCGCGGCGGCAGGCGGTCCTGCTTCGTCACGCCCCAGTCCTCCAGCGCCAGGCCGTAGAGTCGCGGCAGCACCTCGGACATCGCGGCCAGCAGCGCGGTCGCCGGGTGGCGCGCGTCGGGGTGGCGCAGCACGGACTCGAACTCCGCCGCGGAGATGATCCCCTTGGCCTCGGGTGACCAGCGGGCGCGCCCCTCGCGGATCGCGCGCGCCTCGGCGGGATCCGCCAGGCCCAGCGCCGCCAGCGCGGCCGCCACGCGCCCGGCCCGGCGACGCTGCCCCGCCCGCTCGCACAGCCGGCGCAGCGCCAGCAAAGACTCGACCCGCAGTGGCTCGAGGCGCATCAGCGCCAGGTGCTCGGCGATGGCGTCGGTCAGCCGGTCGGCGCTCTCCAGCACGCGCGCCAGCTCGACGCGCGCCTCCACGTCCGCGTCCGCGGCAGCGACCACAATCCGCAGCTCGTCGACGGCGCGCGCCGGGCTGGCCAGCGGCCCGCTCCACAGCGCGGCCAGGCGCATGCGCCGCGCGCGCGAGGTCGGCGCGACCTCCAGGTAGTGACCCAGCGCCGCCGCCAGGCGGGACGGCTCGTCCAGCCGGGTGAGCATCTCGTCCAGCCGGTCCAGCGCCTGGTCGTTGCCGGGGTCCAGCGCCAGCGCCTGCTCGAAGGCCGTCGCGGCGCCGTCGGGATCCTCGGCGGGGCCCGCCAGCAGCTCGCCCAGCGTCAGCAGGTGGCCGACGCGCGCCTCCGGCTCCGTCTCCAGGCCCGCCAGCCGGCGCAGCACGATGGCCGCCTCGCCGTAGTCGCGCCGCCGCGTCAGTCCGCGTGCCAGGCCGTTGAGCGCGGCGAGGTCGTCGGGCTTGGCCAGAAGCGCGTTTCGATAAGCCTCGATGGCCTGATCGCCGTCGGCCAGCGCGCGCTCGGCGATGTCGCCGATGCGCGCCCAGGCGGCGCTGACGGCCGCCGAATCCGCCGACGCGCCGATCGCCGCGCGGTACGTCGCGATGGCCTCCGCCGAGCGCCCGATCTCCGCCTCGACGTCGGCCAGGCGCACCAGCACCGCCACCGAGCCGGGGTCCAGCTTCACCGCCTCGGCCAGCACCGCCGCCGCTTCGACCGGGTCGCGCGCGTGCAGCAGCTCCGCCAGCGCCAGCAGGCGGTCGCGGCGCTTGGGCAGGGTCCCGGCCGCCGCGCGCCGCCGCATCACCTGCGCCAGCCGCTCGTCGTCGCCGCGCGCGCGCAGAATCACCTGCAGCACCTCGAAGTCGGTCTCGGCCTCCGGCTCGATGGCCAGCACCTCCTCCAGGCAGCGGGCCGCCATCGCGTCGTCGCGCACCTGATTCGCGTAAAGGCGCGCCGCCTGCCGAAACGCGTCCGCCGCCCGCGCCGGGGCCTTCGTGAGGCGCGCCAGCCGCGCGTACAGCTCCGCCGCCGACCGCGCGTCGCCGTTGCTCTCGCGCAGCTGGGCCAGCGCCGCCAGCGCCGGCAGGAACGTGCCGTCGGCTTCCAGCGCGCGTGCCAGCTCGGCGTCGGCGCCGCCGAGGTCGCGCGCCTCGAGCCGCGCGCGCGCAGAATCACCTGCAGCACCTCGAAGTCGGTCTCGGCCTCCGGCTCG
>CAZPUH010000867.1:0-2436 GCA_964589215.1 uncultured Myxococcales bacterium | reverse complement strand
CGCATCAGCTTCTCGTACATGCGGGCCGCCGTGCGCTCCAGCGTCTCGGCCGCCGTGTCGCGCAGCGAGACGCCCAGAGTGACGGCGCGGATGTCCAGGCTCTCGCTCTCGATCATGCGCAGGACTTCGCGCACCTCCGAGGCGTCAAAGCGCGTCGCCACGACGGCAGTCTATACGCGCTGAAGCGCGTTCACGATCTCTTCGTGCATCACCAGGCAGTGGGCGCCCAGCGCCTCGACCGCGGCGACCAGCTTGCTCTTGAAGTCCGCGAACGGGACCTCCAGCGCGCTGACGTCGACGACGATGATCATCGTGAAGAAGTCGCCGGCCAGTGTCTGCGCAATGTCCAGGATGTCCCCGCCGGCTGCGGCGATGGCCTGAGCGATGTTGGCCACGATGCCCCGACGGTTCTTGCCCGTGGTCGTGACCACCGCGCGGTGCCCGCGGCGCCGTTCGGCCTCGGCGCAGGCCGCGCACACGTCTGCGGATGGTCCCGGGCCCGGACGCGCCGCCACGCGGGCGGCCTCCGTCGTCACCTCGCGCGTCACCTCGGCGATCAGTCGCCGCAGCTCCCGCTCGTCGACCTCGCGCTTCATCCGGACGGAACGCGCTCGATCTGGATGCGATCGACGACCGCGACGACGGCGGCGTCGATCGGCACGTGGGGCTTGGTCCCGGGAGGCAACTTCTCGCTGACGGCGACGCGCGCGGCGTGCCCGAACGCGACCAGCACGTCGTCACCCGGCCCGGCGTCCAGCGTGTCCGCGCAAACGACCAGATCGTCGGTGGGCTCCGAGGCCTCCGCGCCCGCCTGGACGGCGCCCGGCGCGAGGTCGGCCAGCCGGTAAGGCCGCACCAGCAGCAGCTTGAGGCCGCGCGTCTCGGGCCACTTCACCGTCGACCAGACCGTGCCGGCCACCCGCCCCAGGAACATCAGCCGGCCCCCTCGACGATGGCGGCGACGGCGGCGTCGCAGAGCAGATCGCGGTTGTCGGCGCCCGGACGCAGCACGTTGCGCGCGCCCGAGCCGAACGCGACGGTGACGTCCTCGCCGCCGCGCGCGTCCAGGGTGTCCACCGCCACGACGACGCGGCCGGACTCGGCGCCGTTCGCGTCGCGGGCAGCGACCAGCACCAGCTTGTGCCCGTCGAGGCCGCGCGATCGCCGCGCCGCCCACACCTGACCCAGCACGGTGCCGCGGATCATCGCTGGCGGTCCCCCGCATCGGCGCGCAGCAACCCCAGCGACGCGGACAGCGGCCGGCGAATGCCCGGGCCGGCCCCGGCGACGGGCAGCGCGGCGTCGTCCAGCTCGATGCGGTCGACGACGCCCAGGATGGCGGCGTCGACGGGCGTGTCGTTGCTTCCCAGCGATTGCCGCGCGGGCATGCCCAGGCAGACGACCACCTCGTCGCCGATGCCGGCGTGCACCTCGTCGGTGGCGACCAGGTGGCGCGTGCCCAGCGCGGCCTCGTAGATGCCGTGCGGGCGCACGACCAGCAGCTTGGCGCGCGCCAGGCGCGGATCGCGCCGCGTCGCCCAGACCTGCCCCACCACGCGCCCCAGGATCATCGCGCCAGCTCCAGCCCGTCGACGATGGCGATGACGACGTCCTTGTCGGCCACGCCCTCGCCGACGGTCAGGTCGCGCACGCGGCTGCCGTGGGCGACGATCACCCGATCGCCGGGACCGGCGTCCAGCCCGTCCACGGCGACGATCAAGCGATCGGTCGGGGCGCCCGCGCCCGAATCACGGGCGCTGCCGGCGGTGTCGGGGCGCACGAGCAGCAGCTTGCGCCCGCCGAGGGTGTCGGCCTGCCGCGCCGCCCAGAGCCGACCCACCACCCGGCCCAACAGCACGGCGGCGTCCGGATCAGCCCCGCTTGGACGCGGTCTTGGCGGACGTCTTGCCGGCAGCCTTGGCCGGCTTGTCGCCGCTCTTGGCGGCCTTGGAGGCCTTCGCCGCCTGCGGCTTGGCCTCCTTCTTGGCCGGCGCCTTGGCGCCCGCGGCCTCCTTCGCCTTCGCCTTGCGCTCGGCGATGGTCAGCATGTCCAGCAGCTTGGCGTCCGAAAGGCCGTCCAGCTTGGCGAGGTAGTCCTTGTCCTTGCCGCGGTTCAGGCGCTCGGCCGTCGTGGTGACCAGCTTGTCGTGGCCGCCCACGTCCTTGGTGCGCGTCGCGACGGCGTGCAGCCGAACCAGCTTCCGGTTGGCGACGCCCAGCAGCGTCTTGCGGAGGTCGTCCTTGCTGCGGTCGCCGGCGTCCAGAATCCCAACAAGCTTGTCGACCAGCTTGTCCTTGCCACCAAACTCGTCTTTGACCCGCGCGAGCGGGCTCTTATTCAAAGCAGCGGACATGTGCAGAGGTTCTCCCGGTGTTTCGCAGAGTGAGTCGCGAGCTGAGTCGCAATCCGTGTTGGAAGGCGGGTATTTACCCCAA
>CAZPUH010000866.1:0-1114 GCA_964589215.1 uncultured Myxococcales bacterium | reverse complement strand
GCCGCCGCGGGCGTGACCGCCCGCGCCGGGCACGTCATCCCCAGGCGCCGCATGAGGGGGCGGCCGGCGGGCGTGTGCAGGAACCCCATCGCGGCGACGAACGCTGCCGCGGCGCCGCCCGTGCAAGCCAACGCCCGCACCAGAAGGCGCCGGCGACTGCGGATCGATTCGGGTCGCATGACGCCCTCTATTGCGTGGCGCCGCCGTCGCACGCCGACTTGACGACGGGCGTCGGCGAGACGACCTGGGTCTTGATCCCCGTGACCGCGCCGGCGATCGTGGCGATGTCCGCGTCGGCAACGCCGTCGGCTTTCAGCACGCCGCCGAAGTCCATCACGAACTTGTCGAACACCGGCCCCGGGATGCCGAGCCCGCTGTGGATGGTGGCCATGTCGACGCAGGTGTCCCCCTCATCGTTGACGCCCGGGTAGGTGGCCGGCCCGCCGAAGAGCGCCGTGAACTGCAGGCGCAGGCAGCTCTTGAGCCGCGCGACGGAGTCGTGCCCCGCCGTCCCCACCACCGCGAAGTAGGGCGCGATCTCGCAGTCGGCCAGCACGCCCGCGACCGCGTCGTCGACGACCTTGGGGATCGCCGCGCCGTACTTCTCGTACAGGGTCGGTGCGGTCCCGCTCCCACCGGTCCCGCCGGTCGCGCCGCCGCTGGCCCCGCCGGTGGCACCGGCCATGTCGTTGCTGCTGCTGCTGCACGCGCCCATGAGCGCGCCTGCCACCAGCGCGGTCGCCAGTGAGAGTCCCGCGCACATTGATCTCGATCGGTTCATCTCGTCCTCCGCTGTTCGAGTGGTTGGTCCACCCGCAGCTACACGACGAGATCGGATCCGGATCTCTACTGTCGCGACAGCGCGAGCAGAATTCGCCCGCGGAGCGTCAGCGGGTGCAGCTTGCCTTCGTTGACGACCAGCGCGATGCACGGCTCGCCGGGCGCGACGCGCTGCTGGTGGCGCTCGCCCGAGTCGCGGATCGAGATGTCGCCCCGCCCGAAGCGGGCGCCCTCTTCTTCCAGCGCGCCCGTGAAGACCACGATGTGCTCGGGGCCGCCGTGATCGTGCAGCGGGATCGTGACGCCGCCCTTGAAGGCGATCAGCCGCACCAGA
>CAZPUH010000865.1:0-14919 GCA_964589215.1 uncultured Myxococcales bacterium | reverse complement strand
GACACCTTCCACATGTCCAGAAACCAGTGGACGGTGTCGCGCATCTCGGGCGTGGTGTCGGACAGGACGCTCTTCGGGTTGATGAGCTCCGTCGGGTCGTGCTGGTGGCCGCAGCGGTCGCACTCGTCGCTGTAGGCGTTCTCGTAGTTGCACTTCGGGTTGGGGCAGGTCCCCCGCACCAGGCGGTCGGGCAGGAAGCGATTCAGCTGCGGGTCGTACCACTGCCGCGTGGCGCGCTTTTCCAGCATGCCGTTCGCGTGCAGGCGGGTCAGGAAGAAGTCGCACAGCTGCTTCTGCACCGGGAACGTCTCGGGCTGCGAGGTCCCGGTGTAGACGTCGACGCCGATGGCGTAGCGCGCCAGCGTCACCTGCTGCTGCGCGTGGATGCCGTCGATGAACTGGCGGATCGGGACGCCGGCCGCCGCGGCCGACACCTCGCTGGTCGAGCCGTGGTCGTCGGTGCCGTTGACGAACAGGACGTTCTCGCGGCCGATGAGCATCCCCATCCAGCGGCTGTAGATGTCGGCCGGCAGGTGCGCCCCCGCCAGGTGGCCCAGGTGCAGCGGCCCGTTCGCGTACGGCATCCCCGACGTGACGAGCGCGCGCCGCGGGCGCTGGACGGTCTTCAAGACCGAGGGCACGTCAACCGGGATGTGCGGGTTCTTGCCGGCGGGATCGGGGGCTTTGGGCGGGTTCTTGTCGGCCACGGAGGCGACGAGCTTGCCTTGAGAATCGCGGTCTTACAAGGTCAGCCACCGACGGGCGCCGAGCTGATTTTTTTGGACCACTTCCGATCGGCCCGACCACTGCGCGGTTCGTGGGAATACAAAGGCCGATGATGATCGTGAAGCGGGCGCGAAGGTGCATGGGCGGGGTCGTTCTCGCCTCCTTGGTTGCGGCGTGCAGCTCCGGGAGCAACGGCTCCTCGGGGACCGGCGGCAGTGGGCCGACCGGCGGCGCGACCGGCAACCTGACCGGCGGCACGACGGGCAACCCGACTGGCGGGACCACCGGCGGCGCGACGGGCGGGACCACCACTCGACGGGCGGTTCGACCGTCGGTCCGGGCGGGTCCGGCGGCACGGCGGGTCGCTCGGAGACCGGCGGCACGTCGTCGGGCGGCGGCGGCGGCCCGGGTGGAGGCTCGGGGAGCGGGACCGCAGGAGGGACCGGCAAGGGCGGCGCGGCCGGGGCGACGTCCGGCACGGGCGGTCAGGCGGGCGGCGGCGTGGTGAGCGGCTGCGTGAGCACGAAGCAATGGGGCACGGCCAACCCGGCCGCGGCGGGGCCGTTCCAGGTGGCCGCCGACAAGGGCGTGGGGCCGCTGGCCGGCTACACGCCCGATCCCATCTACGGGGACCAGCAGCAGCGCTTCAACGTCTATCGCCCGCAGAACCTGGCGACCAGCGGCTACTGCCACCCGATCCTGGTGTGGGCCAACGGCCACACCGACAATCCCGAGCCGAACCCGCCGTTGTGTGTCGTCGACTCGGCCGCCAACAAATGGTGCGGGCAGTACCTGCCGATGATGAACCACCTGGCGTCGCACGGGTTCGTGGTGATCGCCTCGCTGAGCACCACCACGTCCAAGGGCGACCCGTTGCCGACGATCGCCGGACTGGACTGGCTGCTGCAGCAGGCGGAGACGCCGAGCAGCCCCTACTACCACCGGCTGGACACGACCAACATCGGCCAGCTCGGTCACTCGGAGGGGGCGATGTCGACCTGCATGGTCGCGTCCGAGCCGCGCTACAAGGCGCTGGCGGCGATCTCGGGCACCCGGCCGCTGACGGGCGTGCACACGCCGATGCTGTTCTTCTGCGGCGGCAAGGACACCGTGGTCAGCTGCGACAGCGTCCACACCACCTTCCTGACGGTCACGGACCAGCCGGCCTTCTTCCTCGACGAGCTGAGCTCCGACCACGGCAGCTGGGTCTACGAGGGGGCGAAGGGCCCGTCGCTGACGATGGCCGCCGCGTGGTTCCGGGCCCACCTGATGGGCGACACCGCGAACCGCAAGTACTTCTACGGCGCGAACTGCACCTTCTGCACCGACAGCCGCGTCAAGGTCGAACAGAACAGCCTGATCGCCCAGTAGCTCTCGACGTCAGGAATAATCCCCGGGGCGCGCCGGTCTACCGGCGCAGTCGTGTGAGATATTCCGAGGGCAGCCCGCGTCTGCGGGGGCTGAAGGCACAGGAGAGCGGGATGGGACTTCGAGACGAGATCATCAAGCAAGCCAAGTGGTGGGCGGCGCCGGGCACCTACAAGCCCACCGCCGACGACTTCGCGACGATCATCAAGCAGTCGGGCTGCAACGTCCAACCCTCGCAGGCCGACCTGGACTACACGATCAAGTCCATGAAAGGCGGCAACGTGCGGATCGCCGGCGCCAGCAAGTCGTGGTGCGGGATCTTCGCCGTGGCGGTCTGGGCGAACGCCGGCGTCGGGGTCAAGTGGACGCTCAACTGGAGCCCGGCCCACGGGAACCTGCTGAGCTCGACGGGCGCGGCCTGGCGCAAGGTGGCGGGGAACAAGGGCGTCCAGCCGGGCGACATCGCCGCGATCGCGGCGATGCAGCATCACTTCATCGTCACCGACGTCAGCGCCACGGCCGTCAACTCCGTGGACGGCAATCAGGCGGGCAACACCATCGTCGAGTACACGAACTGGAAGCACACCCTCGGGTCGATCGTCGCGTACTACACGCTGATGGACCAATAGCCGCGAGCCTGGCGGGCGATCAGCGCAGGCGCTGGGAGAGGCGCTTCACCTGGAGGTCGGCCTGCTGCTTCGCGATCTCGGCGCGCAGCACCTGGACCTGCGCCAGCGTCATCTCGGCCGCGTGCTCGATCATCGCCAGATAGGAGCGCGCGGCGGCGCAGGCGGCGGCCGGCAGGCTGGTCGAAAAGCGATCCAGGAAGTCGACCTCCGCCCGCAGGTCGCGCGACTGACGCCGCAAGCCCTGAACGCCGCGGGCCAGCCCCGCGAGACGCTTCTTTTCTTCACCCATGGGAGCGATGATAGGCGAGGACGCGACGTAGGCCCCATGGAGAAGAGTCGACCATGAAACGGACCGTTCTGGTGATTCACGGCGCCGGCGAACCACGCCGGCGCGGCGGCAAGATCTACTGGGAGCCGCTGCTGCAGCACAGTCTGGGGGCCGGCTACGTCGTCCACGCGCCCCCCATGCCCCACCCCGACGACCCGCACCACGCGCCGTGGGCGAAGCGGATCGAGGAGTTGATCGCCGCCCACGGGCGGCCCGTGGTGGTCGGGCATTCGTTCGGGGCGTCGACGCTGCTGAAGTTCTTCTCGGAGGCGGCGGCGCCACCGGCGGTCCCGGGGCTGTTCCTGATCTCGACGCCGTTCTGGGGACCGAAGTTCCCCGAGTTCACGCTGAAGCCCAACTTCGCCTCGCGCCTGAGGGACGTGCCGCTCTTCTTCTATCAGACCCGCGACGACCAGGTGGTGCCAGTCGCGCAGCTCGAACAATACCGGCGGGCGCTGCCGCACGCGACGGTCAGGCTGCTCGACGGCCGCGGTCACGAGTTCGACCAGCCGGACTTCCCCGAGCTCGCGGCGGACATCCGGAGCCTGACCGGCACCGCCCCGCCCTGACGCAGGCGGGGAGACCCTTCGCTCGATCAGCGCTGCGTCGTTCGACGGGGAGACCCGGAACGGCGACACCAAATGAGAGGTCGCCGGAGCATTGCTCGATATCGCAGGCGGCGGCTGTTGATTGGCGTGTTCTCGCAACCTTCGTTCGTTGCGCGCGCGGGTGCGTTCCCTATCATCGCAACGCCGGAACGCTGAGGGGAGCGTGAGAGCCGGTAACGCACGTCCTTTCACACGGGGAGACGATCGAATGAACAAACCTGCAACACGAATTGCGCTCGGAGTGTTCATTGCTGCTGCAACGCTGGCGGCATCGAACGCGGCCCACGCCCAGGCCTGGGTACGCTGGCAGAACGCGAGCACCCCTAACGGCAACGTCTACTTTCTGGGCGTATCCGGCGGCCCCATCTGCACGCCCACCCGAGGATGCGGGTACAACGCCGGAACACAGATGATCACTTGGGCCTGGGGCCAAACCGATCAGGATTGGCAGCCGACCTACCCAGGAACGGTATCGGTCCAAAACCGGTACGGCGACCGCGGAGTTGGCGATCCGTGGTATCTCGCGGTGTCGGGAGGCTCCGTCAACAACAACGCCAATGTCGTCATCGAGCCGCCGGGGTACGGCGCCGAAACCTGGGTCATCCAGCCAGCCGCCGATCAAGGTGCGCCGTACACGGGTTGTTACATCTTCTGGAACAAGGCCACAGGCAAAGCGATGTCCGTCGCAGGTGGCGTACCCAACAACGGGGCACACGTCGTCCAATATGATCTTTGTACGCCAACCAACGGTAAGTGCGGCAACCCGTCGCACGCCTGGCATCCGGATCAGTTCTGGTGCCCGGTGGCCGACTGATCAGCAGGGGCGAGCAGTTCTAGCGGGCGCTGACCGCCCTGAGCTGGCCGTCACTCGAGGCCCGGCGTGAGCGCATAGGCGCCCGCGCCGGGCCCTGCCTTTTTCTCCGTCGATGCGCGCCTCCCGGCTCGCCACGCGCTGGGCGATTGCCGCTCGCGCGCGCGAAAGGACGAGCTGAAGTGCTGAAGCGAGGCGTAGCCCGACTCGAGCGCGATGTACTTCAACGATTGGTCGGTCTCCTCCATCAACTTCTTGGCGATCCGTAAGCGGGCCTTCTCAGTCTCCCGTTGAAACGACGTGCCCAACGCGCGCAATCGCCTTTGAAGCGTACGTTGCGACATCGCGAATGAACGCGCGACCTCGTACGCATAGGCACACGGTCGTTCGTCAAAGTACGCCCGCAGACAAGCGAGTAGCGACGAACCGGCGGCCAACGCCGCTGCTGCGGGCTGCTCCGTGCCTCGCGCCATGAAAGCCTCCTGCGCTCCCTCCGACAGCCACTCGACAAAACTCGAATGGGGAACGGGGCTCTGCGCAGTTCTTCCGCGGCGAGTGACCGACGCCAGAAATGTATGTTCGGAGCGAAGCTGTCGTTACCTGGTCGGCACGGCTAGCGGACGAGCTTGGGCGGCGGTGTTACGCGTGCCCCTTCGTCATGCCCGCCATGATGAGGCCCATCATGCGCACGCGCCCCCAGCGCGGCAGCATCTTGAGTGACAGCTCGAGCAGCTTTGCCAGCAGCCCCGGCCGCACCGTGCGGCGCCGGCCGAGCGCGCGCAGGGTCGCTCGCGCGACCGCGTCGGGTGTCTGGGCGAACCCCATCGTCATCGCGGCGCGCTGCCCGAATCCGCTGCGCACCGGGCCCGGCGCCGTCGCCAGGACGTCGACGCCACGTGGAGCGAGCTCGTGACCAAGGCCCTCGGCGAATGACTGGATGAACGCCTTGGTCGCGGCGTAGCTGGCGGCGCGTGGGACGCCCTGGAACGCGACCAGCGAGCTCAGAAAGACGAGCCCGCCGCGGCCGCGCGCCACGAATCGCCGCGCGAAGTGGTGGGACGCGGCTACGACCGCGCGGCAGTTGACCTCCAGCATCTCCAGCTCGCTGGCGAGCTGGGACGCGACGAAGTCCCCCGAAGTTCCGAAACCGGCCGCGGCGACGAAGAGCCCCACGTCCAGCGCGTCCGTCTGCTGGGCGAGGGTCTCCACCCCGGCCGGGGTGGAGAGATCGACCGCGACCGCGCGAACGTCGACCCCGTGGGCCGCGGCGAGCTCGGCGGCCAGCGCGTCCAGGATCTCTCGGCGGCGGGCCGCGAGCACCAGGTTGAGACCTGCACCGGCCAGGTGCTTGGCGATGGCACGCCCGATTCCGTCCGACGCGCCGGTCACCAGGGCCCACGGCCCGTATCGATCCACCAGCCGTCGCTCCTCTGTGCTTCCCCGCTTGGATTTTTGCATGATGCTCATCATTCCTTTCCGCGTGCCAGTGACTGATCCCGCGCTGCTCCTGCCCCGTCAGCGCGGCAAGGACCGCCGCGCCGCCTTCAACATGCGCTCTGCGAGGACGGGGTCGTCGACGAGGCGACCCAACACCACGGCGCCGACCATGGCGGCCGTCAGCCGCAGCGCCTCGTCGGAGGGCTCCTTGGCGCGCTTGCCCGGGCGCAGCTTCCCGTCGACCAGCGCCAGCAGCCCGCGCGCCGCCTTCGCGAAGGCCTGGCGCACGGACGGGGACGCGTGGGCGCCCTCGGTCCCCAGCGCGGCGACCACACAGCCGCGGTCGGGCGCGCCCAGGTGCTCGGACGACAAGTAGCGGGCCAGGGCGTCCTCGAGGGGCGCTCCTTCGGCGAACACCTCCGCCCCCGTGCGCGCCGCGGCCGCCTCGACCGCCTCCGCGACCAGCTCGTCGCGGTCGTCGAAGTGAGCATAGAAACCGCCGTGGGTGAGGCCGGCGTCCTTCATGAGCGCGGGGATGCTCGCGCCAAGGAGCCCGTCACGGCACAGCGCCCTTGCGGCCGCGTTCACGATTCGCGCGCGGACTTCTTCCTTGTGGCCCGCCGGGTATCGCATGATGACCATCATGCCTTGCGCCCCGCCGCCGTGCAACCTCGGCCCCGTACTGGACCGCCGTGCGGTCAGATCGTCGCGAACACGCCGGGCAGCATCCGCGCCGGCAGCGCGCGCGACCCCCGGACGCGCACGAGGACGGTCCCGCCGTCGCGCGCGATGCGCTTGAGCTCGGTGGTCAGGATGCGCAGGCGGTCGTAGCAAGCGCGGTCGAAGGGGGCGGCGGCCAGCGCGGCGGGCGCCGGCGGTGTGTCGTCCTCTTCGGCGGCGGTGACCTGCCCGGCCCGGATTCGCAGGCGGCGGGTGCGCGTGGCGCCCGGCTCCTGGTAGACGACCTCGGCGTCGTCCAGCAGCTTCAGCCAGCGGGTGCGGCGGTAGGCGCGATACGCCTGGGCCGCCGCGCGCTCGATATGGCGGGCGACGCGCGACGGATCCCAGGTGTGGTCGCCTTCATCCTCGTCGCGTGGCGGATCCTTCTGCGCCGCCACCACCGCCACCAGGTGCCGGGCCAGCTGCAGGGCTCGCGTGCGCGCAGGGTCCTCGTGTAGACCCGCGGCATCTGCGTGGCGCGCCAGCAGCTCGGACCAGCCGGCCGTGAACACCTCTTCGTCCGGCGTCCACAGCGCCGAGACACCCACCGCGTGCGCGCGCACCGGGAGGTCCGGCGGCGCGCCCGCCAGCAACGCGCTCAGCGCGCCGAGCGGCCGCAGCGAGTACTCCGACGGCAGCGGCCCGATCGCGTGCTCGCTGCTGGGCGTGGCCGAGGCGGCGTCGAAAGCGGCGTTGCTGTACCAGACCCGCGGGTCGCCCGTCGTCAGCTGGACGTTGTAGGGCGGGTCGAGCGCCTTGATGGTCTCGTTCTCGAGCAGCGCCGCCTCCAGCGCGCTGGCGGTCTCGGTCACGGCGATGTCGCTGACCTGGGTCAGCATCTCGGGTGCCAGCAGCTTGCCGGAGCGGGCGATGAAGTGACTGGTGACGCGCTTCTTGAGGCTGGCCGCCTTGCCCACGTACAGCAGGTCGCCGTTGCGGCGCAGGAACCGGTAGACGCCGGGCTGGTCGGGCAGCGACCGGAACCGCCGCTCGTCGATGGGGTACGTCGGCTTCTTCGGCCGCGCGCGGACGGGACCACGCTGGCAGAGCCACCGTTGCAGGTCCTCCCACGTCTCGACGCCCAGCGCGGCCAGCTCGCCGCACACGCGCTGCCACACGAACGCCGTCGCCTCGACGTGGCCCAGCGCGCGCCGCTGCAACGACACGCCGTGGCCCAGGTAGCCGGCCAGCGCGCGCAGCGACAGGCGCGGGAGGTCGGGATAGAGGCGGCTCGCGATGGTGTGCAGGCAAACGGCGTCCAGCGGAAAGGGCGCGTCGGGCTCGAAGCGCGCCGACCAGTCGCGCAGGAACGGCAGCTCGAAGCGCGCGTAGTGGATGGCGGTGGGGACCGGCTCGGCCTCCGCGACGGCGGCGCGCAGCCGGCGCCACGCCTCGTGCCCGGCGATGGCGTCCGCCGCGGCGGCGGGCTGCCAGCCGGTCAGCTGGCGGACCTGGCCCGGAACCGTGTGCCCCTCGGGCAGCGCGATCCAGTGCGCCTCGATCCCGCGCGGACCGCTGTCGGCGCGCACGATGCCCCACCCCATCTCCAGGACGTGACCGAAGGTGGGGCTCGCCCCGGTGGCCTGACAGTCGACCACCAGCACATCCATGGCGCCGAGCCTGCGCACCGCTCAGTCATGCGGGGGACCATCGGCCCCGTCAAGTCGCACCGCCGCGCTAGACTCGGAGCGCCCGAATGAGCCGCGCCCTGCTGCTGGACACGCACGCCCTGCTGTTCCGCGCGTTCTTCGCGCTGCCGCCCATGTCGACCCGGGCGGGCGCCCCGACATCGGCGCTCTACGGCCTGGCCGTCATGCTGCTGAAGCTGCTGCGGGATCAGCGCCCGTGTGAGCTGGCGTTCGCGCTGGACGCCGGGCAGCCGACGTTCCGGCACCTGCAGAGCGCCGCCTACAAGGCGCATCGGCCGCCGGTGCCCGACGACTTGCGACGCCAGCTGGATGCCTTGCCGCGCCTCCTGGACGCCGTCGGGGCGCCCACCTTCGTCGCGCCCGGGTTCGAGGCCGACGACGTCCTGGCGACGCTGGCGCGCGAGCTGGCGTCGTCGAAGGTGGAGGTGTGCGTCGTGACGGCGGACCACGACCTGTTCCAGGTGGCGCGCGACGGCGTCGACGTCCTGTTCGTGGGCACGCGCGGGCGCAAGTCGATCCTCTACGACCACGCCGCCCTGGTGGCCCGGTACGGGGTCGAGCCGCGGCAGCTGCCGTCGCTCACCGCGCTGGTCGGCGACGCCAGCGACAACTTGCCCAGGATCCCCGGAGTCGGCGCGCGCACCGCTCAGAAGCTGGTGCAGCGGTTCGGTGACATGCGGAGACTGCTCGCCGGGGTAGAACACGTCACGCCGCAGGCGTTGCGGGCCACGCTGGCGGCGGCGTCGGCGCAGCTTCTACAGACGGAGTCGCTGGCCCGCCTGCGCGACGACGTGCCGCTTCCACCCGGCGCGCGCGCCGCGTCGGTCGGCGCCGACGCCTGGTCCCGGATGCGCGCCCTCTTCGCCGAGTGGGAGTTCCACAGCCTGCTGCCGCGCATCGACCTGCTGGCGCGACCAGAGGCGCCGGCCGCGGTCGACGACCAGCTTCAGCTGGACTACGGCAGGTAGCTCTTGATGGCGCCGTACCAGAGGTTCGCCATGTCGGCGTATCCCTGGTCGGTCGGGTGGACGTTGCCGCTGCCGCGGATGTCGGAGCCCGGCAGCGTGCTCATGTCGACCATGATGACGTGGTCGCTAGAGTGGGCTTTGACGACGTCGGGAATCTTGGCGATGTAGCTGGTGTAGTTGCTGTTCGAGTAGCCGAGCGGAATGATCTTCGCGACGACGATCAGCGCATCGGGCGCCGCCTTCACCAGGTTGGTGATCAGCGTCGAGAGCTGATTCGCCGTGGTGGTGGGATCGGCGTTGCTGGTCATGTCGTTGGTCCCGATGTGCAGCAGCACGATGTGCGGCGTCGTCGAGAACGACTTGGCCGGTGGCACGTAGCCGGTGATGCCCGTGACGGTGATGCCGTCGTGGCCCTCGTGGTTCCTGACGAACGGCTTGCCCGACACGGTGGTGGGACCGTTCATCAGCGACCCGATGAAGGTCACGTTCTGGTTCGCCGCCACGATCAGCTTGAACAGCGCGGAGCGATACCCCGCGTCGTCCGTCGACGAGAAGCCGTGGGTGATCGAATCGCCGAGCGGCAAGATGACGCACGGGCTGGCCTTGCACGGGTTGTAGCCGCCGCCGCCCGCGCCCCCCGTGGCGGTCGTCCCGGCCGTTCCCCCGCTCTGGCCGCCACCCGAGCCGCCGGCGTTCCTGCCGCCGGCGCCGCCCGACGGATGCCCGCCCGCGCCGCCCGAGCTGTCGCGTCCCCCGCCGCCGCCGGCGCCGGAGCTGCCGCCCGACGCCGGGCTGCCGCCGGATGCCGAGCTGCCGCCAGACGCGGAGCTGCCGCCGGAGCTCGAGCCTCCGCTGCCGGTCATTCCGCCGCTCGAGGTGCCTCCGGTCGACGTGCTGCCGCCCGAGGCGCTACCACCCGTCGCTTGCCCGCCCGTTCCGCCCTCGGAGCCGGTTCCGCTCGACGAACAGGCCAGAGCGCCGACGGAGATGCCAAAGGAAAACAAGCAGGCGAGGATTTTACGACTCACGGGTCCTCCGGTGGTTCTCGAGCACAGGGCGAAGAAGATCGCACACACTCAAAGGCGACGTGCGCGTCAAAGCGCGCCGGAGCCAAAAATGGATCATCACGACGAATCGTACGAGCAAGGACTGAAGCTGGGCGTGCGGCTGGGTGGGCCGGCGTTTCGGGAAACGGTGGACTCGCTGCATGCCGTGGATCCGGAGCTGGCCGGCTACCTGGTCGCCGACGCCTACGGCAAGGTGCTCTCTCGCGGCACGCTTGGGCTGGACGACCGCGAATTGTGCGTAGTTGGCGCCCTGGCCTGTCGCGCGCACCTACCGCAGCTCCAGTGGCATCTCGCGGCGGCGCTGAACGTGGGCGCCACGCCGGAAGCGATTCGCGAGGTGCTGGTCCAGTCGCAGCCCTACGCCGGCTGGCCCACGGCGCTGAACGCGCTCGCGGCGATGGCGGCCGTGTTCGCGGAGCGCGGCGTCGCGGCCAAGCCCGTCGCCGCGTCGGATGTCAGTCGACAGCAGCTGCGGCAGCGCGGGCGGGAAAACGGCGGTCTCATCTACGAGGATTTCGCGGCCGTCGAAGCAGCCGTCCGCCAGTACGACGCCGAGCTGGCCGAGTACCTGACCGAGAACGCCTACGGCCGGATCTACGCGCGGCCCGGCCTCACCGTGCGACAGCGAGAGCTGGTCGCCGTGGCCATGCTGACGGCGCAACAGCAGCTGCGCCAGCTGGAATGGCACATCGCGGGCGCGCTCCGGGTGGGGTGCTCCCCCACCGAGATCAAGGAGGTCATCGTCACGATGTTGCTGTACGTCGGCTGGCCGTCGACGCTGAATGCTCTGGAAGTCTGGAAGAAGAGCGTCGCCGCGCATCCGGACGGTCAGGGACAGGCGACCCGGTAGGCGTCCAGGGCGACGTTCTTCAGGATCGAGCTCAGGCCCATGCTCTTGGCCTGCGGGCAGAAGGACGACGTCGGCAGGTTGTACTCGACGTTGAAGACCGCCTTGCGCGCGTCGACGAACGGCTTCAGCGCGGCGCACTCGCCGTACTCGAAGCATTGTTCGTTGAGCGCCCAGTCGAACTGACTCACCAGATCCGCGACCTGCTCGAGGTCGTTCTTCAGCCCGACGGACAGGCCGCGCGCGTGCGCCGAGGCGGCCAGCGCGCGATTGAACGCCAGCTGATCGGCGGCGGTCAGCGGGAAGCCGGTGTCGTTGCTGTAGCCGTCGACGTTGTCGAGCTCGATGCCGTCGAAGCCCTTGCTCCTGCACAGGTCCATTCGCCCCTCGAGGATGGGCTCGAGGACGCTCCACTGGCGGATGTCCAGCCACTGCTCGCCCTGCCAGCCCGGATCGGCGTTCCCTTTCACCGCCGCGGGAAACATGGCCGCGTCGGGGCGCCAGCTCTCGAACACGCCTGCGTTGGCGTAACAGACGACGGGGTGGCCGGCGGCGTGCAACGACGCCACGACGTCCACCGGCGCGTCGAAGAGATCGAGGTCGAACATCCGGGCAGGCACGGTCTGGTCGATGGTGCCTTTCAGTTGCCACTGCCAGGTCGTTCCGGTGGCCGGGCTCCAGACGGCCGGGCCGCCGGCCGCCCCGCTCCGTCCGCCGCCCAAAGCCGTGCCGCCTACACCGGCACCGCCACGAGCCGCGCCCCCCGCACCCGCGCCGCCCGGCGCGGACGCGCGGCTCGCGCCCTGGCAGGCGGCGAGAGCGAACGCCGCCAGGAGCGACCATCCGTTCGCGAGCGCTGCCCGGTTTGCCGCCACAGCCGTCAGAGCCGCGACCGCCCAGCTTTCGTCAGGCCTTGGTGCCGTTCCTCCGTGTGGCGCGCCGGGCGCCCGACGCACGATCGGCGTCGATCGTCGCCCAGGCGGGCGCATGATCACTCGCGTCGGGCAGTCCTCTGACCCACGCGTCGACGCCGGCTTCACGCAGACCGGGCGCCAGCGAGGGGCTGAGCAAGATGTGATCGAGGCGCAGGCCCGCGTTTCTCTCCCACGCCTGTCGCAGGTAGTCCCAGAAGGTGTAGACCGGCTGGTCCGGATGCATCGCCCTGATGGCGTCGGTCCAGCCCTGCCCCACCAGCCGCTGGTAGAGCGCGCGCGGCTGCGGCTGCAGCAACGCGTTCTTCGACCATGAGCGCGTGTTGTAGATGTCGAAGTCCGTCGGCACCACGTTGTAGTCGCCGACGAGCGCGACAGGAACGCCCGTGTCGTGCAGCGCCTGGGCGTGAGCCAGCAGGCGGTGCATCCAGGCGAGCTTGTAGTCGAACTTGGGGCCCGGCTGCGGGTTCCCGTTCGGCGCGTACAGGCAGCCGACGAGCACGCCGTACACGGCCGCTTCCAGATACCGGCTCTGCGTGTCGGCCGGGTCGCCGGGGAGCTCGCGGCGCGTCTCCACCGGTGTCATCCCCTTGGCCAGGATCGCGACGCCGTTCCACGAAGGCTGACCGACCCAGCGGGCGCCGTATCCCGCCGCTTCGATCTCGCGCAGCGGGAACCGCGTGTCGGGCGCCTTGAGCTCCTGCAGGCAGACGATGTCGGGCGACGCACGGGTCAGCCACCTGGTCAGCACCGCGAGGCGCTTCGTGATGTTGTTGATGTTGAAGGTCGCAATCTTGAGACGCCGCATGGATTCCCCGCGCTCACGCGCGAATCGGCTGCCTGATCCGATCGCCACATTTGTGAGCTGGAAACTGCCTTGGTTGTCGAAGGTTCAACGTCGGCGGTGCCCTTGTGCAGCCGGATCACACTCGCAGCCAGAAATGTTCACTCAAGCGCGTCCCGAACGTCCACAGCAACCTTTCAACCCATTCGTGTGGGCGGTGTGCCTCGCAGGCCTTGCAGCCGCCTGCGCCAGCAGCGCGCGCGACACGAACGACGCAGGCTCCCGCGCGGGCACCGGCGGAGCCGCGACCGGAGGCGCTTCGTCCAGCGGTGGCACCGTCGGCACCGGCGGCGCGACGGGAGGCGCCGGCGGCGGCGCGGGGCGCGGCGGGGACAGCGGGTCGAGGGGCACGGCAGTCGGCGGGGGCCCGGGCGGGGCGGGAGGTCTGGGCGGCGCGGCCGGTGGCGCCGCGCCCGGCGGTTCGGGTGGCGGAGGCGGCGCAGGTGGCGGCGGCCGCGCGGGCTCGGCAGGCGCTGGCGGTGCCGGGGGCGCCGCCGCGTTCAACCCGTGCTCCGCGACCGGCGGCGCGTGCGTCGTCATGCCGCTCGGCGACTCGATCACCGACGGTGTCGGCTCGTCGGCGCCGGGCGGTGGATACCGGTTGCAGCTCTTCCACGACGCCGTGCAGGCGCACAAGGCGCTCACCTTCGTGGGAAGCGCGACCGATCCGAACGGTCCGACCACGCTGGACGGCAAGCCGTTTCCGCGCAACCACGAGGGCCATCCCGGCTACACCATCGACGACAGCGCGAGCACGTCGGGCATCTCCCCGCTCGTCGACGCGTCGATCGCGGCCAATCACCCGCAGATCATCCTGCTGATGATCGGCACGAACGACGTCAATCGAAACATCGACGTGGCGAACGCTCCCGCCCGGCTCGGCGCGCTGCTGGATCGCATGATCAAAGACGCGCCGAACACGCTGCTGGTGGTCGCGAAGATCACGCCGACGATGGACGACGGGGCGAACGCCGCCGTGCAGACCTACAACGACGCGATCACGGGGATCGTCCAGAGCCGCGCCACAAACGGCAAGCACGTCGCGGTGGTCGACATGTACGCTGCGATGACCGCCCGAGCGGACTATCGGACCACGCTGATGAGCGACTTTCTTCACCCGAACGACGCCGGGTACGTGGTCATGGGCGACGTCTGGTACGCCGCCATTCAGCGCTACCTTCCCACCGCCCCCTGACTTCCCCGACCTGCTATCCAGAGGCTTCGATGACGATCGACAGATTCCACCGGCTGACGTTTCGAACGGTTCGTGCCCTGGGTGTGATGGCCGCGCTGGCGGCCGGCTGCAGCTCGTCGCACGGAACGACCGCCGCGACCGGTGGGAGCAACGGCTCGGGCGGGACCGGGGGAAGCGGCGGCGCCGCGGCGGACGTCTGCAGCGCCGTCAGCCCTTGCGCCGGCAGCGTGATCGGCACCTGGACGGTCGCCTCGTCCTGCCTGACGGTCAGCGGCCAGCTGGATCCTTCGGGGTTCTTCGGCGCGACCTGCCCGTCGCTGCCGGTGACGGGCTCGCTGAAGGTGACCGGGACGTGGACCGCCAGCGCCGATGGGACGTACGCCGACGACACGACGACCACCGGCACCGAACAGCTCACGCTGGCCGCCGGCTGCCTGCAGTACTCCGGCACGACGCTGACCTGCGACCAGGCCGCCGGCGCCGTGCAAGCCATGGGGTATTCCGCCGTGACCTGTACGACCGCCGCCGGCGGTGGGTGCAGCTGCTCGGCGACCGTCGACCAGCACGGCGGCCTTGGCTGGCTGTCCTCCGCCCCGGAGACCATGGGCAACTTCACGACCGCGAGCGGCGCCGTGACCCTCGACGGCATGAACGCGTACGACTCCTGCGTCTCGGGCGGCAAGCTGACCTTGACCCCGAAGACGGACCACCCGACGACGTCGGGCAGCGTGGTCTTCCAGGTCGGCAGCTCGCCCGGCTCGGGCGGCACCACCGGCTCGGGCGGGCGCTC
>CAZPUH010000864.1:0-3659 GCA_964589215.1 uncultured Myxococcales bacterium | reverse complement strand
CCGGCGCCGGCCGCGCCCGAGGCGCCGCCCCCCCCGCCGCCGCACGCGGCGACGTCCGGGTCGACGTCACCCGCCTTGTCGAGCCCCAGAAACGGGATCGTGTACATCGCGTTCAGGTTCGCGCTGGTGCCGTGGGGACCGTTCTGCTCCGCCCACGCGTCCAGCACCGTCACGCCGCACGAGCTCTGCCAGCTCTGGCGCGTCCAGGTCTTGCCGGCCAGCGACACCGTCGTCGTCGACGTCGGCGCCATCGGCAGCCCCAGGACGTTGGTCCACTCTTTGATGGCCTCGGTCTGGTTGTTGTAGTTGATGGTCGGATCGGCGGTGCCGTGCCACAGCTGCACCCGCGGACGAGCGCCGGTGTACCCCTTGTCCATGGCGCGCACCATGTCGCCCCACTGCTGAGCGGTGTTCGAGACGGTTCCGCCCGCGCACGCGCCGCTCCACTGGTTGCTGGCGGCGTAGCCGGACGCCCAGCAGCCGGCCGGCACGCCCGAGAACTCGGACCCCGCCTTGAAGACTTCCGGGTAAACGGCCAGCAACGCCTCCGTCATCATGGCGCCCGACGAGGTACCCGTTGCGTACACGCGGTCGGCGTTCGCGCCGTACTTGGTGATCGTGTACTTCACCATCTGCGCGATTGCCTGCGTGTCACCGCCGCCGTCGTGCGTGAGCGACGCGGTCGATCCCACGTCCCAGCAGTTGCGCGTCGTGCCCGGCAGATGGTTCTGCGGGAAGATCATGATGAAGCCGTTCGTGTCCGCGGCGCCGACGATGCCGCCGCTCTTCGCCTCGTTGAACACGCCGGCGGCGTCGCCGCTGCAGTAATGCGAGACCACCAGGATCGGCGGCTTCGTGGCCAGCTTGTCGGGGACGTAGATGTACATCGCGATGTACGTCGGGACGCCGCTCGCACCCCAGCTGGTCACCTGCTGCAGCGAAGCGGCCGCTGCCGGAAATGCGAAGAGCGTCGCAACAAATGCAAAGAGGACGGACGCGTAGCCGGAGCGATTCCGCATGCCGAGAATTTGGCCCCGCTGCGCGGTTATTGTCACGCAGAGAGATCGCTCGAATCGGGCTCCTCGGCTCAAGGGCCGACGTCGCCGGAGGCGGCCTTCTCCATCTGCGGCAGCAGCACGCTGTGCGGATACCGCGCCGCGAACGCGGCGGCCGCGCGACGCGCCGCCTGCGGCCGGCCACTTTCGGCGAGAGCCTGCACGCGCAGCGCGTCCCGCTCCTCGGCCAGGCGCCCGTCGGGGAAGCGCTGCGCGTGGTCGGAGACCAGCGCCAGCGTCGTGCGCTGGTCGCCGCGGACATAAGCGGCCTCGGCGCGTCGCAACAGACGCAGCTCGGCCTCGCCCGGCTGAAGCGCGACCGAGCTCCGCGCCCCGCGCGCGGACTTCGCCGAGCGGCCGGCTTTCGGCGATCCGTGAACGTCGCGTCGCCCCAGCCCCGTGGTTGGTGCCCGCGCCGGCGCGCGATCGTCGAACGCATTCGTCGCCCCCGCATCGCGAGGCAGCGCGTATCCCACGGCCGTCGCCACGGCCCCGCCGGTCATCATCAGCAGCGCCGCCACCGCCACGCGAACGCGACGCGCGCGCCTCAGGGCCCAGTCCGCCGTCGCAAGCGGGCGCCCGGCGAGCACCGCGGCCCGCGCCCGCAGCAGCGCGCGCGCGCGGACGAGATCCGGCGCCGGCCGGACCTCTCGGCCGCGCTCGATCAGCGCCCACATCTCGCCCCCTTGCATTCGATCCTCGCCCATCTCGACGGGCTCCCTCGCCGCTTTACTGTCGGGAGGGCTACGAGGTTGTACTAGAAATCGCGTTCGGCTAGCGCCGCGGGCCGGAAGCGATCGCGTCGCGCAGCTCGGTCAGCTTCGCCGTCAACTTGGCGGCGTTGTCGGTCCCTATGCGCAAAAGGATCTTCTGTCCGGCAGTGGCGGACTCGAGCGCCGGGTCGTCGTAAAGGTAGAGCCCGCCCGCGGCCTGGCCACCGTCGGCGCCGACGCGCTTCACGCGGATTGGGCCGCTCACTTTCGGCGTCGCGAGCAAGTTGTCGATCACCTCGACGACCCGGTCGTTCAGGTACTTGCCCGGAAACCCGAGGTCCTCGTACGCCCGCTGCAGCAGCGGGTACAGACGGAAGTACAGCGCCGCCGCGCGCCGGCTGTCGACGCTTTCTGCGAACTCGACGAACGGCGCGTAGCGCGCGGCGTTTCGCGGGCTGATGATCACGGCTCCGTCGCGCGTCTCCGTCTCGAAAGCGCCGGGCGTCGGGTTGACCGGCCACAGACTGGCGCTGGCCTGGTCGGTCGCCAGGTTGTTGACGGTCGCCACGAACCGGCGGACCGCCCCCTGGAGGCGCAGGAACGACGACACCGCCTTGCGCCCGACGAGATCGACCAGCGCTTTCTTCACGTAACCGTCGGAGTCGTCGAGGGCCGGCAAGCCTCGCCGGTCGCCTTCCGGCACCGGGTGGTGGGTCGCCGGCGCGGCCGCGTCCGGTACGGGCGGCGGCGGTGGCGGTGCGGGCGGTGGCGCAGGCGCGGCAGGCGGCCGGTGGCTCTCGCGCCAGCCCACGATCGCGGCGGCCCCCGCGAGCAGCACCACGACGGCGACGACGACTCCGCGATTCACGCGTGAAGGTTCCCCGACGCGCCTCCGCCCGTCAATGCTGGGCACCCCCGATCGGGTCGTCCCCGCGAATCCTCACGCGGCCTTGCCGGCTTTTCGCCGCGGGCGCCGGACGGAGCGCAGTTTGCCGCTCTTGCCGCCACCGCAGAACAGGAGGTCGGGCCCCACCCCTTCCAGCCCGCTCACGATGGCGCCGTCGGGAAATACGAGGCTGGCTTCGACGGCGCCGGACTTCGGATCGATCCGGCGCACCTCGGCGGGTCCGTCCGGGCCGGCGCCCGTCCCGTGCCACAGCTCGCCCTCGATCCAGGATACGCCGGTCACGAAGCGGTCCGATTCGATCGCACGCAGGACGGCGCCGGATTCGGGATCGATCTGGTGAATCTTGCCGCCCCCGTAGTCGCCGACCCACAGCGTCCCCTCCGCCCAGGCCATGCCGGAGGGGTTCCCCTCGATGGCCGGCGCCAGCGTCTTCAGCACCTGGCCCGTCTCGACCTCGATCTGCTGGATGCGGCCGCCGGCCAGCTGCCACAGGTGACGGCCGTCGAAGGCGGTCCCGGCGTCGCCAGGCGCCTCGATCGAGCGCACGATCGTCCCGCTGTCCGGGTCCAGCGCGTTCAGGCGATCGCCGCAGGCGATCCAGACCTGACGACCGTCGAACGTCACGCCCGCCACGTGCTCGACGCCGGGCAGCGGTCCGTATTCGCGGACGATCTCGGCGGGCTGGGCGGTGACTGACTTGGCGGAACGGGTCATGCGTCTCTCCGTCTCATGATCGATGGGTCCCCGGTGCGGCGGGGAGCAACAAGGTTGTCGCGAATCCGGTCAGCGGCGCGGCGACCCAGCGGCGCGCGCGCCCGCCGCCCAGCGGGCGGACGACGCCGCGGGCGGCCAGCTCGCCGAGGGTTCGCTGCAGGGTGCGCTGGCTGACGCCGGTCGCCTGGGCCAGCGCCGCGGTCGACCAGGCAGAGCCGTCCTGGACCAGCGCGCGCACCGTGACCGCGAGCGCGGCGCCGTCTTCCAGCG
>CAZPUH010000863.1:0-7326 GCA_964589215.1 uncultured Myxococcales bacterium | reverse complement strand
GTCGTTCTACTTCGTCAAGACGTACTTCGACATCCTGACGCGCCCGGCGCGGGCTGCCTGGATGACGGCCCTGGCGGGGCAGGAGCCGGTCTTCCGCTTCGCGAGCCCGACGGAGCCGTTCTGGGTCTACACCAAGCTGGCCCTTTACGGCGCGCTGCTGGTTGCCAGCCCGTTCATCTTCTGGGAGCTGTGGCGCTTCGTCGCGCCGGGGCTCTACAAGAAGGAAAAGCGCATGGCGCTGGTCGTGACCATCGCGACCGCGGCCTGCTTCCTGGGCGGCGCGCTGTTCGGTTACGCGGTGCTGTGCAAGCCGGCGCTCACGTACATGCTGTCGTTCGCCGAGATCTTCCCGGGCAACCTGCACTTCAAGATCGAGCCGGCCGTCATGATGGACGAGGTCGTCGGCTTCATGCTGGCGATGCTGCTCGGGACCGGCGTGGCGTTCGAGCTGCCCGTGCTGCTGGCGGTGCTGGGCTGGCTGGGTCTGGTCAGCGCCAAGGCGCTCTGGAAGTTCAACAAGTACGCGCTGATTCTGTCGTTCCTCGTCGGTGGCGTGCTGACGCCGGGTCCCGACATCCTGTCGCAGGTGTTGATGGCCACGCCGCTGTTCCTGCTGTTCAACGTCTCGATCCTGGTCGTCTGGATGATCGAGCGCGCCGCGCGCAAGCGGCTGGCCGAGCTCGCCAAGGAGACCGGCGCCGACCTGGTCCCCACCGACTCCGGCTGATTTCAGCGTCGCAGCGAAAAATTTGACGGCAGGGATCTGCCAGGGAAGATGAAGCAGGAGATCCATGCTGGGCGAATTTTCTGAGGGTCGTGCGCGTGCGCTGCCGAAGGGCTTCGTGCTGGTTTCCGCCGGTCCCCGGCGCGGGACCGTCGCGGGGTTGCAGCGCCGGCTGAGGGCGCGCGACGCGGTGCCAGCCTCGGGACAGATCGTTTTTCGCGTCAGCAATCAGACGCTGCGCTGAGGACCACGACGAGTGTTTCGCCTCCTCAAGCTCGGTATCGGTCTTTTCGGCCTGGTCCTGTTCGCGTGGTTCGGGCTGACCGTGAAGCTCGGCTCGCAGACGCTGTTCCAGCACCTGCACGCCATCGGCGAGAGCAAGGAGTCGCAGGACCTGATGGACGGAACCAAGCAGGCGGCCGGGCCGCTGGTCGACGACGTCCGCCGCCGGATCAGCGGCGGCAGCCAGCTGGCGGCGTCGCACCCCGACGCGGGCCCGCCCGAAGAGCACGTCTCGCACGCCGACCGCCAGGCGCTGCACCGTCTGATCCGCCGCGTCGACCGCTGACCTGATCCGCGGCCCGGGTTCCTGCCTGATCCTGCCGCCGATCGGTTAGGCTTCAGCGCTCATGCGCTGGGCCCCCGCCGCCGTCGTCGCTTGCTGGTTCGCAGCGGTCCCCGCGTGGGCGCGCGACCCCGTCCTGTGGACGCCCGCGCCGCACCAGGTGAAGAGCGCGACGGGGCTGGCCGAGCTGGCCGAGCGCGCGCGCGCCGCCGTCGTGCACGTGCGCGGCGAGCTGGCCGAACCCAGCGGTGGCGAGGGGGAGGCGGAGTCCGGCCGCACGTCCATCGGCACCGGCTTCATCATCAACAAGGACGGCTACATCCTGACCAACGAGCACGTCGTGCGCGGCGTGGTCGACCTGCGCGTCCGGCTGTTCGACGGGCGCGAGCTGTCGGCCTGCGTGGCCGGAGCCGATCTGGCGACGGACATCGCGCTGCTCAAGGTGGAATCCAAGCGGCCGCTGCCCGTGCTGGCGCTCGGGGACTCCAGCGCGGTCCGCGTCGGTGAGCCGGTGATCGCGATCGGCAACCCGTACGGCTTCAATCACAGCGTCACGGCCGGGATCGTCTCCGCGAAGGAGCGCGTGGTCGACCGTTCGACGCTGCACGAGGCCGGCTCGGACGACCTCTACTCGTTCTTCATCCAGACCGACGCATCGATCAACCTCGGGAACTCGGGCGGTCCGCTCATCGACGCGTCCGGCGCCGTCATCGGCATCAGCGCGGCGTTCTGGGCGGGGCACCCGCTGCAGCCGGCCCAGGGGATCGGGTTCGCGATCCCCGTCAACATGGCCAAGGCGCTGCTGCCGCGGATGATCGAGACCGGTGTCGCCCGCCGCGCCTACCTGGGCGTCGACGCGCAGCCGATCGACCCGGCGCTGGAGGCCGCTCTGAACCTGAGCTCGGGCCGCGGCGCGCTGATCGCCAGCATCGAGAAGGGCTCGCCCGCCGAGGCCGCGGGGCTGGAGCCGGGCGACGTGGTGGTCAGCTGGAACGGCTGGGACGTCGCGACCAGCGAGGACTTCAAGATCGACGCCCAGCTGAGCACGCCCGGCGTCCGCACCAAGATCGCCGTCCTGCGCGACGGCAAACGCATCTGGCGTGAGGTCGTGCCGCGCGCCGCGCCCGTGCGCGACATCGCGCCGCCGCACCCGTCCAGCTGTTCGCGGACGCCCGAGCCGCTGATGGCCAACGTGGACGACTTCGACGTCGAGCCGACGCCGGCGCGGGCCTCGCGCGCGCCGGCCGGGCGCAGCGTCACCGTCACGCGCGTGACCGACCACAGCGCGGCGGCGCAAGCCGGCTTGCGCGTCGGGGACGTCGTGCTGCGCGTCGGAAAGACCGCGGTGTGGACGCCGGTGGATGTCGCCGAGGCGCTGAAGAGTTACAAACTAGGTGACCCCGTGCCCATGCTGGTGCGGCGGTCCGGGTTCGACTTCTGGATGGCCTTTACGCGGCGGTGAACGTGAGCCTCGACGAAAAACGATACCGGGAACTGCTGGACGACACCTTTGCGCGCATCGACCGCGCCTTCGAGTCGGTCGATCCGGACGTGGCGGAGGTCTCGCTGTCGCAGGGGAGCCTCACGCTCACGTTCTTCGAGAAGCAGCGCCTCATGCTGACGCCGCAGCCGTCGCCGCGGCAGCTGTGGGTCGCCTTTCGCGACCGGGCCTGGCACTTCGACTGGAACGACGAGCGCCGCGCCTGGCTGGACGACCGGGGGCAGAACGTGGACCTCCTGGATCTGGTCGAGCGGACCACGCGCGAGGTGGGTTCGGTCGAGGTCCGCATCGCAAGACCGTGATCGCTTTTTCGTGCTACCACTTACGGAGATGTCGAAGCAGTCCAGCGATCCGCGCGGTCCGATTCCCACGGTGACCGCCGGAGCCAGCCGCCGCATTTTGCTGGTCGACGACAATGAGGACGCGGCCGAGCTGCTCTCGATGTTGCTCGTCGACGCCGGGCACACCGTCGAGATCGCGCACGACGCGGCCACGGCCTTGTCGCTGGCGCCGGGCCTGGCGCCCGACGTGGCGCTGCTGGACATCGGCCTGCCGCTGATGGACGGCTACCAGCTGGGCAGCGAGCTGCGGCGGCGCCTGGGCGCGCAGACGCCGGCGCTGATCGCGCTGACGGGCTACGGGCAGGAGAAGGATCGGCAGCGCACGGCCGCGGCCGGCTTCGCTGCGCACCTGGTCAAGCCCATCGATCCCCAGCAGCTGCTGACGCTGATCGAGGGTCTGGTCAAGCCGCCAGCCGGCGCGGCAGGCACAGCCTGAAGGTCGTCCCCTCGGCGCCCGACGAGATCGCCTCGACCCGGCCCCCGTGCGCGCTCGCAATCGCGCGGACGATGTAGAGCCCGAGGCCCAGCCCGCGCCCTTCGTTCGATCCGCGCTCGAACGGCTGGAAGATGAACGGCAGCCGGTCGGGCGGAATCGGCTCGCCCTTGTTGTGGACGTGAACCTCGACGACGTCGCGGGCGCCCTGCAGCCGCAGCCGCACCTCGCCCTCGCCATGCGTGATGGCGTTGCGCACCAGGTTCGAGATGGCCTGGGCGACGCGGTTCGGGTCCCACTCGCCGCTCAGGTCGCCCGTCGCTTCCACCCGGACGCGGTCGCCGCCTTCCAGCGCCTGGCACTCCGCGACCACGTCGGTGGCCAGGCGCCCCAGGTCGACCGGCCGCCGTACCACCGGGATGGGTCCCAGGCCGGCGCGCGCGTAGTCGGTCAGGTCGGTGACCATGTCGCTCATGCGCTTGACCGTCCGCGCGATTCGCTCGGTCACCACCCGGGTCCGTTCGTCGAGGTCGCCGCGCGACAGCAGCAGCGTGCCGGCGGCGATGCTGGCCAGCGGCGTCTGAAGGTCGTGCGCCAGCATGGCGATGTCGCGATCGCGCGCCGCCAGCGCTTCGCCGCGGCGGTACAGCGAGACCAGCGCGCGCACCTTCGCCCGCAGGAGGCCGGACGCGATCGGCTTGACGATGTAGTCGACCAGCGCGGCGCCCTGCAGCGATTCGATGTTGCGGGGGTCGAACTCGTACGCGGTCAGCAGGATGATCGGGGTCTCGCTCGCGAGCCGCATCGTGCGCAGCTTGTCGAGCACCTCGAAGCCGTCCATCTCCGGCATGACGACGTCCAGCAGGATCACGGCGAAGGGCCGTTCCTCGGCCAGCTTCAGCGCCTGAGGTCCCGAGGCGGCCTTGACCAGCTCGATGTCGAGCGGCTCGAAGATGGCCTCCAGCGCCAGCAGGTTCGCGGGGTGATCGTCGACGGCGAGGATCGAGGCGGGCGGCAGAGAGCTATCCTCGATGTTGCTCATCGGCTGTTCCCTCTAGTAACGATCGGCTGCGGCACAAGACTCCGTAAGCTTCCGGATGGCTTCGCTTTAGCTTCCTCGAAGCCAGCGACGCAGAACTGTCACGGACACCGTTGACTTCGTCGGCGGCCATCCCAAGTTGTACAAAATCGTCATGGGCGTGACAGGTGAGTCCCTCCTCGACCCTCAGAGTGCGGCGGCCGACGGCGACGACCAGGACACCCGCGTTCGTCCCGTCAACGACCCGCGGCGACTGCTGCTCGTCGAGGACGATTTCACGCTGCGCGCCCACCTGGCCGAGCTGTTGATGCAAGAGGGCTACTACGTCGGCTGCGCGGCCGACGGCGTCGAGGCGGTCCGCCGCCTCCAGACCGAGCCGCTGCCGGACGCGATCCTGCTGGACATCGTCCTGCCGCGCATGAACGGCGTCGCGGTCCGGAAGGCGCAGCTCCAGTCACCGTCGTTGCGTGCCATTCCCACCGTCGCCATCACGTCTATGCAGGACCGCACGCCGATGGAGGGGCTGGAGTTCTCGGCCGTCTTCCGCAAGCCCGTCGACTTCGACCTGCTCATGCGGACTCTGAACCGAATCTGCCCGCTGTCGTAGCGTCCTAGCTGGCGAGCTCGATCATGCGCGTCATGGCGCGCGCGGCGGGCTCGCGCACCGCCTCGGGCACCGTGATCCGGTGGTCGGGCGGCTCGTCGCGCAGCGTGAGGTAGACGCTCTCGAGGTCGGTCGCCTTCATGTAGTGGCACAGCCGGCACGGCTTGTAGAACTGCTTCTCCGGGTGATCGAGCTCGAGACGGACGACCAGCCCGCACTCGGTCAGGATCGCGTAGCGGGTCTTCTCCGGGTGCCCCTCGACGTACTTCGCCATCTGCGACGTCGACATCACCTCGTCGGCCGCCCGCTGCAGCTCCGGGCGGACCTCGCCGTGCACGATGACGGTGGCCGCCGGATCGTCCCGCCGGATGCGCGCGATGTCGTCGACGCTCATCTGGTGGTGCACGTGGCAGGCGCCCTCCCACGCGAAGACGTTGCCGTGCAGCCCCTGCTTCTCGCCCTCGCGAATCAGCGGCTCGATCATCTCCGCGTACTCGCGCGGGTGAAACTTGTGCGGCTCGGGCGGCGGTAGATAGACGCGCTTGGTCTTCAGTGCCACCTGGTAGGCCAGGTTCTGGTCGGGCACGAACAGCAGGTCGGGCACGCCCAGGCGATCGGCGATGCGCGCCGCGTTCGAGCTGGTGCAGCACACGTCCGACAGCGCCTTCACCTCCGCGTACGTGTTGACGTAGGTCATCGTTGCGAACCGGCGGCCGGCCGCGCGCAGGAAGTCCTGGCGCTCGGCGACGTCGTCGGCGTCGACTTCGGCCAGCGAGCAGAGCGCGTCGAGGCGCGGCAGGTAGACGGGCCGCTCGGGCGCCAGCGTGTAGCACCCCTCCGCCATGAAGCGCACGCCGCAGAACACGACCATTCGCGCCTGCTCGGGCGGCAGGTCGCGCGCCTTGACGGCCAGCTCGAAGCTGTCACCGACGAGGTCGGCGATGGCCTGGACCTCGGGCACCTGGTAGTTGTGCGCCGGGATGAAAGCCCGCTTGTCGTGCTTCAGGCGGCGGATCTCGTCCCACAGGTGTTCGACGCGCGGGGCGTCCTCTTCCGGGACCTGGCCGCCCTTCACGAGGCGATCGAGCGCCACGAACGACATACGCCATTCTTACCGCGCCGAACCGCGGCGGTCGAATGCGGTGCCGTGGTAGGTTGGCCGCGCCGAATGCGGATGTTCGATCCAGAGGTCTGGAGGGAAGTCACCGGGGGCGAGGTCGCGAACCGTGTGCGGCGGCTGGCCCGCGTCACGCCGCTGGTGCCGGCCCCGTCGCTGGGGCGCCGCACCGGCGCCGACGTGTGGCTCAAGCTGGAGAACCTGCAGCGCACCGGCAGCTTCAAGCTGCGCGGCGCGGCGGCGCGCGTGGCGGCGCTGGCGCTGGCGGGCGGTGGCCAGCGCGTCATCGCCGCGTCGGCCGGCAACCACGGGCTGGGTATCGCGCTGGCGGCGCGGACGTTCGGCGTCGAGGCGACCGTGCTGGTGTCCGAGCAGGCGCCCGAGTTCAAGCGGGCCGGCATCGCCGCGGCGGGCGCCAAGGTCGAGGTGGCGGGCGCGACCTACGACCAGGCCGAGGCCGAGGCCAAGCGGCGCGCCGACGCGGACCCGAACGCGGTGTTCGTCTCGGCGTTCGACGACGACCACGTCATTGCCGGTAACGGCGGCCTGATGGCGCGCGAGATCCTGGCCCAGCTCCCCGACGTGCAGTGCATCGTGGTCCCCGTCGGGGGCGGCGGTCTGGCGGGGGGCATCGGCGTCGAGGTCGTGCCGCGCGGGATCAAGGTGCTCGGTGCCTCGCCCGAATCGAACTGCGCGATGCGCCGGTCGCTGGAAGACGGCCGCGCCTACACGACGTACGAGGGCGGCCCGACGCTGGCCGAGGGGCTGGAGGGCGCCGTCAGCGAGCGGACCTACGCGATGGCGCGCGACTACTTCCCGGACATCGCGCTGGTGACGGAGCTGCAGATCCGCGAGGCGATCGTCTACGCGTACCGCACGCTGGGGATCATCTGCGAGGCCTCGGCGGCGCCGGCCATCGCCGCGCTTCTCGACGACGCCTCGGCGATCCGCGGCCGCCGGACCGTGGTGGTCGTCAGCGGCGGCAACATCGAGCCCGATTTG
>CAZPUH010000862.1:0-3553 GCA_964589215.1 uncultured Myxococcales bacterium | reverse complement strand
GGCGGCGCGGGAGCACGCGGAGGGACCGGCGGCGCGGCCGGGAACGCCGGCCAGGTCGGCTCGGCGGGGAATGGGGGAGCGGCCGGCGCCCCCAGCGCCTGCGCCGCCGGAACGCCCTGGACGGGCGGCACCACCTACTCGGCGAACGTCGTCGGAACCCTGGGTAACGGCTACGCGTATCAGCTGTGGTCGAACGGCGTCGGCTCCGGCTCGATGACGGTGGCCGGCGTCGACGCGAAGTTCAGCGCGACCTGGAACAACCCCGGGGACTTCCTGGCGCGCATCGGTCTCACGTGGGACGCCACCAAGACGTACACGCAGCTGGGGACGATCTCGTCGGACTTCGCCGAGACGAAGACCGGCAGCGGCATCGGCTACAACTTCATCGGCATCTACGGCTGGTCGGAATCGCCGCTGCACGAGTACTACATCGTCGACGACTGGTTCGGCTCGCGGCCGGTGCCCGGCACCAAGGTTGGAACCATCACCGTCGACGGCGGCGCGTACGACGTGCTGACGCACACGCAAACGAACCAGCCTTCCGTCTTCGGGACGCTGGACACCTTCGACCAGTTCTACAGCGTCCGGCAGACGCCGCGGTCGTGCGGTCACGTGTCGATCTCGCAGCACTTCGCCGCCTGGGCGAACCTGGGCCTTCAGCTGGGCAAGATGGAGGAGGCCAAGATCCTGGTGGAAGTCGGCAACGGCGGAACCGGGACGATCACCTTCACGACCGCGACGGTGTCCGTCCACTGAACGGGGCGACCGCCGCGCTCAGATCTCGCCAGCGGGCTGATCCCGTCCCCGCCGGCCAGGCGGCCCGCCCCGCGCAGGCGCCGGAGGGCTCGATGGAGGCGCGAAATCATACGCCGGCGGTGGACGATCTGCCCTGCCGGAAGCGGGCCGGCGTCGCGCCCGTCCAGCGGCGAAACGCGCGGATGAACGAGCTGGTATTGGCGTAGCCCAGGCGGTCGGCGATCTCCTTCGGCGGCAGATCCGTCGTCTCCAGCAACCGCGCGGCTTGCGTCTCGCGCACCTGTTCCTGCAGGTCGCGGAACGAGGTCTGGACGGCGCGCAGCCGGCGCTGCAGCGTCCGCGGCTGCAGGCCCAGCGACCGCGCCACCGGCTCGACCGTGCCGTCGCCCGCGGTCGCGCAGACATCGATCGCGCTGCGGACCTGCTCGACCAGCGTGGGTGCCGGGCGCCTGTGCCCCGCGAACCCGTCTGCGAACCAGGACAGCAGCTGAAAGGCCGTGGGATCCGCCGCCGGGTTGGCAGCGGCCGCGCCGTGACGGTCGAACCAGACCGTGTTCGTCGCGCGATCGAACTGCACCGGGCAGCCGAGGATGCGTTCGATCTCGGCGGCGTTGGCCGGCGCGCGATGCTCGAACCAGACCAACTCGGGCGCCCAGCGCGGGTCCACCCAGCGGCGAATCATCGAGACGACCATGGTGAGCACCTGCTCGGCGTCCTGCCGGCGCGGCCAGCTCTGCTCGTCGAGCAGGCGGTACGTGAACGAGCAACGCTCGCCGTCGCGGCGAAACTGCACGTCGGTCGCGTCACCCAGCAGCGGGTAGTAGCGGACGAACGTCTCCAGCGCGCGCTCCACCGTCGGCGCCAGGGTCGCGATGTGGCCGGGCAGCCCCAGCGCGCCCAGCGGGCACACCTCACCCAGGTGCGCGCCGAACCACGCGTCCCCGGTCGCGCGGCTGGCGGACTCGATGAGGCGCACGAAGCTGGGCAGCGGCAGCCGCTTCTCCGGGTGCGTGAAGTCGTCCAGTGAGAGGTGGGCCTGGCGCACCACCACGCCGACGTCGCCGCCGCCGTCGCGCGTGTGTTCGAGGATCCCCGCCGTGGCGGCCGCCTGAATCGTCGGGATCGCCACGTGCTCCACGCCGGCAATCATAGGCGCGCGCGCATTTCCGCCAGGTTTCGGAGCCGCGACGTCGGGACACAAATCGTGTTTCGGCTTCGTTAAGAACGTCTGGTTGTCGCGAATTGACGATCCTTCGTCGCACGTTGCTCGTGGGCGGCCGCAACGCGCGTGCTATTCACGTCGGCGATGGGTCATCGATGGGAGCCGACAGCAACATGATTGCGGCCGCTCCCCGAGACGCGGCCGCGACCGCCCGCGCCGAAGCGGAGACCGGCGCCGCCGCGCCCGCGGAGCTCGCGTCGCCGGCGCGGCCGCGCCCGTCCTGGTTCGCGCTGCGCGGACGCCTGCCGGCGATTCGATACCGCATGCTGGCGGTGGCCGGGTTCGCGGCGCTGTTCGGCGTGTGGGTCTGGGCGAGCCACCGCGAGTCGGTCAATCCCGTGTTCGTTCCCGCGCCCGAGGCGGTTTGGCAGGCCGCGCGCGAGCTGTTCGGCGACGAGAAGCTCTGGCTGGATCTGAAGCTCAGCGTCTTCCGCGTGACCGCCGGCTTCGTGCTGGCCGGCGTCGTGGGGGTGCCGCTGGGTCTCTGGATGGGCTCGTTCGAGGCCGTGGAGGCGGTCGTGCAGCCCATCGTCGAGTTCGTGCGCTACGTGCCGGTCCCGGCGCTGATTCCGATCCTGATGGTGATCTTCGGGATCGACGAGCCGTCGAAGATCGCGCTCATCTGGGTCGGCACGTTCTTCCAGCTGGTGCTGATGGTCGCCGACGAGGTCCGCCGCGTCCCCAACAACCTGCTGCAAGTCAGCTACACGCTGGGCGCGCGACGCGGCGAGGTGATTCGCCGCGTGCTGTGGCCCGCGGCGCGCCCGGGCATCTTCGACGCGCTTCGCCTGTGCAACGGGTGGGCCTGGACCTACGTCGTCGTCGCCGAGCTCGTGGCCGCCAACGAGGGGCTCGGCTACCGGATCCTGAAGTTCTCGCGGTTCCTGCAGACGCCGCAGATGTGGGCGTACGTGATCTTGCTGGGGCTCATCGGCCTCGCGCTGGACGCCGCGTTCCGCGCCCTCAACCGCCGTCTGTTCCACTGGGCGGAGACGGCGCGATGAAGCTGGAGGTGCGCGAGCTGGCCAAGACGTACGCCGGGCGGCAGGGCGAGGTCGTCGCGCTCGCGCCGACGACGTTCTCCGTCGCCGGCGGCGAGTTCGTGAGCCTGCTGGGGCCGTCCGGGTGCGGCAAGTCGACGACGCTGGGGATCATCGCCGGCCTCGAGGAGGCCAGCGCGGGCGCCGTGTTCCTGGACGGCACCCGCGTGACGGCCCCCGGCCCCGAACGGGGCATGGTCTTTCAGAGCTACACGCTGTTTCCCTGGCTCACCGTCGAGGAAAATACGCGCTTCGCGCTGGGGCTGGCCGCCAACGCGCGCCGCGCCGGGACGGGCGGCGCCACCGACGACATCCACCGCGCCGACGCCCTGCTGGAGGTGATGGGGCTGGCGGACTTCCGCCGCGCCTACCCGCGCGAGCTGAGCGGCGGCATGAAGCAACGGGTGGCCATCGCCCGCGCCCTGGTGAACAGGCCGAAGGTGCTGCTGATGGACGAGCCCTTCGGCGCGCTGGACGCCCAGACGCGCGAGGAGATGCAGGAGCTGATGCTGCTGCTGCAACGGCACGAGCGCAC
>CAZPUH010000861.1:0-2352 GCA_964589215.1 uncultured Myxococcales bacterium | reverse complement strand
CGCGAGCGCGAGGTCGGCGAGCGCGCGGAGCGCCTTCTTCTTCTGGTCCTTTGCCGTCGAGTTCGCGAGCGCCTTGTCGTAGGCGGCGCGCGCGTCCGCGGACCGCTCGCCCATCGCCACCAACGCGTCGCCCAGCCGCCGCTGCCACTCGCAGTCGGTCACGGGCGAGGCCGCCGGGCGTTCCAGCAAGGGCTCCGGCGTGACGCCGCGCTCGCGCGCGTACGAGAACGTCAGCGGCTGCTCGTCGCGCGCGATCAGGTCGCGCCAGCGCGGCAGCCGCGCCGCGAACACCAGCGCCTCGGCGTCGCGATGAACCAGCGCCCAGGCGTCCGGCGCGAAGAGCGCGGCGCGCGGGTTCAGGTCGGGGTAGGTGACCAGCGCCGCGGTCACGCCGAACTCGCCGACGAACGACCGCCACTCCGCGCGTGACAGGTCGTCGCGCCTGAGCACGGCGTGGAAGGCGGGCGGGTAGCCGTTGATGCGCGGGTCCTGGAAGACCCGGCGGCGACCCTGGGCGTGCCAGGCCAGGTACGAGCCGACCTCGAGGTCGTTGTAGAGGCGCTCGCCCAGCTGGTTGTCGTCGACGTAGGCGATCGCCTCCCGCGGCACCAGGCCGGCCTGCATCCCCACGTCCAGCGCCCGCTCGCCGCGGCGGGCGGCGGCAATCCGCGGCGCGACGGTGAAGCCGACCAGCCAGGTCCCCACGACGACACTTGTGAATCGCGCGAAACGCCCGGTCAGGTGGACCGTCGCCGGATCGCGCAGGCGCGCCGCCACCCGCGTGGCCAGGTCCGTCAGCGCCACGGCGACGATCGGGCCGCTCAGGATCGCGAACTCGGCCACGAAGCGGATCCGCCGCGCGCCCAGCAGACCCAGCGCGATCGCAGGCAGCGCGAAACGGAACGCGCGGCTCGGCAGCGCGACTGCCACGGCCAGCCCGGCCGCCACGAAGAGGAACGGGCCGTCGACCGGCCAGGTGGCCGTCCGGTACTCCTGCAGCGGGCGCAGCCAGGGCATGCGCCAGTGGTTGGCGATGTAGCCCAGCGCGTGGACGCCCGACGGTGTCGCAAAAATGAACGGAGCCAGCGCCAGCGCGACCCAGCCCGCCCGGCGCCCGTCCGCCGCCCGGCCGTCGAGGCTCGCGCCCACCGCGTAGAGCGCCAGCACCGCCGGCGCCAGGAAGAAGCAGGAGTTCGCGTTCGCCCAGATCGGCGCCAGCGGGATCATGCCCCACAGCAGCCGCGGGCGTCCCGCCTCCGCGCGCCCGATCGCCAGCAGCAGCGCCCCGAGCCCCAGGAACGTGACCAGGTGGGGGCGCTCGACGAAGCGCGGCTCGGCGGCCCAGGCGGCCAGCGCCAGCACGGCGGCGGCCGCCGCGGGATGCGCCCCGCGGCGAACCGCGGCCCGGAACAGCAGCGTCCAGGTGGCCAGCACGAACGCCGTCTTCAGGACCACGGTCCCGGCGATCCCGCCCGCCCGGTACGCGAGTACCAGCACGATCTGGAACAGCCACGCCAGGTTGACGTCGCGGAAGTCGGGGTACGTGAACGACAGCAGATTCGTGCGCGGGACGGTGTGGCTGGCCAGGACGACCTCGCCCAGCCGCATGTTGAAGAAGAGGTCCGTCTCGTCCATCGGCACCAGGCAGCGCCCGGCGACGAAGATCAGCAGCGCCGCCAGCAGCAGGTTCCGGCCGCGGCTCACGGGGGTTTGATCCCGTACACGCGGGCGGCGATGGACGCGTAGCGCAGCTGGAACACGTCGGGGTGCGCGTCCGCCCAGCGGCGCTCGATCGGGAACTGGTCGGCGTCCGCGTCGACGGTGCGCGCCACGATGGGGTCCAGCGCCGCGACGAACAGGACCTGGGCGCCGGCCGCGCGGAGGTTGCGAAGCCAGTCCTCGTAGGTGGCGCCCTGGCGATACGGGGCCGGCTCGGGCGTCGGCGCGCGACCCGCTCCCCACCGGCGCGCGAAGTCGGGCAGGCGGTCGTCGGGCCCGCCGCTGACGTTGACGTAGCTGACCCGGTTCGCGAGGTCCGGGCCCCACAGCGGGAACGCCAGGTTCGTCCCCGTGTAGGCGACACGGGCGCCGTGGACGTTGCCGCCGAACCAGGCCCAGGCGTCGTCGATGTCGCCGGCCACGCGGTAGGGGTCGGCCCCGCGCCGGTGCGCCGGCAGCCCGCGCGCGACCCCCACGGCCAGCAGCACGCCCGCCCCCACCGCCAGGGACTTTCCCAGCGCCGGCTGCGCGCGCGCCGGAACCTTTCGCCAGCCGTGCAGGGCGGCCGCGCCCAGCAGCGCGACGGGCAGCAGCGCCAGGCGGTCCGGCGACGGCAGGGCCACCAGCTCGCCG
>CAZPUH010000860.1:0-6681 GCA_964589215.1 uncultured Myxococcales bacterium | reverse complement strand
TCGCTCCGGCGATCAAGTGGGACGGCGAGTGGCACATCACGCTCGAGGTGTTCCGTGACCTCGGCGCCGCCTTCGCCGCGCCGGCGCCCGCGGCCGGCAAGCGGGCGGCTTCGGCCAGCGCCGCGACCCCTGTGCCCGCGGGCGACAGCGGGCGCCCGCACAGCTACGACCGCCTCGTGGCCGACGGGGATCGCGCGATCGAGAACGGACAGACGGCGAAAGCGCAGAAGCTCTACGAAGAAGCGCTTCACCTGCAGCCGAACGGCGTCGCGGCGCTGACCGGCAACGCTTACGTGTTGCTGGACCACCACAAGGCGCTGTCCGCGATCGACACTTTCAAGCGCGCGCTCAACCTGTCGCCCGGCTACGCGCCTGCCCTGTTCGGCCTGGCGGAGGCGTACCGGCTCGAAGGGGAGCCCGAGCAGGCGGTCGCCGCCTACAAGCGCTATCTCGAGAGCTCGCCTTCAGGGACCGACGCCCCGGCGGCCCGCCGGCAGATTCGCGAGCTGGAGGGCCAGACCTCCCCGCGCGCCGCGACCGAGCCCCCCACCGCGCCCTAGACGCAGTGCCGTTCAGTTAAGCGCCAGGACGCCAGGACGCCAACTTAGGGCGTCAGAATAATACGTCGAACGCACGCGAAGAAGGACGGGCACGTTGTGCCCCTTGTACTCGACTCTGACGGGAACCTGCCGCCGGTACTCGACATTTCTCAATCCGAGCTCGGCATTGGCCCTAGACGGTCCGCCCGTCAGGATTCGGCGTCGGTGTCGGCCGGGGTCGACGCCTCGATGAGATCGGCGAGGGTGTCCAGCAGAGCGACGGCGGTCGTGACGGGCGGATCGCCCTCCAGCTTGCCGGCAAACAGCGCGGGCGCTTCGTCCAGCGCGGCGGGATTCGCCAGGGCGTAGCGGGCCGCCCGCCCGTTCCAGATGGTCAGCACGCCATCGCCCTGCTGTCGCGCCAGTCGGTGTCGCAGCTCCGGGTCGGCGATGGGCGCCGGCCCGTGCACGCTGAACTTCTGATCGAAGCTGGCGTCCCCGGTCTTGAGGCGGGGGAGCTTCAGGCGATTCTCGGGATTGCGTTCGAGCCAGCGGCGGTGGCGCTCGACGCTGGCGTCCGGCAGCTCGCGGCCGATCGTCCCCACCGTCGCGTCCAGCTCGACCACCGCCCCACGCCGGCGCATCAACTTCAACGCGACGGGGTAGCCGCGGCGGTAGGTCTGGATGCGGCTGACCTCCAGCTCCCCTTCCTCGGCGATCACCGCCTGCGGGCGCGATTCGTCCGGTTGCGTGCCGTCGCCGGCGGCCGTCGCGAGGCGGCCCACGAAGGCGCGCCAGTCGCCCGCCGCGATCCGGGGCCGCCCCGGGTCGCCGGCACGCGCCGCCCGCACCTCACCGACCGTGAGCGCCAGCAGCCCCAGCAGCGACAGCGAAAGCTCGACGGGAGAGCCCGCGTCGTAGCCGCCCAGCGCGAGGAGGCCCAGCCCATACGCCGCCAGCCGCATTCCGCCCGGCTCGCCGAACAGTTGAAGCAGCGCCAGCATCCAGGCGAAGAAGCCGACGACGTAGGCGAAGCCAGCCACCGAACGCGGCGGCGGCAGCTCCATCCGCAGCCCGTAGAGCGCGCTGGCCTGCATCAGATCGAACCGCAGGAACATGATCAGAACGAACAGCACCGTCGCCGCCCCCGCCACCGCCAGCGGCAGGCGCCAGTGCCGATCGCGCCAGCCCGGCAAGGGCAAGAGGAGGGGCGCTCCCACGGCGGCCGCGATCAACGCCGCCTCGCCGGCGCCGGCCAGAGCCGAGGCTGCGCCGTCTCCATGACCCAGCCCCGCGCTGAGGATCGCCGCCGCGTGCAGCGCGCCCGGCAGCGCGAAGAGCCCGATCCCCAGCTTCACGCGCGCCGGCGCGCGCGCCGACAGGACGGCCACGGCGGTCAGCAGCGCCAGGAACCCGTAGCTGGTCTCGAGATACACGAACAGCCGCGGCGGCAGCTGACCCCGCAGCAGCCCCTGCGCGTCGAAGATGACGAACACGAGCCCGATGAACGCGACGGAAAACCGCATCGCGCGCGGGTAGATCTCGCCGCGGCGCAGGACGCCGACGAGAGCCGCGACCAGCACACCCAGCGACAGCACCGCGGTCAGCTGGAACAGAAAAGGACCGGCCGCCGCCACCAGGCTGGACGTGCGGGAGCCGCCGCCCAGCGACAGCGTGGCGCGGGGGAAGAACAGCCGGCCCCCCAGGCGATTGACGACCAGCTCGAGTCCCGCGACCACGACCAGCGCGGCGGTCAGATTCCCGGCACGCGCGGCGGGTTTGGCGGTATCCATTGCGAGCGCGGCATTATACAGGGTCGTGCCGCCGCACCGCCCACCTCCCCTCGCGGACGGCGGCCTGACTGGGTCGCCCCCCTACGTCGCCTCACCCGGACCGACCGATTTGCGACCGCCTGGGCCGGTTCAATCGCGGCCGTATGTGGTAATCTTCTAGCTGGGATCTCTCGTGGTCAGCGTCACCGCCAGAAAAATCCGGGATCACGGCCGGGAGCGGGCGTCTCTGGGCCTCGGCCGCACCTATGCCGGGTACCTGATCAGCTACCCCAGCGTCGGCCGGGGGATGGTCATTTTCCGCGACCCAAACGGACACCGCATGGTGACGACGCCCGTCCGGCGCGTGCTGGGCGACGCCGGCGGCGACCAGATTTATGTCGAGACCGAGAACTCGGTCTATCTGCTGACGTTCCGGGCCGAGCCGCTGCGTCAGATGCCGCACGCGTACGCCGCCGTCACGGGCAGCCGCCAGCGCAAGAGCTGAGCCCCGCGTGATCACGCGCGCGCTCATCCTGGCCGCCGGGAAAGGGGTCACCATCGGCGAGCCGGGCGTGCCCAATTGCCTGGCGCCGGTCGGCGGCCGCCCGCTGCTGGATCGCACGCTGGCCCTCTTGGACGCGGTCGGGATCCAGAAGATCGGGATCGTGGTGGGCTATGCGAGCGCCGCGATTCGCCGCCACCTGGCGGCCGACGTCAAGGCGGGCCGCCGCATCACCTTCTTCGAGAACCCAGAGTGGGACGGGCCGAATGGATTGTCGGTCCTGGCCGCCCGCGCGTTCGTCACCGAACGGACGTTGCTGGTGATGTCCGATCAGATCGCGGCGCCGGCGCTGGTGAGCGAGCTCTGCGCGCTGCCGGCGGGCGGCGGCCCCACGGTGCTGGCCGTCGATCGGGATCTGGCCCGCATGTTCGACATCGACGACGCGACGAAGGTGCGGCTGGCGGGCGATCGCGTGGCCGACATCGGCAAGCAGCTGACGAAGTACGCCGCGGTCAGCACGGGGCTGTACGTGATGGCGCCGTCGCTGATCGCCGCGCTGGATCGGCTGCCGCGACCGTCGCTGACCGAAGGCGTCGCCGCTGCCGCTGCGGAGGGGCTGGTGGCCGCGCACGACGTGGTCGCCAAGCTGTGGCAGGACGTCGATTCGCCGCCCATGCGCCAGCACGCCGAATGGCTGCTGCGCGTCTACGGCGAAGAGCTGGCGCGCCCGGCGGTGCCCGGCGGATCGACGGCCTCGACGGCGGCTGACACGCTGGCGCTGATCGAGCGCCTGCTGGCCGAGAAGGATCAGCCCGGATACGTCCTCTTCAGCCCGGGCCCGGTCATGACGTCCGCGCGCGTGAAGGCGGCGCTGGTTCACCACGACGTGTGCCACCGCGACGACGATTACGCCGCCGTCGTGGGGCGGCTTCAACAGAAGCTGCGGCCGGTCTTCCGAGCCACCGACCAGCACGAGATGCTGCTCATCACCGGCTCGGGCACGGCCGCCATGGAGATGGCCATCTCGTCGGTCGTCCCGCCCGGCAAGAAGATCCTGGTCGTCACCAACGGCGCGTTCGGCGAGCGGCTGGAAGAGATCGCCGCCTTGCACGGCATCCCGCGCTGCACGCTGCGCTACCCGTGGGGGACGCTGCCCGACCCGGCCGACGTGGCGCGCGCGCTGGACGCGGACCCGAACATCGCCGCCGCCGCCCTCATCCACCACGAGACGTCGGTCGGCATGCTGAACCCGGTGGGCGAGATCGCGCGCCTGTGCCGGGCGCGCGGCGTGACCTCGATCGTCGACGCCGTGTCGGCGCTGGGCGTCGAGGACCTGGACGTGACCCGCGACGGGATCGACATCTGCTACTCGTCGGCGAACAAGTGCTTGCACTCCGTGTCAGGCGTGTCGTTCCTGTGCGTGGCACCCGAGGTCTGGGCGCGCATCGCCGATGTCGCGCCCCGCGTTTACTACCTGGATCTGAAGCGGCATCGCCGGTACCTGACCGACCTGCGGCAGACGCCGTTCACCCCCGCGGTGTCGTCATTCTTCGCGCTGGAGACCGCGCTGGACGAGCTGGCGGAGCAGGGCGGGGTCCCGGCCCGGCGCGCGCTCTACCGCGAACGCAGCTTGCGGATCCGGCGGGTGTTCGCCGACCTCGGCTTCGAATCCCTGACCAACACCGGGCGCGAATCGCACACCATCTCGACGCTGCGGCTTCCGGCCCACCTCGCCGTGTCGGGCCTCTACGACGCGATGAAGGCGCGCGGATTCATCATCTACCGCGCCAAGGGCGATCTGGCCGAGCGCTACGTCCAGGTGGCGAACATGGGTGAGCTGCCGGACGCCACCATCGACGCGTTTCTCGCGGCGGTGACCGCTGTCGTGACCGAGGCCAGGCCGGCGCCCGCGACGGGCCGTCCCGCGCTGAAATCGGTCGCGCCGCGATGAACGTCGTCGCCGCGCCGCTGGCGGGCGTGCTGGTGCTGGAGCCCACCGTCTACCAGGACGCGCGCGGCTTCTTCATGGAGACCTACCAGGCGTCGCGCTACGGGGCGCTGGGGATCGACGCCGCGTTCGTGCAGGACAACCTGTCCCGTTCGGTGCGCGGGACCGTCCGCGGCCTGCACTATCAGCAGCCGCACCCGCAGGGGAAGCTCGTGCAGACCGTGCGTGGCGCCGTATTCGACGTGGTCGTCGACATCCGCCGGCGCTCGCCCACGTTCCAGCAGTGGTTCAGCGTCGAGCTGTCCGACGAGAACCGGCGCCAGCTCTGGATCCCACCCGGGTACGCGCACGGCTTCTGCGCGATGTCCGAGGTGGCGGACGTCATCTACAAGTGCACGACGCCGTACGTGCCCGAGGCGAACCACGCCATCCTCTGGAACGATCCGGACATCGGGATCGCCTGGCCGGTGCGCGAGCCGATCCTCTCGCCGAAGGATCTGGCGGCGCCGCGCCTGCGCGACGCGCCGGTCCTGCCGGAGGTCTGATGCGGGCGGCCCTGTTCCGCCGCCACGGCGGGCCCGAGGTGATGGAGGTGGCGGACGTCCCCGCGCCCGTACCGGGTCCGGGCGAGGTCACCGTCCGGGTCACCGCGGCGGCGCTGAACCACGTCGATCTCTGGCTGCGGCGCGGCCTGCCGGCGCTGCCCGTCGCGCTGCCGCACGTGCTGGGCGGCGACGCCTGCGGGGTCGTCGCGGCGCTGGGCCCCGGCGTCGTCGCGCAGGACGGCGCGGCGGTGGGCGACCGGGTCCTGGTGAACCCGGGCCTGTCATGCGGCCGCTGCGCCGCCTGCCTCGACGGGCGTGACAACCTCTGCCCGGCGTACCGCATGCTGGGCGAGCAGTCGTGGGGCGCTCAGGCCGAAGAGGTCGTGGTCCCCGCGCAGAACCTGGTTCCGGCGCCGCGCGGGCGCATCCCGCTCGACGACTCGCAGCTGGCGTCGATCCCGACCGCGTTCATGACCGCCTGGCAGATGCTGGTCGACCGGGCGGGCATCCGGCAGGGCGAGACGGTCCTGGTGCTGGCGGGCGGGTCCGGCGTGGGGTCGGCGGCGATCCAGATCGCCAAGCTCTACGGCGCGAGGGTCATCGCGACCGCCTCGACCCCGGCCAAGCGGGAGGCCGCGGCGGCGCTGGGCGCCGACGAAACGATCGACTCGTCCGCGGGGGAGTTCGTGGCCGAGGTGAAGCGGCTGACCGGCCGGCGGGGCGCCGACATCGTGGTCGAGCACGTCGGGGCGGCGACCTTTCCGCAGTCGGTCGTGGCCTGCGCCAAGGGGGGGCGCATCGTCACGTGCGGCGCCACGGCCGGGCATGAGCCGGTCCTGAACCTGCGCCATATCTTCTGGCGCCAGCTCAGCATCCTCGGCTCGACCATGGCGAGCAAGTCGCGCCTGTTCGGCCTTCTGGAGCTGTTCGCCGATGGCCGGCTGAGGCCGGTCGTGGACCGGGTGCTTCCCCTGACGGACGTTGCCGCAGCGCACCGATTGCTGGAGTCCCGCGCAACCTGTGGAAAGTTGGTGCTTGTCACGACCCCGGCGTGAGATATACATAACCCATACGTATGGGTGAGGATTCAAACCACGTCTCGGCCGACAGCCTGTCGCTTCTGAAGGTTGGAGAGCTGGCCAAGCGGACCGGGAAGACGGTCCGGGCGGTGCACCTTTACGAAGAGCTCGGCCTTCTGAGCCCGGCCGTCCGGTCGAAGGGCGGCTTCCGGCTGTACTCGGGCAAGGCGGTCAAGCGGATCGACTGGATCCAGAAGCTGCAGGACCTGGGCTTCTCGCTGACCGAGATCAAGGCGTTCTTGCGGGACTGGGAAGAGTCCGACGCGGCGCCCAAGGCGATGGCCCGGGTGCGCGAG
>CAZPUH010000859.1:0-4247 GCA_964589215.1 uncultured Myxococcales bacterium | reverse complement strand
CCCCCCACCATGTTCCTGTTCCGCGACATCGCGCCCGGCGATCTGGACGACCTCCAGCGCGCGGCGGTTCACCTGGATTCGGTGAATCTGCCGGACGATCGCGCGTCGCTGACCGAGATCATCGCCCGCTCGCGCGCGTCGTTCGCCGAGGAGCTGCCGGTGGCCGACCGCTGCTTCGTGTTCGTGACCACCGACGGCCCCGCCGGGCCGGTGGTGGGGACGTCGATGATCTTCGCCCAGCACGGCAGCCGCCGCGCGCCGCACGTCTTCTTCGACGTGCTGGACGAAGAGCGCTACAGCGAGACGCTGGACGTCCACTTCTCCCACCGCGTGCTGCGGATTGGCTACAACTACAAGGGGCTGACGGAGATCGGCGGGCTCGTGCTGCTGCCCGAGCTGCGGCGCCACCCCCAGCGCCTGGGGCGGTCGCTGGCCTACGTGCGCTTCCTGTACCTGGCGCGGCACCGGTCGCTGTTTCGGGAAGAGGTGCTGTCCGAGCTGATGCCGCCGCTGGAGCCCGACGGGACCAGCCTGCTGTGGGAGTCGCTGGGTCGGAAGTTCACGGGGCTCAGCTACCAGGAGGCGGACCGGCTCTCGCAGACCAACAAGGAGTTTATCCGGGCGTTGTTCCCGCAGGATCCGATCTACGTGACCCTGCTGCCGCCCCACGTGCAGGCGCTGATCGGGCAGGTCGGTCCCGATACGCGCGGCGTCGAGAAGATGCTGCGGGCGGTGGGGTTCTCGTTCGCAAGCCGCATCGACCCCTTCGACGGGGGGCCGCACTTTCAGGCGCCCACCGACGAGATCTCCGTCGTGAAGGCGGCGGGCACCGCGCGCGTCGCCGACCCGCTGGCGCCCGAGCCGACGGCGGCCGTGCGAACCGTGCTGGTCGCCCGCGAGCGCGCGGAGCCGCCGCGCTTCCTGGCGGTGCGGGCCGAGACGCGCTGGCCCGCGCTGCCGGAGCCGGACGCGCGCATCCACCTGCCGGAGGATGTGCGCCGCGCCCTGGACGTCGCGACCGGGGATGAAGTGGCCGTGGTCGCCATCACACGCGATTAGCCTCGAGTCTCGCCCCGCCGCGCGCGTGATCTGTTAGGGTCTAGCGCGCATGTCTTCCACGATCTTCATCGTCGACGACGAGAAAAACATCCGGCGCACGGTGCGGATGGGTTTGGAGGGAGAGGGCTTCAACGTCGAGGAGGCCTCCAGCGGCGAAGAGGCGCTGGCCCGTCTGCCCGAGGTCGCCGCCGACGTTCTGCTGCTGGACGTCCAGCTGCCGGGCATCTCCGGCCTCGACACGCTCGAGCGGATGGCCAAGCTGAAGGCCGAGACGCAGCCCACGATCATCATGATCTCGGGCCACGCCACGCTGGCTGACGCCGTGCGCGCCACCAAGGCCGGCGCGTACGACCTCATCGAAAAGCCGCTGGATCGCGAGCGGCTGATGGTCGCCCTGCGCAACGCGCTCGAGCGGCGGGCCATGGCCCGCGAGGTCGAGGGGCTGCGCGCGCTGGCCGAGGAACGCTCGGAGATGGTCGGGCAGAGCGCCGCCATGAACGCGCTGAAGGCGCAGATCGCGAAGGTCGCCCCCACCCGCACGCGCGTGCTGATCACCGGGGAGTCGGGCACCGGCAAGGAGCTGATCGCCAAGGCCATTCACCGGTCCAGCGCGCTGGTCGCCAAGCCGTTCGTGAAGGTGAACTGCGCGGCCATCCCCAAGGAGCTGATCGAGTCCGAGCTCTTCGGGCACGAGCGGGGGGCCTTCACGGGCGCGACCGCCCGCAAGCGGGGCCTCTTCGAGATGGCCGACGGCGGGACCATCTTCCTCGACGAGATCGGCGACATGAACCTGTCCGCGCAGGCCAAGGTGCTGCGCGTGCTGCAGTCGGGCGAGTTCTCGCGCGTCGGCGGCGAGCAGGTTTTGAAGGTCGACGTGCGCGTCGTCGCCGCCACCAACCGCGATCTGCAGGCGGCCGTCGCCGCCGGCGAGTTCCGCGAGGACCTCTACTTTCGCCTCAACGTGGTGCCGCTGCGCGCGCCGCCGCTGCGCGACCGCGCCGACGACGTCCCCTTGCTGGCGGCCGCCTTCGTCGAGCTGGCCTGCCGCGAAAACGGCATGAAGGTGAAGCCCATCTCCGACGAGGCGCTGGCCGTGCTGTCGGCCTACTCGTGGCCGGGCAACGTGCGTGAGCTGCGCAACGAGATCGAACGCCTGGTGATCCTGTCGGAGGAGAGCATCGGGGTCGGCGACCTGCGCGACGAGATCGTGGCCGAGGTGTCGCGGCGCCAGCGTGACGCGGCCGCCGCCCCCGCCGAGCTGCCGCGGGTCGAGCTGCCCGCCGAGGCGCGCGCGCTGCCGCTGCGCGAGTTCCGCGACCACATGGAGCGCGAGTACATCCGCATCAAGCTGGACGAGAACGGCTGGAACATCTCGCGCACGGCCGCGCTGCTGGGCATCGAGCGCACGAACCTGCACAAGAAGATGCGCGCGCTGGGGCTGTCGCGCGACAGCCAGGGGACGCCGGCCGCGTGAGGCGCAGCGGGTTCGGCCTGGCCGGCATCCTGGGCTTCACCGCCGTGGCCGCCGGCGCGTTCGGCGCGCACGCGGTGCGGGCTCGGCTGACGCCCGCCATGATGGAGATCTACCGGACCGGCGCGCTCTACCACCTGGTGCACGCGGTCGCGGCGCTGGCCGTGGCGGCCGCCGGCGACCGGCTGCGCCGCGGGCGCGTCATCCTGGCCCTGCTCACCGCCGGCGTCGTCGTCTTTGCCGGCAGCCTCTACGCTCTGGCGCTGACCGGCGTCGGCGTGCTGGGCGCCATCACGCCGCTCGGTGGCCTCCAGTTGCTGGCCGCCGAAGCGCTCCCCGCGCGCGCCGGTTAGCGCGGCCCGCCCGTCACCTCAGCACGGCCCAGATCGCGGCGGCTGTCGCCCCCAGCAGGCTGGTGAGCAGCCCGACGCCGGTGAGCAGCTTGCGCTGGTCGTAGTGGGCCTGCATCTGCTCGATGAGCGCGATCTGCGACCCCCGGTCAGCGATGGTCGCGGTCAGCCTGTCGATGGTCTGGTACGTCGACAGCAGCGCGCCGTGCGGGGCGCGGATCTCGGCCGCCACCCGCCCCAGCTGCTCGGTCAGCTCCGCCGCCTCGCGCTCGGCCAGGACGCGGTCGCGCTGCCGCCCGGCGATGCTGGCGGCCATCGAGGCGGCCGCCGCGCGCCGCGCCGCCACCGCCTGTTCCAGCTTGGTCTTGGCGGCCGCGGCCGCCGTGCGCAGGGCGATCGAGTTGTCGCGCAGGTCGGCCAGCTGGCGGTCCAGTCGCTCGGTGAGTTGCTCCAGCGCGCGCTGCTCGTCGGCCAGGCCGACCGCCTCGTGCGCGAGCTGCGCGGCCCGCGCCTGACTGAGCCCGCCGCTGGCCATGTCGCGCGCCAGCCGCGCCCGCTCGTCCTTCACCCGCCCGAGGCGCGCGCCCGCGACGCCCCGATCGTCGGCCGCCCCGCGCAGGATCTCGTCGGCGTCGCGGCTGGCCCGGTCGCTGGCCCGCCACTCGGCCTCCGCAGCCTCTTCCTGGGAGGTCAACCGGGCCGCCTCGGCGGTCTGCAGCGTGTCGGCCGCCGCCAGGTCCGCGGCGGCGGACTCGCGGCGCGCATGAGCCCGGCCGATCGCCTCCAGCAGCCCCGTCAGGTCGGGGTGCTGGATCCCCTCCCGCAAGATGGTCGTCCCCAGCTCGGTGACGGCCCCCGTCAGCAGCGCCTCGGCCCCGGCGCGCTCGTCGATGAGCCGCCGGCGGCGCTCGCCCGCGTCCAGCTTGTCGCGCAGGTACACGTAGATGTAACCGATGGCGTCGCCGGCCCAGCGGATCCCCGTCGGCGACTTCGCGACGGCGGTGCCGGGACCGGGGCCCCGGAAGGCGACCGTGGCCGGCCCGGTCAGGCCAGCCGGCCGCGGGGTGGCGGCCATCGTCCGCAGGTAAGCCGCCGGCGCACGGACCCGCTCGGGAATGCTCCCGACGGCCGCGGCCAGCTTGCCGGTGGGCGCGCCAAGCCACCGGCCACACTGTGAGCAGAAGCTCAAGTGGTCGGCGTTGGCGTGTGAGCAATGCCGGCAAGCGCGCATCGGCGGTGGTGAGTTTACTTTATCCGTGGTACCGATTTGACATGAACGCCGCCGCCAAGACGAGCTGTCAGCTCATCGAGAAGACGTTGCGCAAGAGCCCTGCGTTCAAGAAGGTCGACGAGGGGCTTTACGTCGT
>CAZPUH010000858.1:0-3875 GCA_964589215.1 uncultured Myxococcales bacterium | reverse complement strand
GGACGGGGACGGGCGGCAACAAGGCCGACACCGGGTGCGGCTGCGACCTCGGGGGCGGCCTCTCGTACGGCCTGGGTTCGCTGGTCGCGCTGGCGGCCGCGCTGGGTCTTCGCCGCCGGCGGGCGCGACAGTAGCTCGGGCCTGCCGGCGCGGCGCGCCGGCTGGTAAAACGCCGGGATGCCGCGGCGGGCGCCCGACGCTTCCCTCGACGGCGACGCGCGCGTCGCGGCGCACCGCCTGGCAGCGCAGGACATCACGCGCCACCCGCACCCGGATCCCGCGGCGCTGGTCGGCTGGATGGGCGCAATCCAGGCCCAGGACCCGGCGGGCGCGCGCTGGGCCGTCGGGCTGCGTCTGGGCGGACGCGCGGTGACCGAGGCGGCCATCCTGCGCGCGCTCGAGACGGGCGCGGTCATCCGGACCCACGCCATGCGCTGGACGTGGCAGCTGGTCGCGGCGTCAGATCTGCACTGGCTGCTGCCGCTGGTGGGGCCGGTGATGGTGCGGCGGGCGGCGCGCCGCTTTCGCGAGCTGGGCCTCGACGAGCCGACGTTCCGGCGCAGCCGCGCGGCACTCGAGCGCGCGCTGGCGGGGGGCGCGCATCTGACCCGGGACGAGCTGGGCGCCGCCTTGCAGGCCGCCGGCGTCTCGACGACGGACGGCCGGCGCCTCTCGCACCTCCTTGGCCGGGCCGAGCTGGACGGCGTCATCTGCAGCGGCGCCCCGCGCGCCAAGTCTGCGACGTACGCGCTGCTGGAGGGGAGAGCCCCGCGGCCGCGCACCCCCTGGCCGCGCGAGCGCGCGCTGGCGGAGCTGGCGCGCCGCTACTTCCTCAGCCGGGGCCCGGCCACCCTGGCGGACTTCGTCTGGTGGGCCGGCCTGCCGCCCGCGGAGGCGCGCGCGGCCGTTCAGCGCGTCGAGCCCGAGCTGGCGCGCGAGACGCTGGCGGGGCAGCCGGCCTGGCGCGACCCGGACGTCTCACGGCCCGCGCGCGCCGCGCTGGCCGAGGCCCATCTGGTGCCGCCGTTCGACGAGATCCTGGTCGCCTACAAGGACCGCGCGGCGCTGCTGGACCCGGCGCACGCGCGCCGTCTGAACGCGGGCGGCGGCATGCTGGCGCCGTGCGTGCTGCTCGGCGGCCGGGTGGTCGGCACCTGGCGCCGCACGCTGGGCCGAGCCGGCGTGGCGATCGCGGTTCACCCCTTCGACAGCCTCACCGCAGAGCAGCTCGCCGCGATCGCCGCCGCCGCCCAGCGCTACGCCGCGTTCCTGCAGCTGGAAGCAGCCGTCGCATTCGCGTGAGCCTGGCGGTCGGCCCGCCAGCACAGATGCAACACCAGCAGCGCCGGAACGCGGCTGGAAGAATCGCCCCCGGCGCATGCTAATGATCGAACGTGCCGTACACCGAGCAACGAGACTTCACGCTGCGAATCGACCTTCGCCGCGAATTCCCCGAAAACTACGAGGGCGAGGAGGACGGCTACGCCTGGGTCGAGGACGTTCAACCAGCGCTCGCCGAAATCGTGCGCGCCGCAGCCGCCATCCTGGCCCAGCGCGCCGGCTTCCGCGTCCACCCCGCCAACCGCGGCCGCGCCGCCGAAGAAGAAGTCACCCTGGTCGCCGAACGCACCGGCTGACGGTTTCCGATACTCTGGCCGCCCCACGCGCGCCGCCAGCCCCTCGCCTCCCTCGGGCACGAACTCGCTCTCGCTCTCGGCAGCCGATCCGGTCCGATCCGCCTCCACCAAAAAAAACGGCCAGGGTACCCGGAGGGGTCCTGGCCGTTTCGACAATTGAAACGAGAGCTACGCTTGCTTGCGAACGTTCGCGGCCTGCAGTCCCTTGGGACCCTCGGTGATGTCGAATTCGACTTCCTGGCCTTCGCTCAACGAACGGAAGCCCTCCGACATGATTGCCGTGTGGTGGACGAAAACATCCGGACCATCTTCACGCGCAATGAACCCGTACCCCTTGGCGTCGTTGAACCATTTGACCTTACCGGTTGCCATTTACTGCCCTCCTACGAACGTTGACGATGTCACTGTCTTTCCCCGGCTCGGCCGTGGAAATTGGGGCACGAGAGTACGGTGGTTACAAATAGTGTCAAGTCTGATGCGGTTGCGTGACAGGCACCGCGGCGAGCGCCTGCGCCAGTAAATACGCGTCTTTGTCGGGGTCTGCGGCGCTCATGACGGCGCGGACGCAGGCCAGCCCGCGCGCGCCGGCCGCGACGACCGCGGGGACGTCTTGCGCGGACAGGCCGCCGATCGCCAGCAGCGGCACGCCCGCGCCGGCCGCCGCCCGCAACGCCTCCAGCCCGACGGGGGGGCCGTAGCTCCGCTTGGACGGCGTGTCGCGGATCGGGCCGAACACGGCGAAGTCGATCCGGACGCTTCCGCGGCGCGAACCATCGAAATCCTGCAGCTCGGACGGCGCATGCGTCGAGATCGCGATGCCCAGGCGCGGCGCCACCGCCCGCGCGTCGGCGGGTGACAGCGACGTGCCGGCCAGATGAACGCCGTCGGCTTCCACGGCCAGCGCGACGTCGACGCGATCATTGACCCAAAGGGCCGCCCCGAACGCGCGCGTGACGTCACGCAGCTCGCCGGCCAGCTCGCGGAGCGCGCGACCCGGCAGATCTTTTTCGCGCAGCTGCACCGCCAGCTCGTCGCCGCTCAGCCCACCCCGGAGCGCGCCGACCAGGGCTGCGCGTACGACCGCCGACAGCGGCCGGCCGCCCGTCGCCGTCCGGTCCGTGACGATGTAGAGGCGCGGCGCCCCGCGGCTATTCAATCAAGCCGTCGACCGGAGAGGACGCCGTCGCGTACAGCTTGCGCGGGATGCGGCCGGCCCGGAACGCCTTCCGCCCGGCGATCACGGCGTCGCGCATGGCCTCGGCCATCATCAGCGGGTCGCGCGCGCCCGCGATCGCCGTGTTCATGAGCACGCCCGCGCAGCCCAGCTCCATCGCGACCGCCGCGTCGGAGGCCGTCCCCACGCCCGCGTCGACCAGCACCGGCACCTTGGCCTGCTCGATGATGATCCGCAGGTTGTAGGGGTTGCGGATGCCCAGCCCCGAACCGATGGGCGCCGCCAGCGGCATGACCGCGGCGCACCCGACGTCCTCCAGCTTGCGGGCCAGGATCGGGTCGTCCATGCAGTAGGGGAGCACGGTGAAGCCGTCCTTCACCAGGATGCGCGCCGCCTCCAGCGTGGCCACCCCGTCGGGGAACAGCGTGCGCTCGTCGCCGATGACCTCCAGCTTCACCAGGTCGGCGATCCCCAGCTCGCGCGCGAGGCGACAGGTGCGGACGGCGTCCTCGGCCGTGTAGCAGCCGGCCGTGTTGGGCAGGATCGTCTGGCGGGTGCGGTCGATCGTGTCGAGCACGTTGGGCTTGCCCGGCGTCAGGTCCACCCGGCGCAGCGCGACCGTCACGATCTCCGCGCCCGAGCGGCGGATGGCCTCCCGGCCCTCTTCCAGGGTCCGGTACTTGCCGGTCCCGACCAGCAGCCGGGACTGGAAGGTCCGGCCCCCGATGACCAGCGGGTCGTCCCCGCCGGCGGGCGACGCGTCCGAGCCCCCTCCGACGAAGGCCACGACCTCGATCCGGTCGCCGTCGGCCAGCGGCGCCTCCGTCCAGGTCCGCCGCGGAACCACGTCCTGGTTGCGTTCGACCGCCACGCGGGCGGGGTCGACCCCCATCGCGGCCAGCAGTCCCGCCACCGTGGTTCCCGGGGCGGCGGTACGCGTCTCTCCGTTGACCGTAAGGCGCAGCTCGTTCATCTGTGGTAGCGAAAGCATAACCCCGAAGCCCCCCATGCGTTGCCCCTTCTGCGGAGCCATCGAAGACAAGGTCGTGGACACCCGTCCGTCC